>NZ_JACJDR010000001.1:0-527233 GCF_014163655.1 Pseudoalteromonas sp. SR45-1 | reverse complement strand
CGAGTTATGAATTTGACTTACTGTCAGAGGTAAATAATTTAAATCTTTTTGATTTCTACCGAAATCAAATAATCCCGTTACTCTTGCATGTAATTTCCCTAAAACAAATATATTACTCATTAACATCTTCAACTTTAGTAGGTTCTTCAGTGGCTACTGGCGTTTCAACTTTAGCCGGTTCTTTAGCTTTTACTGGCTCTTCTACAGCTTCAACTTTTGCTAAGTCTTCAACAGCAACGGCTTGTTCAACTTGTTGCGACGCATCTACCGGTGTTTCTTCTGATTTAGCTTTAAGTTCTGCTTCGTATTCTGCAGCAGCTTGATCAGCAACTGGAATAAATGCAGGGGCTTCATCAGATTTAACTTCTGCTTCACCTTCAGGGCGACGACGACGTTGACCAGATGCACGAAGATGACGAGGAGAGCGACGTGAACGTGTACGTGTTTGCTCTTGTTCGTCTTCAGTAGTTGCTGTTTCATCGTTAGAATCAACAACATCAACTTTCTCTTCTTTAATGTGAGCTGTTTTTTCTGCCGGAGTTTGCTTTTGCTTTTCTACAGCAGGAGCTTGCTCTTGAACTTGTGGAGTTTCAGTTACAGCCGTTTGCTCAGGTGCTTGCTCTGTTGAGTTAGCTTGCTCAGCTTTTTCATCTTGCAGACGTACTTTTTTACGTATGTTACGACGTTGACGGCGAACTTTAGGCTTCTGTTCTTTAGGCTCTGCAGCTTGTGCTGGCTTAGAATCAGTTTCTACTTCCGCCTTTGCAGGGGCTTCAGTTTTAACTTGATCTTTTTCTTGGTTTTTATGCTCTGGGCGCTTACGAGAGTTAGGATTACGACGGCGCTTGTTGCGGTTCTCGCTTCTCTCTTGAGTCTCGGTGCTTGCTGCTGAGTCAGTTTTAGCTTCCTCTTCAGCGGCTGGACGCTCATTGCGCGGCTTGTTAGTGCGTGGGTTATTATTACGACGGCGTTGATTGTTATTACGACGACGATTATCGTTACCACGACGTGCATTATTGCGCGTTTCTTGCTGCTCTTTTTCTACAGCTTCTTTTTTCTCTTCTTCAGATTCACTTGCAAATAACGACTTAAACCAATTACCAATAGCAGCTAGTAAGCCACCTTCAGTTTTAGTTTGTGCTACCGCCGCAGGCTCTACGGCTTTAGCTGGCGCTGCTTGTGGAGCAGGAGTAGAAGGCATTACCACGCCTTTTAGCATCGGCTCTTCACGGACTGGCGTACTTGGAGATTTTGACATCTCGAATACTTCAGGCTCTGGTGCAACAACTTGTCCGTAACTTACAGTTTCAAGTGTTTCGTCTTTACGTAAGCGCATAACTTCATAATGTGGTGTTTCCATATGTTGATTTGGAATAATCACTACGTCACATTTATGATGTTTTTCAATGCGATGAACACTACGACGTTGCTCATTTAATAAATAAGCAGCAACAGCAACAGGCACTTGTGCATTTACTTGTGCTGTATTGTCTTTAATTGCTTCTTCTTCAATTAAGCGAAGAATTGAAAGTGCTATTGATTCGTTTGAACGAATAGTACCTTGGCCACTACAACGTGGACATGGGCCTTGGCTTGCTTCACCTAATGAAGGACGCAAACGCTGGCGCGACATTTCAAGCAAACCAAAGCGTGAGATTTTACCAATTTGAACGCGAGCACGGTCTGGGCGCGCTGCATCTTTTAAACGATTCTCTACTTCACGTTGATGGCGTGGAGGAGTCATATCAATAAAGTCGATTACAATTAAACCACCTAGGTCACGAAGACGTAATTGACGTGCAATTTCATCGGCCGCTTCTAAGTTTGTATTAAGTGCTGTCTCTTCAATATCGCCGCCTTTAGTTGCCTTAGACGAGTTGATATCAATAGATGTCAGTGCTTCAGTAGGGTCAATTACAATTGAACCACCAGAAGGAAGACGTACTTCACGCTGGAATGCAGACTCAATTTGGCTTTCAATTTGGTAATGTGTAAATAAAGGAGTGTCACCTTGATAAAGCTTAACACGGCTCATAAAGTCAGGACGAAAACGCTCAATGTGCGCTTTAGCTTCTTCAAAAACACGTGGTTTATCAATTAAAATTTCGCCAATGTCACGACGTAAATAGTCGCGTATTGCGCGGAAAATCACGTTGCTTTCTTGGTGAATCAAAAACGGTGCTTTAGCACTATCGGCTGCTTGTTTAATTGCATCCCAATGTACTAATAGTGCTTTTAAATCGTAGTTAAGTTCTTCAAATGATTTACCAACACCCGCTGTACGAACAATTAAGCCCATACCTTTAGGTAGTTCTAAACGACCTAATGCTTCTTTAAGTTCAGTTCGCTCGTCACCTTCAATACGACGAGAAATACCGCCAGCACGAGGGTTATTAGGCATAAGAACTAAATAGCTACCAGCAACACTGATAAAAGTAGTTAACGCTGCGCCTTTTTGGCCGCGCTCTTCTTTATCAACTTGTACTATTACTTCTTGACCTTCTTTTATTACGTCGCGAATGTTAGGGCGACCATGAAAAGTGTAACCTGCAGGGAAGTAAGTACGTGCAATTTCTTTTAAAGGAAGGAAACCATGGCGGTCAGCACCGTAATCAACAAATGCTGCTTCAAGAGATGGTTCAATGCGAGTGATTTTGCCTTTATAAATATTGGCTTTTTTCTGTTCGTGACCTGGGCTTTCGATATCTAAATCATAAAGGCGCTGGCCATCAACCAGTGCTACGCGCATTTCTTCTTGCTGCGTTGCATTGATTAGCATACGTTTCATATTGTTACTCTACTTAATTTATGTCGCTGACATGACGATGTTTTTCTCGCCTGTTCAGTTGTCCCTATTTTTAGAATGTGCAGCCTCACGACTGGGTCTTTAACGGAACGGCTCTGTATCTCGTATGCAGTATTTTAAATGCTGGCAAACAATAGCGATTATTACCGCTATTAAATTCTTAATGGTGCTAAAACTGTCGGCTTTTCAGCTACGTTTACAAGTTTTACCCAGAAGTCGGCCTGTCATATTAATCTTACTAAATATCATTCATATTAGGCGCGTAGGGCTCATTAAGTTGGTGAGCAATACATACTGATGTATCGCTAATATCCGTTTTAAGAGCAAAAATCGCTGCCGATGTTAATGAACGCTTATTTATTAGATTTTTTTAATTCTAAATAAGCTGCTGTACGGTACTACAATAATTGAGCTAGTGCTGAACGACGTTTTTTACGTCGTCACTATCAGACAAATTATCTGTTCATTGCTTTCTCTAGCACATTAAAAATCGCTTCATGTTCAAACTTAACCAGCAATATATTACGCGCATTGCCGTTAATTGATCGCACGTGTTAACTGAGGAGGCATAAAAGCTTTGGAAAACTTAACTCGGATCTGTATGATCGGCTACCCAGAATGTGCATCACGAATGTTTTAATGTGTTAAAAAGCACCGTTGTTATTTGCAAATACTAAATATTTGCGCTGCTGATTATCCCACTATTATTACAGTGTTAGCAACTAAATTATTTTACTTAAATTAGTGATTAGGCAATGTCAGAAAAAAACGACTTACAAGTAACTTATGTCACGATCAATGAAGACCATTTAGGTCAGCGTATTGATAACTTTCTTATTACCCATTTAAAAGGGGTGCCTAAAAGCGCTATTTATAAACTTTTGCGCAAAGGTGAGGTACGCGTTAATAAAAAGCGTATTAAGCCTGTATATAAACTACAGCTTGACGATGTACTGCGTATTGCACCTATTAGAGTTGCTGAGCGTGAAGAGTTTGTACCATCAAAGTTAGACAAAGTAACTCGCCTAGAAAACGATATTTTATTTGAAGATAAATACCTTATCGTCATAAATAAACCTTCAGGTATGGCTGTTCATGGTGGCAGTGGTTTAAGTTATGGTTTAATTGAAGCGCTGCGCGCGCTTCGCCCAGAAGAGCGCAATCTTGAGCTAGTACATAGGCTTGACCGTGATACATCGGGCTGTTTACTTATTGCAAAGCGCCGTTCGGTGTTAACAGCATTGCATGAACAGCTTCGTGAAAAAACCATGGAAAAAAATTACTGGGCACTTGTAGAAGGGCAGTGGGACTCTAAAACTAAAAACGTTACCGAAGGGCTGCGTAAAAATACCCTTAAATCGGGTGAACGCGTAGTACGTGTAGATAACACTGAGGGCAAGCCTTCGCATACGCGTTTTAAAGTACTTGAACGTTTTAACGATTGCTCACTTGTACAAGCATCACCTGTTACAGGACGTACGCACCAAATTCGTGTTCATACACAATGTAAAGGTCATCCTATCGCCTGCGATGATAAATACGGTGACCAGGGGTTTGATGAATCAATGCGTAAAGTTGGGTTAAACCGTTTATTCTTACATGCACACGATTTAAGTTTTTATCATCCTAAAAACGAAACAACGATGCGTATTGAAGCGCCCCTTGATAAAACGCTTAAAAATACATTACTAAAATTACGAGACGCAAAACAGTGATTGCAGTGACGCCGATTAAAAAATATAAGCTCGTCATTTTTGATTGGGATGGCACCGTTATGGATTCAGTCACTAAAATAGTTAACTGTATTCGTAGTAGTGCTGAGTCACTTAATTTAGTGGCGCCAAGTGATTTAGCAATTAAAAATATTATTGGTATGTCGCTTGAAAAAGCAATTGATGTTTTATTTCCCGATAATGTCGCGCAGCATCAAGCGCTAATTAAAGGGTATAAACACCAATATAGTGTTGATACCACGCCAACTCCTGTATTTGATAATGTTGTCAGCGTTTTAGGTGCCTTAAAAGAGCAGGGCATTGTTTTAGCGGTTGCAACAGGTAAAGGTCGAGATGGATTAGAGCGTTTGCTTGATCAAAGCCAACTTAGACATTTTTTTAGTGCAACACGTACAAGCGACGACGCACTGTCTAAGCCCTCTCCAAATATGCTGTATCAATTACTTGAAGAACTTGGCATAAGCGCTCAAGACGCTGTAATGATTGGTGACACTCAAATAGACATGACAATGGCAAAAGCTGCAGGCATGGATAGAATTGGCGTAACAATGGGTGTACATAACGCACAGCAGCTAAATAAGCTTAGCCCTGTTGCAACAGTAGATAATTATCTGCAATTGCAACAGGTTTTGCTTGGCTAATTTATTTAATTAGAACTTGTTTTGAGCGTTAAGCACATCAATACCAAACTCAGCCAGTAATTGGCTGAGTTTAATTAATGGTAATCCAATTAAGCTATTAGGATCGTCTCCGCTTAGTTTTTCAAATAAACAGATACCCAACCCTTCACTTTTAAAGCTGCCAGCACAGTTATAAGGCTGCTCTGCGTCGCAATAAGCACTAATTTGTGCATCACTTAGGGTTTTAAACGTCACATTAAAAGGTTCTACGCAGGTTTTTTTTGTTCCAGTTACAATATCGTAAACACAAAGCCCAGTTAAAAATGTTACAGTATTACCGCTAAATAAATTTAGTTGTTTTAGAGCATTTTGTTTATTGTGCGGTTTACCTAAAATTTGATTGTTAAACACAGCGACTTGGTCTGATCCAATTGCTAACCCTTTTTTAAAGTGTTTATTAGCTGCTGAGGCTTTTAACTCACTTAAACGCTTAACCAGTTCAGTAGGTGTTTCGCATTCAAGTGCTGATTCGTCAACGTCGGGTGAAAACGTATCAAAGGGTAAATTAAATTTTTGTAATAAAGACTGCCTAAAAGGCGAGCTTGACGCTAAAATGAGTGGAAGCTTCATGGACTGTTTTCCTACGATAATTCAGATTGAGTTAGGATAAATCAGATCCGAGAGTAAAACACGTTAAAAACCAAGTAAAAATGGTTTTTTACTTTGACTAACAAACTAACTATCTATATGATGCAGCCCCTATGCAAAAGGTGAAAATTCCCATCACTCTTCATCCAGGCAAAGCAGCGCAGCACCGTTTAAAGTATGACGGAATTGTACCGCTTGAAAAACTTACTCGTTTAGAGAAAGTTGTGCAGGAAGAAGTAGGTGAAATAGCGGTAAAAATACATTGCAAAAACGATGATCAAGGTTTCGCTGTGATTAGAGGCAATTTGTCCACACATGTTACTGTCATTTGTCAACGTTGTAATGGTGATTTAGGGTTGGATTTGGTTCAAGACTTTGCATATTCACCAGTAGGTGAAGATACAGAGTTAGATATTTTTCCTGAAGACTACGACGAAGTAGCACTTGATGAAAATGGTGAAGTTAACGTTTTTGATTTAATTGAAGACGAACTAATTTTAGCAATTCCATTAGTGGCTACCCACAACGAAGCTTCATGCAGTTATTCAGCAAAGCCTGCCAGCTTTGGTGTATTAAAGGCGGAAGATGATAAACCTAATCCATTTGATATTTTGAAACAACTTAAGAAAGATTCTTAGGAGAAGACTATGGCTGTACAAAAAAGCAAAAAGTCTCGTGCAAGACGCGGCATGCGCCGTTCACACGATGCGATCAGTGGTCCAACTTTAACTGTAGATCAAACATCTGGTGAGACTCATCGTCGTCACCATGTGACTGCAGATGGTTACTACAAAGGCGTTCAAGTAATTTCTAAATAAGAGATTACTTATATGCTGAAAGATCTAACCATAGCGTTAGATATGATGGGGGGCGATTACGGCCCCCGTTCATCTATTCCTGCTGCCGTTCATGCGGTAAACGCTCATGCCAATTTAAGTCTCATTTTATGTGGCAATGAAGACGTTATATCTAAAGAACTCGAATCCCTCGATTCTTTATCTCATCCAAGACTCATAATTCGTCACTGTAGTGAAATAGTCACTAACGCCTGCGAACCTGCAATTGCTGTACGTTCAAAAAAAGATTCATCTATGCGTGTTGCCCTTGATTTAGTTAAAGCGGGCGAAGCACAAGCGTGTGTTAGCTCAGGTAATACCGGCGCTTTATTTTTTATGGCTCACTATGTATTAAAAATGCTGCCAGGTGTTAAACGTGCCGCACTCATTTCATCTGTTCCTACAGAAAGCCAAAACCCAGTATATTTACTCGACTTAGGTGCTAATGTGCACTGCGATGCGCAAATGCTGTATCAGTTTGGGATTATGGGCTCTGTAGTTGCTGGCCAAGCACTTGGCTGCGATAACCCTCGCGTTAGCTTATTAAATATTGGCGCTGAGGACATTAAAGGCCACGACGATATTAAACAGGCTGCACAATTAATGCAGCAAAGCCCACATATTAATTACATTGGTTACAGCGAAGGAAGTGATATTTTTTCTGGCAAGGCTGATGTTATTGTATGCGAAGGGTTTGTGGGTAACGTGGCGCTCAAAACATGCGAAGGCATTGCCAAGCTTATTATGAATAAGTTTACAGCTGCGCTCGAAAAGCACCTTTTGTATAAATGTATGGCGTTTATATTGCGTCCAATAATAAAAAAACTCTATAAAAGGGTGAACCCCGACCAGTATAACGGTGCTTCTCTGGTAGGATTGCGCGGTATTGTCGTTAAAAGTCATGGAAATGCGTCAGCTAAAGCATTTCAAGCAGCAATTGATGAAGCGGTAAAAGAGGTTGAACGTCAACTTCCTGATAAAATAGCCGCTATTTTCGAAAAAACACATTCTAAAGACACGGCGGTTAATCAATAATTGATGTGCCGTGTATTTCATTATTTATTTGTTTAATTAAAAAGAGCAAAGTATGGCACAAAAAATTGCACTTCTATTCCCAGGTCAAGGCTCGCAAAGCGTTGGTATGTTAAAAGAGCTACTAGAGAGTTCTGACATTGTTAAAGCAACATTTGCAGAAGCATCAGATGCACTGGGTTACGACTTAGCAGAGCTAGTTCTTAATGGCCCAGAAGAAAAATTAAATCAAACTCATCGTACACAACCTGCATTATTAACTGCAAGTGTTGCTATTTACCGTGATTGGCTTGCAGCAAACCCAGATGCAGACGTTGTTATGGCGGGGCACAGCTTAGGTGAATATTCAGCACTAGTATGTAGCGACGTACTAAGCTTGAGCGAAGCTGTTAAGCTTGTTGAAAACCGAGGTTTATACATGCAAGAAGCTGTACCTGCAGGCGTAGGTTCAATGGCTGCGATTATTGGCTTAGGCGATGAAGAAATAAAAGCGGCATGTGCTGCCTCAGCGCAAGGTGAGGTTGTATCTCCAGTTAACTACAATTCTCCTGGTCAAGTTGTTATTGCAGGGCATAAAGCGGCAGTAGATAGAGCATCACAAGCATGTAAAGATGCTGGTGCTAAACGCGCATTACCACTTTCGGTTAGCGTACCTTCACATTGTGAACTAATGAAGCCAGCTGCTGATAAGCTAGCGGTAGACTTGGCCGCTTTAACATTTAATACACCTAAGTGTGATGTAATTAATAATGTTGATGTAAAAGCTGAATCGACCGCTGATGCAATTAAAGATGCACTAGTACGTCAACTATACAGCCCAGTTCGCTGGACAGAAACAGTACAAGCCTTGGTTGCACAAGATGTAACGCAAAGCTACGAATTTGGTCCTGGTAAAGTATTAACAGGACTTGCTAAACGAATTGATAAAGCAATGGTTTGTGGCTCAGTAAACGATGCCGCTTCAATCGCTGCTGCTAAATAAGAGTATATAAAATGTCTAATTTATTTTCTTTAGAGGGCAAAATTGTCCTAATTACTGGCGCTAGCCGTGGTATTGGTAAAGCAATTGCAACAACATTAGTTGCGCAAGGTGCAAAAGTAGCAGGCACTGCTACAAGCGAGTCAGGCGCTGCTAAAATCAGCGAGTACTTAGGTGACAATGGTAAAGGTTATGCATTAAACGTAACGGATCCTGCATCTATTGAAGCGACACTTGCCGCAATAAAAGCTGATTTTGGCGATATTGACGTACTTGTTAATAACGCAGGTATCACACGTGACAACCTATTAATGCGTATGAAAGAGACTGAATGGGACGATATAATCGACACTAACTTAAGCTCGATTTTCCGTTTATCTAAAGCGGTACTTCGTCCAATGATGAAGAAAAAGAAAGGTCGTATTATCAATATTGGCTCAGTAGTGGGCACTATGGGTAATGCAGGACAAGCTAACTATGCAGCGGCTAAAGCAGGCGTCATTGGTTTTTCTAAGTCACTTGCACGCGAAGTGGCATCACGTGGTATTACAGTAAACGTAGTGGCACCTGGTTTTATTCAAACTGATATGACTGATGATTTAACTGATGAGCAAAAAGCAGCAACACTTGCAAATGTTCCAGCAGGGCGTTTAGGCCAACCAGACGAAATTGCAGCTGCGGTATGTTATTTAGCATCTGACGCTGCTGCGTACGTATCAGGTGAAACTTTGCATGTAAATGGCGCGATGTACATGGTTTAATAACCATTGTACCCACATTGTTACCTAATAAAGTTAAGTAAGTTACCTCAAAAACATTGAATTATTTGTGAACTTGCTTTAAACATACTTGAAATCGCTGCGAAAATAAGCGATAAAAGACAAAACACACACTCAGAGGTTTGACCAGACAATTATTTATGGTCAAATCATTGAATCAGAGAATTATGCCGCGTAAACTACGCGGCAATCTGAAAATAACGCATCGGCGTTTTTAATAAAGGAAAGAAGAATGAGCGATATCCAAGAACGCGTAAAGAAAATTATCATTGAACAACTAGGTGTTAAAGAAGAAGAAGTTAAAAATGAATCTTCTTTCGTAGATGACCTAGGTGCAGATTCTCTTGATACTGTTGAACTAGTAATGGCTCTTGAAGAAGAGTTTGATACTGAGATCCCAGATGAAGAAGCTGAGAAGATCACTACAGTACAAACTGCTATCGATTACGTAACAGCACACGCTGAGTAATTAATCGCACGTTAAAGGCAGCATCCGCTGCCTTTAATTTTTTATATCCAAACCACCTCAAAGTTCGTGATTCAAAACTTAAGCCTCAATGCTCAATTTTAGCTAAAAATTAATTTTGATTGTGTTATGCGTTTTTAATCTATTTTGGGACTAGCACTTTGAGGTAGCTTGGGTATGATCATCCCCTTGTAAATATCCCTTATTGGAGGCAAACCGTGGCTAAACGTCGAGTCGTCGTAACTGGCTTAGGAATGTTGACGCCGCTAGGTAATGATGTTCAATCAACCTGGCAAGGCTTATTAGATGGCAAAAGTGGCATTCAAACAATAACCCACTTTGATACATCAAAATTTGGTACTAAATTCGCTGGTTTAATAAATGACTTTGATGCAACTGCATACATGTCAGCGAAAGATACTAAAAAAATGGACTTGTTTATTCAGTACGGCATTGCAGCGGGTGTTCAAGCCTTTAAAGATTCAGGCCTTGAAATTACTGAGCAAAACGCAACACGTATAGGTGTAGCTGTGGGCTCTGGTATTGGTGGCTTAACGCTTATCGAAGAAAACCACATTAAGTTATTAAATAGTGGTCCGCGCAAGTTATCGCCATTTTATGTGCCGTCTACCATTATTAATATGATCTCAGGTCACTTATCAATGATGCATGGACTTCGTGGTCCAAATATTTCAATTGTAACTGCCTGTACTACTGGTTTGCATAATATTGGCCATGCCGCGCGCATGATTGCCTACGGTGATGCAGATGCAATGGTTGCTGGCGGTGCAGAAAAAGCCTGTACCCCAATTGGTATGGGTGGCTTTAATGCTGCACGTGCACTTTCAACCCGCAATGACGACCCACAAGCGGCTTCTCGCCCTTGGGATAAAGACCGCGATGGCTTTGTGCTTTCTGACGGTGCAGGTGTTGTTGTAGTTGAAGAGTACGAACATGCAAAAGCGCGTGGCGCTAAAATTTATGCTGAGCTAGTAGGCTTTGGTATGAGCGGCGATGCGTACCACATGACATCACCACCAGAAGATGGAGCCGGTGCTGCCCTTGCAATGCAAAACGCACTAAATGATGCGCAAGTAAACGCTGAGCAAATTGGTTACATTAACGCACACGGTACATCTACAAATGCAGGCGACAAAGCAGAAACTGCCGCTGTTAAATCTATTTTTGGTAATGCAGCTAAAGATGTAATGGTAGGCTCGTCTAAATCGATGATGGGTCACTTGTTAGGTGCTGCAGGCTCGGTTGAATCGATTATTTCGATTTTATCACTGACAGATCAAAAAGTGTCGCCAACTATCAACCTTGATAACCCAGACGAAGGGTGTGACTTAGATTATATTGCTCACACTGCACGTGATGCAAAGTTAGACTTTGCACTGTGTAACTCGTTCGGTTTTGGTGGTACTAATGGCTCGTTGCTATTTAAAAAGGTATAATCTTTTTTAACAACGAATCAAATTATAAGAGCTCAGTTGTTTAACTGGGCTTTTTTTATATGCCAAATAAAATGCAAACAATAATAGCAGTAGATCAAAACAGCACTTTAAGCACGCGTGACAGAGGCTTAAATTACGGTGACGGCTTTTTTACAACGGCTAAAGTTGTTAATGGGCAAGTACAGTATTGGGCTCATCATAAAGCGCGTTTGATTGAATGCGGACAGCGTTTGGGTTTTCCTGAGCTAGATTTTAATCGCCTTGAAAACCAAATTGCTTTGCATATAAAAGCTGCACCACTCAACGTGCTTAAAATACTTGTAACGCGAGGCGAAGGCGGACGTGGTTATGGGCTGCCAAGTGAGTGTAATATTACTATTTTATTGAGCATATTAGATTACCCTAGTAATTACGAAGCGCTTGTTAAAAAGGGTGTAAATCTCGAAATAAGCCCAATTAAATTAGCAGCACAGCCTTATTTAGCGGGTCTTAAAACACTAAACCGGCTAGAGCAAGTACTAGTTAAAAAAGCAATGCAAACGCAAAACTGCGACGATGTGTTAGTGCTTGATTACAATAACAATGTAATTGAAGCTTCTGCAGCTAATATTTTTGCGATTGAAAATAAGCGTGTGTTTACGCCATTGCTTGATGAGTGCGGAATAAAGGGCGTTTATCTGCAATCGTTATGTGATAAATTGCCTGTTGAATTTAAACGCGTGAAAGTAGAAGACTTAACCCAAGCAGACGCCGTATTTGTGTGTAATAGCTTAATGGGAGCAGTACCTGTAAAACGTATTGAGCAACAGGTATTTAATACAGACGACAGCCACGCATTACTAACTAAATTATTAGCCAAGGAGGCTGAGTGTTAAAAGTTATTTTATCGGTACTTTTTTTAGCTGTTATAACCACTGCTGTTGGTTACCAGCAATTACAAGCAACAATAAATAGCTCGTTAAAGGTAGCACAAAACACACAATTTGAAGTTAAGCATGGCACTGGCTTTAATAAGTTATGCCAACAATGGCAAGCTAAAAACTGGGTAGAAAGTTGTTGGCGTTATCAGGTAATTGCCAAATTAGATCCCACACTTACCGACTTAAAAGCGGGGCTTTACGAGCTAACAGCCGATAGCGTTATTAACAACGTAAAAAAAATTAACCAAGGTCAGCAAATTAGTTTTAGTTTTACCATAATTGAAGGTCAAAACTTACGTGAAGTACTAAGTGCTATTAAAAAAGCTGATAATTTACAAAACGATTTAAAAATTGACGAACTAAGTACTCAAATACTGGGTAATGACACGCACTTAGAAGGCTGGTTATTCCCCGACACTTACCATTATCATAATAACGATACTGCAAGCAGTGTATTAAAACGTGCAGCACAAAAAATGCAGCAAACATTAGATGATGCTTGGCAGCAGCGCGCCGCTAATTTACCCTATAAAACAGCATACGAAGCACTAATAATGGCTTCAATCATTGAAAAAGAAACAGGCCTTGCCAGCGAGCGTCCGTTAATTGCATCAGCGTTTGTTAACCGATTAAACACTAATATGCGCCTACAAACCGATCCTACCGTAATATACGGGCTAGGCGCTGACTTTGATGGTGATATTAAACGTAAAGATTTGCGCGATTATACGCCTTACAATACGTATCGTATTAATGGCTTACCGCCAACACCGATTGCTATGCCATCTAAAGCCGCTATTTTAGCTGCAGTTAATCCGCCGCAAAGTGAATACGTTTACTTTGTATCAAAAGGCGATGGTAGCCACCAATTTTCAACCACGTTAAAGCAGCATAACGCGGCAGTTAAAACGTATATATTAAATAAAAAGAATTAAGTTTTTATGAAATCAAAATTTATAGTAATAGAAGGGCTAGAAGGCGCGGGTAAATCAACCGCTATTTCGTTATGCCAAGACTTTTTAAACAAACAAAAAATAGACTTTATTAATGTCCGCGAACCTGGCGGCACGCCACTGGCTGAATCGCTTCGTACGCTTGTAAAAGCAGAGCATGAAGAAGAAATCGCCTTTGAAACCGAGTTGCTTATTATGTACGCAGCACGCTCGCAGCTAATGCACAATGTTATTACTCCAGCGCTTGATAAAGGCCAATGGGTACTTGCCGATCGTCATGATTTATCGTCACAGGCGTATCAAGGTGGTGGGCGTGGTATTAGCTCAAATACATTAGCTTCGCTTTCTTCAATGGTATTAAAGGGCTTAAAGCCTGATTTAACTATTTACCTTGATATTGACCCAGTGATAGGCCTTGAACGTGCAAAAGGACGTGGCGAGCTAGACCGAATTGAACAAGAAGCCATTGAGTTTTTTCAGCGTACACGTATGCGTTATGTTGAACTTGCTAACGACGACAACACCATTAAAACGGTCGATGCAAACCAAAGTATTGATAAAGTACATCGCGATATAACCAATGTACTGCATTCATTTTTTGAAGGCCTAAAATAATATGCCATTGCCTTGGCTACATGATACTCAAGCACGTTTAGCGAAAAGTTATCGCGCAGAGCGTTTTCATCATGCGCAATTATTTTGTGGGCCTGTTGGCGTAGGTAAGTTTGAGTTAAGTGATGAGCTTGGGAATGCTTTGCTATGCCAAAATATAGCTACGCAGGTAGCTGCGCAAAACAGTATGCTAAAACCTTGCGGACAGTGTAAAAGTTGTTTACTTAACCTGGCTGGCACTCACCCCGACAAGCGTTTAACGCAAGTTGATGGGCAAAGTATTGGTGTAGATGATATTCGTGGTATTAGTGATTTTATGAATCACTCTGCAGCGCAAAATGGCAATAAAGTCGCGATAATCGAAAATTGCGAAAAAATGACCACAGCAGCAGCTAACGCATTATTAAAAACACTTGAAGAGCCAACTAATAGCCGCTTTTTAATATTAACCACAAGCCAACCAGAACAGCTCCCTGCAACTATTTTAAGTCGATGCGCTAAAAGTGACGTAAAAATAACTAATACAGCACTTGCTCAGCAATGGCTAGAGACATTAGATATTCCTAACTATAGTTGGTTAGCACTTTTTTATAACCAACCGCTGCAAGTAAAGCATTGGCAACAGCAAGACCAGCTAAAAAATATTGATACACTGTATAAGTTTGCAACTGAGTTTAAACAAAGTCATAATTTTAAAGCGTTAGTCGATATAATAAATAAACAGCCTGAACTTGTTCGTATATTTACTTTGTTTTTAAGCGTGCAACTAAAGCAGCAATTACTGCAAGGCATGAGTTTTGACGCTTATCAAAGTGCGCAAAATGCATTAGGCGAGTTTTTACAAAATAACACACAAGTACTTGGCCTTAATTTACCGCTTGCTGTATCACGATTAGCATACACATTGCGAAATTCTTAAAAGGATTAATCATGCAAGAACTACTAGTAGACATAGACGATTTAGACGAGTTATACCGTTGTTATATGCCTTACTTAAAAAAAGGTGGCTTATTTGTACGTACTAATATGCGTTACGAAGCAGGGCATTCATTAGCGCTTAGAGTCACTTTGCCCGATGCCTTAGAAGATGACGTAGTGACAGGTAAAGTGTCGTGGATCACGCCACAAGGTGCACAAAGCTCTAATCCTCCAGGTATTGGTATTAGTTTTTTAGATGATAAAACAAACCTAAACGCTAAAATCGAAAAGCTGCTTGGGACTATGTTAAACTCAGGCGATCAAACATATACCATGTAGTTATAGGGTCGTTTTTTCATTGAGATTAACGCCGCCCTATATTGGGTTCTTTTAATTGTTAACATAATAAATTAAACGAACAAATTTAAACCCTGAACATAATACAGGCCTTATAGTGATTGTAGATTCTCATTGCCATTTAGACCGTCTTGATTTTGATAAACTAGACTTAAACCTTGACCAAGTTCTTGATAAAGCGCGTGCAAAGCAAATAGAGCACTTTTTATGTGTAAGCGTAACGCTTGATCAGTTTCCAAGCATGCTTGATAAAATTAAGCATTACGACGATGTTTCAGCCTCATGTGGTGTACATCCACTTGATCAAAAAGACGCCCTTAATAAACAGCAACTAATCGACTTAGCTTCACACGACAAAGTCGTTGCTATTGGTGAAACGGGTCTTGATTACTACTATTCAAAAGATACCCACGCAGTGCAGCAAGCAAGCTTTGTTGGGCATATTGAAGTGGCTAACGAATTACAAAAGCCGTTAATTATTCATACTCGTGATGCCCGCAGCGATACCATTAATTTAATGCGTGAGCACAAGGCCGAAAACTGCGGTGGTGTATTACATTGCTTTACCGAAGATTGGGATATGGCAAAAAAAGCCATAGATATGGGTTTTTATATTTCTATTTCGGGCATTGTTACCTTTAAAAATGCTATTGAGCTAAAAGAAGTAGTAAAGCAAATACCGCTAGATAGATTACTAATAGAAACCGACTCGCCTTATTTAGCACCGGTACCGTATCGTGGGCAAACAAATCAGCCAGCGTACGTAGAAGATGTTGCTTATTACATTAGCGAACTTAAAGGCATTAGCTTTAATGAACTTGCTAAAGCGACTACCGAAAACTTTTATTCTTTATTTAAATTAGCAGCTAAAGGCTAAATACATGATTACTCACACGGCAAACCTTCCTATTTTACTAATGGGGCCAATGGTGCGCCGTGCAGAGCAAACTGGAGTTTGTATTCAGTTTGCTACCTCCAAGCCTGCAAACTGTCAAATAAACTTATTAAATGTTGAGTGTTATAGCGATCAACATACTGTTTCTTTGGGCGAACATTTATACCTGCATTTCGTTATTATAAAGCCAATAGACAACAAACTCCCTCTAGATAGCTTATTAAGCTATGAGCTTGTAATTGACGACACAGCAATCGATTTATCGCCTTGGTGCTATAGCAATCAAACAACGCCTGCATTTGTAATCCCCGATAAACTGAGTGATATTTTGCATGGCTCATGCCGTAATGCACATCACCCAGCAAAAGACAGCTTAGTGTCTGCAAGTCACTGGCAAAATACTCAGCGCGGTAATAATAATCAAGGCGCACAATTGCTATTACTGAGCGGTGACCAAGTTTATGCCGATGACGTAGCAGGCCCCATGTTATTAGCTATTCATCAGTTAATTAAAGCGTTAGGTATCTATAAAGAGCAACCACTTGCCATTGAGCTACCGGATGATATAAATGAGCAACTTTATAATCGCCATTTGTTTTTACCAAAAACGCCTTGGCAAAAACGCTCAAAGTTAGGTGTTGGTTACTGGCTAAAAAAAGACGAACCTCACTTTTCAAGTGTAAAAGCCTACAATCACCTTATCCATTTTGAAGAATACATTGCACTTTATTTATTAAATTTTAGTGCTGCTGCTTGGCAATGCGTTGATATACAAAACACAACGTATTCAGGTCAAAACAAGCAAAACAAAACTATTTTTGACGCTGAAAAAACAGCACTGATTGATTATGCAAAAGGATTAAGTGAAGTAGAGCGTTTGTTTGCCAATGTATCGACATTAATGATGTTTGACGATCACGATGTAACCGATGATTGGAATCTCACCGCTGGGTGGGAGCAAGCTATAAATGAAAACCCAAGTAGTAAGCGAATCATTAATAACGGCTTAATTAGTTATTGGCTTTTTCAGGGAATGGGGAACGATGCACTAAATAAAACAGGCGAGTTACTTACACCTTTTAAGCAAAGCCGTACTTCTAATAATTTATGGCAGTTTAAAGCATTTGATAAGCCACTAAACGATTTTAGTTTTTGGCATTACGAATTAACTACAACCCCAAAAGTAGTGGTGCTAGATACACGTACGCACCGTTGGCGAAATGAGCAAAACTTTAACGAGCCTTCAGGCCTACTTGATTGGGAGCGTTTAACAGAGCTTGAAGAAAGCCTACTAAGCCACGATCAGGTTATTATTGTATCGCCAGCCCCTGTATTTGGTGTTAAATCAATAGAAGCCATTCAAGCCATGTTTAACATATGCGGCCAACCGCTCATGGTTGACGTAGAAAACTGGATGGCGCACGAAGGCTCAGCCAAAAAGCTACTCGATACCTTTAGACGTACTGACACCCCAAACGAAACCCTTATTTTATCGGGAGACGTACATTACTCATTTTGCTTTTCGGTGCAAAAGCGTTTTGGCGATCATCCCAATCGAATTTGGCAACTTACCGCCAGCGGTATTAAAAACGAGTTCCCGCGTAAATTAATAAACATACTCGATAAACTAGATTCAATTCTATACGGCCCAAAAAGCCCTTTAAACTTTTTTACCAAACGCTGGCACATGGAAGTAGATAAACACCAAACCATAGGTAAAGGGCAAAAATACTTAGTAAGCGACTCCGCTATTAGTTTAATAACACTAGAGCAGGGGAATTTAGCCCGATATCAACTTATACACGGTGAAGGACATTTAACTGAGTTTGATTTAGAAGAACAGTAATTCTTAATCAATAATTAAATAAATTAAAGATCTATTTGCACAAAGAGAAACGAAAGAGGAGTAAATGAGAAAACATAATGCTATTCAGGATATATTTTCGGTTTTATTACTTCCTCCAAAAGCGCAGCGCCTCATACCCTCTTAGTGAAAAAGTTACTAATTAAATGCGCTGCTGTTACAGTAAAAACCAGCTAAAGATCTATTTTCACAAAGAGAAGCGAAAGAGGAGTAAATGAGAAAGCAGAATGCCATTCAGGGTATATTTTTGGTTTTATTACTTCCTCTAAAAGCGTAGCGCCTCTTAACCTCTTAGTGAAAAAATCACTAATTACAGGCGCTGCTGTTACAAAGCAATGCTTAAAATTATTCAATTTATTTAAAAACCAGCTAAAGATCTATTTGCACAAAGAGAAGCGAAAGAGGAGTAAATGAGAAAAAATAATGCTATTCAGAGTATAGTTTCTGCTTTATTACTTCCTCTAAAAGCGTAGCGCCTCTTAACCTCTTAGTGAATAAATCTCTTATTAAAGGCTTTGCTTGTCACGCTAACAAGTTAACCGTAAATTTAACCTTGACGGTAGAGGCTGAACTTGCTCGCGTGAGAAGCGCAGCTTCTAACCACTCTATATTAGGTAATTACTTGGCTTTGTATTTAACCATGCTCTTTTCGGCTTCGTTTAGACGCAGGTAACTTACTACTCAATATTGCCAAGCATAAAATAGTCATAAACAACATTGAGTTTGCACCAGCTTGTAAAGAGTAATCTACCAACGAATGCAGCAGCATATCTATAATTGCAATGGCACAGCCAAAAGCAACGCCCTGAAACAGCGCTGTTTTACGCTTTCGCATAGTCGCTATACATAGCCATAAACAATAAAGTATAAGTGAGCCCAGTGCGGCTGTAGTGGGTATACCCAGCTCTACTGCAAACTGTACGTAATCGTTATGGGCATTATCGTAATAACCAGAATAAGGCTCAGACTGATACGCCGGAAACGCAGTATAAAATGTACCACCACCAGAGCCCAATAAAGGTTTATCTAAAATGAGCGGTATTGAATCACGTACAACTTCGTCGCGGGTTTCTGATGAAATACTGGTTTCGCTTATACGCTGTTTAACTTTTTCTACATCGAATATAGCGCCGATAATAATTAAATCGATTATAAAAAAACTAACTATAAGTAGTTTAAACGCTTTAGGTTTTTGCCTGTAAATAAAAAACGCGAGTAAGCTAACAACCATTAATGCAATAAAAAATGCCGAGTTACCCATACGGCTACGCGTTAAAATTAACGCAACAATAATAATAATTAACGAAATACGTAAAATTATTTTCGAGCTTAGAAGTATTTCGGCCCAAGCCCTAAACGTTTGTTTTAATGTTTGTTTGTAATCGCTATTAGAGCGTTTTAATTCGCTAACTAAAACACCAATACCCAAACATAAGCATAAAGCTAAAAAGTTAGCCAAAAAATTAGAGTAAGTAAATGTACCAATAGCACGGTCGGTATGCTTATAACCAAATAGTGGGCTAATAATATCAGGCGATAAATTTAAATAAGTAGCATATAAAGCCTGAAACACACCAGCACTTATAATTGCATATATTAAATTTTTAATACGCTTTTCAGTATTACAATAAATAAATAATAGCCAACAAAATAAAATCATAAAACTTGTTTTAATAAGCATTTGTTTAGTTTGAAACGGGTCAACACTTACGGTAAATATTTGTACTGCGCATACGCCCGCAACTATACCGAGTACAGTAAATAAGGGCCAAGAATATAACGGAGGGTATAAATGGTGCTTGTTATTAATACTGCTGAAAACTAAATGGATGAAAAAGGTAGCACTAATTAATATCCCCATTGCTAAAATTGCCCAAGGGCGGTAACTACCTAATGGTAAGGGCAGCAAAAATAAAATTGCACAGAGTAAAAAAAATATAAAACGATTCACAGGGTTCTCTAAACTAAGAGCCTAAAAGAAGGACTAAAAAAATAAGCCATATAAAGTAAAACGCAGCCAAAAGGCTGCGTTTTAATTATTTTATTAACGGTTAGTTACCGACTTCAGATATACCTGCATCACCACCTGTGCCGCCTGCACCTTGCGGTACTGCAGTTGTTGGTAAAGTAACAATTACCGGAGCAGCAGGAGCTGGTGCGCCACCTGGGCCAGCTGCTGTTGCTTCAGAGGCAACAGTGGCATCAACGCCAGCTGTAATAGCAGCAAGTGTAACAGTATCGCTGTCAACGCCAGCAGCTACAAGTGCAGCTAAAAAATCAGCAATAAGTGGGCTATCGGCTCCAATTGCGTCTACAACTACAGTCATCATAGAATCAACTTGAGCAGCAGTACAATTTGTACAAACGCCGTTAATAGCAGCTACTAAGTCGGCCTTTAGCTGATCTGGAGCTGTTTCAGCAGTTGCGCTATTTAAAACGTTGACTAAATTAGTCATGCCTTCAGTTTGTACTACTGCATCAGTATCCGTTTGTGCATAACTTGGTAAAACTGTAAGTGAAGATGCACCTGCTATTAAGCCGGCTAATATAAATGATTTCATCTCTTGTCCCTTGGTAGAGTATTAATTACAAAATTTTAGCGCATCGGTGCAAAAAGTAAACTCTTTATTTACGCCATTATCACTAGTTTTTATTATTTTGGTTGGCGGCATTATTAAATTACCCTGCACGCCATCGCAACCTAAACTTTCAAGTACCTTTAAAGTTTCAGGTTTTTCAATCAAACAAGCTAAAACTTTAATACCAAAGCCATGACAAATATTATTAACTGTTTGAATAAAAAATTGGCTTTGAGTGTTATCTAATAAGTCTTGAATATAGCTACCATCTATTTTTATATATTCAATGTCTAACCCTTGTAAGTATCTAAACGAGGTTAAACTAGTACCAAAGTGTTCAACACACACATTTATGCCAATATCTTTTATTGTATCTATATGTAAAGAGGCAACATGTACGTTGTAAAGTAAGCTAATTTCATGCAATTCAAAAATCAAGTTTGTTTTAATAATTGGTTTAGTGTGTGCATAAAGAGTAAGCCATTCAATAAAGTCAGTTGAATACAACGAAGCCTTACTAATATTTAACGCAAATGTATCGTCTGGGTGTTGCTCTTTAACGTTTACAAAGTTGCGAATTATTTTTTTGTCTAACTCTTCGGTTAAGTTAAGCTTTTCGGCCATAGCAAACAAATGGCCATTATTAACCTTTTCGCCTTCATGCGTAAAATGAGCAAACACTTCAAAGTAGCACTGCTTGTTTTGTGAGTTAGTGCGTTTAACTGGCTGCACCGAAAAACTAACTTCACCAGTAGCAATAATTGACTGAATAAGCGAACGCCACTCTTTAACACTAAACAAAGTATCTTTATCTACTTTATTTACAGCCGAATCGCCAATGGTGCAGCCGGTATCAAGGGCTGAAAGTACACCCCCGATAGATGAGCCTTTATCAACATTTACTAATGCTAAGTTAGCAAAACCATTCACGTGTAAGCTGTTTTTCTTTTTACTAAAAGCATCATTTATATCGAGGCGCGTTCTATTTAAAAATTGCATATCTAATGGGACTAAAGCAATAAAAGTACTACCGTTAAGTCTAAATATTTTAGAATTAGTTAAAGCACCAAACACATTTTGCAAAGTAACGCTTACATCATGTACGTGCTCGTCACCATCTTGGTAACTTACAGTTTGGTTAATATTAGCAAGTGAGGGGAGAGTAACCATCATGGCAGTGATTGGAGTGTCGCTAGTAATGGTGTCAACCACTGAGTTAAAGTGGTTCTCAAACGAACGGCGGTTACCCAGCCCTGTAAGTGAGTCTACATATACTTCATCGGTAAGTGTTTGTGTTTGCTTTGTTAAAGAGTCAAAGGTGCTTTGAAGGTTCATTACCATATTATTAATGGCTGTAGTTACAGTACGTAGCTCGCGTGCAACTGGTATTTCGTCGTTTAATGTAAAGCGTTTACGTGTAACCAAGTGTGCTTGGTTTTCTACTGCTTTTAAAGGTTTAAACACCGCACGTAGTATTAAATATGCTACTGCAAGCGACGCTACCAATAATAATAAAGAACCATAAAAGCTGCGTTTAGTATGTTCCCATAGCGTTAAATACGATTGCCCAACATGGCTTGTTACTTCAAGCACTCCAGCCATAATCCAGCCATTGTTTAATTCTGATTGCATAGTAGGGGCTTCAAGCATTACTGCTGTAATAAACCAATTAGGTACAGATTCAACGCGTTTTGGGCTTGTTAGGTCAAAAACTATTTTATTCTCGGCGTTAGTAAATTTTATTTGTTTGTAATAGCCGGAGTCGAAAATAGCGGTTGCCATGGTTTGGGCAATCATTAAACTGTCTTCTTCAAGGTAAGGCGATATAGAAAGCCCTAAGCTTGTTGCTGTATCTTGCGCGTGGCTACCCATTTGCGTTTGTAAGTATTGGCGAGTGGTATCAACGTCAGTAATTACGCGTACAAAAAAAGAAAGTACCGAAATCAATATAATAAGGCCATATACTTGGGTTTTTAAACTTAATCCATTTTTAAAAAGTCGAGACATAACTCGGTGTTCCTTTATCACTTTTGGCGGGCGCAAGCTCACCTTGTTCAATTCGCTCTAACATGGTGTTCCAGGCAGAAACACCACGGCTATTTTTTACTTTATTACCTAACCCTTTTGATTTGGCTAACCATAAACCTTGGCCATTAAAACTATAGATAGGTGTTAAGTCAGGGCGCTTATTAGCGGGTAGTAGTTTAGTGTTAAAATTGCCTAAAACAAAGGGGATTTGATCAGGAGTTTCAATATAAATAAGTACCATATGAGGTTGATTAACTGTTTTTTGACGTACATACATTAAACGTACTTTATCTTCGGGTACGCCCAGTGCTATTAACGTAAAGTATTTGGCAATTACGTAGTCTTCACAATCACCCATACCAACGCCTAAACTCTCAAGTGGGGTGGCCCAATAATCTTTTTGGTGCCAAAGCTCATCATCGGTTTTGTATTTAATGTGTTTATTAAAAAAGTCATTCACTAAATGGATTTTTTGCCATTCACTTTTATCAGTTGACTCATCTATAAAACTTAGCCAATTTTTTATACGTTTATGCCCTTCATCACCATACTGTTTTTGAGCGCGCGCAATTATATCGCTATTGCGTAAATACAAAAGCGTATTTTGTGCGCATACAAAAAAAGACACTAATAATAAAATGTAAAACCCTAAACGCACAAATGTTCCTTAAGTCTGTGTCCCCTGATAACAAAACAAGCCTAGTATAGTATTGGTAGCTTTAAAAGGGTAGGCCATCAAAAAGTATTAGGCACTATGTTAGTGCAATGCAGTTTACTTTTGGTGCAACATAAAATTAACAAAAAAACAATCAAAAAGTACTCTTTAATTATTGAGTGCATTATTGTGTTGTGTATAATAGCAAGCTCACACGGCATGTGAAACGCTCGAAAAGGAATTTTAGCTTTGCAGTTCCTTTTTTTGTTGTTTAACAAAAATAATGAAAGGAATTAAAGTGAAAGTTTTAAAAGCAGTATTACCTGTAGCTGGCCTTGGTACGCGTATGTTGCCAGCCACAAAAGCCATCCCTAAAGAAATGCTTCCTCTGGTAGATAAACCTTTAATTCAATACGTAGTTAACGAAGCTGTAGCAGCTGGCATTAAAGAAATCGTGCTTGTTACACATGCTTCAAAAAACTCAATTGAAAACCACTTTGATACAAGCTTTGAGCTAGAAGCCACACTAGAGGCACGCGTAAAACGTAGCCTGCTAGAAGAGGTTCGCTCAATAGTGCCAAAAGATGTAACCGTAATTTCGGTTCGCCAATCGGCACCACTAGGCTTAGGCCATGCTGTTTTAGCAGCGCGCCCAATTGTTGGTAATAACCCATTTGCAGTAATGTTACCTGACGTAATTATTGATAAATATAAATCAAATTCAAAAACTGACAATTTAAGCCAAATGATCGACCGATTCGACAAAACGGGCTACAACCAAGTTATGGTAGAGCCCGTACCGCAAGACCAAGTGCATCAGTATGGTGTGGTTGATTTAGCCGGTAAAAAAATAAATGCCGGCGAAAATGCTGCAATTAAAAACATGGTCGAAAAACCAAATAACGATGAAGCACCGAGTAATTTAGCTATTACAGGGCGTTATGTTGTATCTACAGCAATTTGGGATTTACTTGAATACACACCACCTGGGGCAGGCGGTGAAATACAACTTACTGATGCCTTATTACAATTGCGCCACCTAGAAACGCTTGAAGCCTACCACCTAAAAGGGAAGTCGCATGATTGTGGTTCTAAATTAGGTTATATGCTTGCCAATGTTGAATATGCTATGCAGTCAAGTCATATGGGTGAAGAATTTACAAGGTTAGCTAAGAACTTAATGTTATAAAATAGCCTAGTTAATGTATTTTTTTGAATAAAAGTATTTAGGGATGAAAGTGCAGGGAAACAAAGTTCAAAGTCTGGAGACGTTGAGAGGATTGGCATGTTTTTTACTTGTGCTTAACCACTTAGTAGGTATGCCTGTTGTTGCAGGCTTAAGACTTCCTGAAGGAAATATCTATTTTTTGTTTAATACAATGCTTGAGAATTTCAGGATGCCTTTATTTGCTTTTTTAAGCGGTATAATATTTTCCTTTAGGGGGATTAAACCAAGTCAATTTAATATACTTATGAAGGGTAAGTTTTTTCGCCTTTTAGTTCCATTAATTATACTCGGACCTCTTTATTTAATTATTCAAGCTAATGCATCTGTGGCAAATCAAACAGTAGAGGTTAATAGTTATTTATATTACATCTCTGTTTTCTGGGAGTCTAAATTTCACTTTTGGTTTCTACAAGCAATGTTTTTAATATTTTTTCTGTATGGGGCAATATCATTTTTGCAGCTAACATTAAAAACAACGTATTTATTACTATTTGTAATAGGAACTGTGTTGTCTATGTTTTTGCCGGAAGACATTACTTTTTTCTCTTTATCAGGCTTCTTCTTTCTACTTCCATATTTCGCCCTGGGTACATTATTAGCTTCGCACGAAACACACAACGAGAAAGTTAACCTAGCTTTAATCGGAGGGTTAACTTTTGTATTTATTTGCTTATTAGTATTTAAGTATTTACGTATTCAAGAAGGTAATAACTTCGGTAGGATCAGTATATTTGGTTTACTTGTTGGTTTTTTTGGGTGTTCATTATTTTACTTCAGTAAGATTAAAGTTAAAGCTCTTGCTTTTATAGGTGGTTTTTCATTCACTATATATTTGTACCACCTATATTTTCTAGTTTTGTCACGCGTCATTCTAAATTACATTGGGGTAGATAATACTTTATTTAATGTTTTAACCGGCTTAGTATTTGGTTTGGTTGGACCTATGCTGCTGAACTCCATTCTGAAAAAGCATTCTTTGATGTCCATGCTCTTTTTAGGTGAAAAGAGAAGGCGTAATACTATACCTGGTTAATTTTACATTAATTTAATTTCAAGTTTTAGATATGAAGCGATTATACTTCTTATTTTTATGGTTGATTAATATATAAAGGTTAATTACATGACTCAAAATGCGGTGAAATTAAATGCTTAAAATAAGTAAGCAAAAGGTAGTTAATATTTTATTGTTAGTATCTTTTATGGGTATATTATTTAATGTTTTACTAGGAACTATTGCTGCATTGAGCTTTTTGATTAGTGGCGTATTAATCTGTTTTCTTTATCAAAATAAATTATTAGATTTATTTAAAAAAAATAAGCTTCTTTTAGCAATACCTTTATTAGCTATTGTATCAAGCATTTGGTCAGATATCCCACTTTTAACGTTGAGAGGCGGGATTCAATTATTATTGACCACAGTGTTTGCAATGATTACCGCTGCAGTGGTGCGCTTTGATTTTTTCATCAAAACAGCCGGTTTTTGCTTCTTTATAATCATGTTTTTATGCTTCACTTCAGATAGATACGCTTTAAATGGATTGACTGGAGAGTACAGTTTAATAGGTATATTTGATAGTAAAAACTACTTATCGATGAATGCTGCTTTTAGTGTTTTTGTCGGGGTTACTATTTATAGAAATTACAACCTCAATAAAAAAATCAAACTTTGTGGATTAGCGCTGGTTATTTTATCGTTTTCAGTTTTATTAAAAAGTAAGAGCCTAGGATCAATAGTAACTACAATGTTAGTTTTGGTTTTAGCTGTACTTTATATTTATTATCAAAAAATAAACTTACCGAAGTTAGTAAAATGTCAGTTTAATTGGCTTATAGTAATAAGCTTTTTGATATTAATTTTTGGGTTGATAGTTATAGGGAATACTAGCACATTTGATAATGTTATGTATGATCTTGGTAAAGATCCTACGTTGACAGGGCGTACATATATATGGTCCAGAGGAGTGGAGAGCATTATAGAGCGGCCGATATTGGGTTTGGGGTATAAAAGTGTCTTTTATATTGGTAATCCAATGGCTGAGGACATCTGGGAGTATGTTCATGTAAAGTCTGGTGGTGGTTTTCATTTCCATAATATGTACATTGATATATCAGTTGAGTTAGGTTTGTTAGGAGGTTTTGTTTTTCTTTTAGTACTAGGGAAGTTCATTCGTTTGTTGGCCAACAAAAAGTTAGAGCTTGGGAATAAAGAAGGATTTTCACTTATGGTGTTTATATATATGTTTTTACAAACATTTTTAGAAGCAACTTGGTTTTCACAATTTACAATTTCACAATTTTTAATATGTGCAGCTTGGATTTACCTAAATCAAATAAATCAATTAAAGTCTATAAAATTAAGGTTGAAAGTATGAGCGGAGTTATAGTGTTTGGTGGTTCTGGCTTTATTGGCTCGCACCTTATTAATAAACTAGTTGCAAGTAATATATCGCCAATAATATCAGTCGATATAAAACCACCACGAGTAAATGTTGATGGGGTTAATTATGTAACTGCAGATGTTAGAAATTTAAGTACGCTCGCACTTAATAATAGCAGTATTAGCACTATTTATAATTTTGCAGCGATACATACTACGCCTGGTCATGAACATCATGAATACTACGAAACTAATATTTTAGGTGCTAATGAGGTTACAAAGTTCGCCGAGGCTAATGAGATAAAAGAAATTATATTTACGAGCTCTATATCTGTATATGGTCCAAGCGAGCAAAGAAAAACTGAAGCATCATTACCAACACCAGTCTCTTCGTACGGTTTTTCTAAAATGATGGCAGAGCAAATTCACCGAGCATGGCACCAGCGTAATAAAAGTTCAAAATTGATAGTCGTTAGGCCAGCAGTTGTTTTTGGACCAGGGGAGGGGGGGAATTTTACTCGCTTAGCAGGTTTATTAAATAAGGGCTTCTTTATTTACCCAGGAAGAAAAGACACAATTAAGTCATGTATTTATGTTAATGATTTACTATATTCAATAGAGCATGCGCGTAATAAAGGTGCTAGTTATATTTTATTTAATGGCGCTTATGCGAATCGCTATACTTTAGAGGATATAGTATGTGCCTTTCAACAGGAACACTTCCCTAAAGCGAAAACAATGTTATTTCCAAAGAGTGTTATGCTGGCTGGAGCGTCATTATTAAAAGCTATTAACTTTTTAGACATTGGAATTCACCCAGAACGAATTCTAAAGTTAATCAATTCAACAGATGTATATCCTCAATGGCTTGAAGATGAAGGATTGCTATTCGATAAAGGCCTTCAAAATGCTCTCTCACTATGGAACAAAGAAACTAACGGGAGCTTTAAGTGAGTAAGCTAAATATCCTAGTGGTGATACCCTGTTTAAATGAAGCAGCACACATAGGTAAATTGTTAGATCAGTTAACCAGCGAGTCACCAAAACTTATAGTTGTAGCTGACGGTGGTAGTACTGATAAAACAATAGAGATTGTTAAGCAATACAGTAAGAACTATCCAAATATAAAACTAATTAATAATCATAAAAAAATTCAAAGTGCAGGCATTAACCTAGCTGTAAAAGAATATGGCTACGGATTTAAATATTTTATAAGAGTAGATGCACATGGTGAATATCCGGATGACTTTTTAAAAACGCTTTATCAAGAAGTATTAAATTTAAAGGCTGACTCAATAGTCATAAGCATGGATACATTTGGTGAAAATGGATTTCAAAAAGCAGCTGCATGTGCTCAAAACTCTAAACTAGGGAATGGTGGATCCGCCCATCGAAATAACAGTGATGGCGAATGGGTTATACATGGGCATCATGCGTTAATGAGTATAGAGGCTTTTGAAAAAGTGGGTGGCTATGATGAATCATTTGTAGCTAACGAAGATGCAGAGCTTGATTTTAGGCTAACTGCTGCAGGGTACAAAATTTGGTTAACTGGCAAAACAAAAATGAAATATTACCCTCGCAGCACTCTTAAGGCTCTTTTCGTTCAATACTACCGCTATGGTGTAGGGCGGGCGAGTAATGCACTTAAACACAAGCAAATTCCCAAAATACGACAATTAATACCATTATCAGTATTTCCATGCTTGTTAATGTGTTTACTAGCTTCAATTAGCTGGGTGTTTACTTTTCCTTTTATCGGTTGGCTAAGTATATGCTTAGGTTATGGAACATTACTTGCTTTAAAGAGCCGTTCATTAACTAATCTACTATCAGGACTTATTGCTGCAACTATGCATTATGGTTGGTCTATGGGGTTTTGTAATAAATTGCTAAAAAGTGCTCTTAATTCAGCGATGGGTAAATCATAATGGTTGAAATTACTATTGCTATTTGTACATACAAAAGGCTAGAGATAAAGCAAACGCTAATTTCTATTGCTGAACAAATACTACCAGAGGATATGCAAATAAGAGTAGTTGTTGCAGATAACGATGTTGAGCCAACTGCTCGACCAAATATAGAAAAAACAGCAAGCGATTTAGGTTTAATGCTGACATATGTTCATGCACCCTCACGTAATATATCAATAGCAAGAAATGCGTGTTTAGCTAATTGTAAAACAAAATGGCTCGCTTTTATTGATGATGATGAAACAGTATCTAATAAATGGCTTTATGAATTATATTTGACAGCTGTTAATGAGAATGCAGAAGTAGTGTTAGGGCCTGTAGAGTCAATCTACCCAATTGATGCGCCTAAATGGATAGTGCAATGCGATCTTCATTCTACTAAACCCGTATTTGTAAATGGCGTAATCGAGACGGGTTATACATGTAACACATTACTAAATTTAGAATCTGATCACCTTAAAAATGAAACATTTGATATAGCACTTGGCAAAAGTGGTGGTGAAGATACAGACTACTTCTCACGAGTTTTCAAAAAGGGGGCTAAGTTAAAGTATGCAGAAAACGCTATTGTGTGTGAGCCAGTTACAAATGGTAGAGCGAGTTTAAATTGGTTAGCAAAGCGCAGATTTAGGATGGGGCAAACATATGCACCTACTAAATTTACACCTACTACGGGGCGCTTGTCTGTAGTAAAGCTAATGTGTAAGTCATTAGCAAAGGTTATGTTTTGTTCTTTAATGTCTTTATTATTTTGTTTACACGCCAGTAGAAGGTATAGCTGGTTTTTAAGAGCGTGTTTTCACTTTGGTGTTATGACTAAATTAACTGGCGTTAAAAATATTGAGTTGTATTAATACATGTATAATATTTTTCGTTTAAATAATATTTTCATAATATCCATGTTTGTTTTACACAGCGTAAATGCAGGAGCGAGAGAGTTAATTTGGAGTGATGAGTTTGATATTGACGGATTACCCAACCCAAACAAGTGGCATTACGAAAAGGGATATGTACGAAATGGTGAATCGCAGCACTATCAGGTAGGAAATAGCGAAAATAGCCGAATAGAAAATGGATTTTTAATTATAGAGTCGCATTATCAACCTTCTAAAAAACCAGAAAATCTATGGCAATACTTATTTGATGAGCAACCTAAAGATAGTTACACATCAGCAAGTTTAACCACAGAGCACATACTAGGGTTTGGAAATGGCCGTATTGAAGTTAGGGCAAAACTGCCACAAGGGCGAGGAGTATGGCCTGCTATTTGGCTGTTAGGCAGTAACATTAAAGAAGTAGGTTGGCCTATGTCAGGTGAAATTGATATTATGGAATATGTTGGTTTTGACCCAAATAAAGTCCATTCAGCTATTCATACTAATGCACGTAATCACAATAAAGGCAATGCGCTTAATGCTTCTTTAGTAGTTGATGACCTCTCAAATGAGTTTCATATATATAGTGTCGAACGGACTAACAAACGTATCGATTTCTATGTCGACAATACACTACACTTTAGCTATCAAAAAGAAGATAATTCAGTTTCTTCTTGGCCCTTTAATCAACCAATGTATCTTATTGTTAACTTAGCTATAGGTGGGGGCTGGGGAGGAAAAGAAGGAATTGATAACACGCTTTTTCCGCAACAGTTTTTGATTGATTATGTGAGGGTATATGAGTAGTAAATTAGTTTAGGTGTTTAAGGAACAGTAGAACAGAGTAACTATTTTGTCTTTATTATAAGTCTACATTGCGGATAGTAGATAAAGTTAATAGTCAAATTGATTGTTTGATAAGTTAATGGATATAAGTTATTTGGTTAATGTGAAAATTTAAATACTAGGATAGTTTAATAATTTTCATAAAGAATTTATTTTGCTTGATAATGTAGTTATATAACGAATTTGATCCTCGCTACTTTTTGAGTTTAATATTTGTTACGAGTAATTAATATTAATAGTTTTAGATAAAAGGTCCTGAAGTTTTTAAACTTATATCAATAATTACTTAAAAATATAGAAGAGTAAATACCCATGAATAAAATTATTGTTACAACTTTAACAACTGGTACTCGGAATAATACGTTTAGCAAGTGTTTAGAAAGCTTGCAGGCGTTAACTAATATAAATGGCTATCAAATAGAAATATTAGTTGTAGAGAATAACCAACAACCTGATGGGCAAGTTCAGAAAATAATCAGCAGCTATTACAATGGTGATAAAAGAGTAAATCATTTGTTAGAGCCACTGCAGGGTATTCCAAGTGCAAGAAATGCAGCTCTAAAATATGCAATACAGGGAGGCTATACCTATTTGGCTTTTATTGACGATGATGCCTTTGCTTCCCAAAGCTGGATAGAAACACTGGTTAATGCTAATAAATATTATAATGTTGCCTCTGGCCCTCAGTTAGCAATATTTCCTGAGGGGACAAATTCATTTTATTGTAACGCTACTGTATACCAAGAGCGAAAATTAGCTGATGGGGCAGAAATAAAATGGTCAGCTACTAACAATGTACTAATAGATGTAGATTTTATGAATGTTAATAACTTGAGATTTAATCCGGAACTTATCAATGGCGGAGAGGATAAAGAGCTGTTTTTAAGGGTTAATAAATTAGGTGGCAAGATTATATGGAGTGAAAGTTCTGTTGTAAGCGAATATATTGCAAGTAGTCGTTTGTCAGTTTCGTGGGCCATGCGGAGAACTTTTAGAATTGGCGCAACAGGTTTTATGATTGAGTCTGCAGTCAGGACCCCTTTTGGAAACCACATAGCTTGTATAATAAAAGGTTTACTATATTTGACTAAAGGATTGTGTTTATTGCCTTACCATTTAATCTCGTCTAAGAGCTCGTTATTGAACTCCTTATGTGATTTATCTCACGGAGTTGGTTTTTTTTATGGTCTGTTCAGTAAAGGCCGGGTTAGTAAATACACATAGTAGTTTTTTTATTAATAATATATTTGCGGATTTAATTTAGAATATAATTTTCATTTAATTGATTGTGGTTGAAGTTAATATCTTAAATTGATTGAGTTACTGATTTTTAGGTGTAACGTCTATTAATAAAATATTTAGAATGATTTATAGCTATGTTCTACAGCCTAAATAATAAAGATTAAAATAATTATGTAAGTTAGCTAGTTGTATTTTTATAGTTTAATGCATAGTGAGTTATTTTATTTTAAACTCACTCACTAATAAATACATAAAGTAAATTTATTAATTCAAATAAAAGGAATCACTTTGAAGATTGAAGGAATACATAATGTATAAGAAGTTTGCGACAAATTCTTTTGTTCGTAGCGTAATAATGGTTGTTTCTGGGGCAGCTGGTGCTCAGTTACTCACTATGCTTTTTGCTCCTATTATAACTCGATTTTATGGTGCTGAAGCATTTGGACTATTAGGAACATTTACTGCAGTTCTTGCTATTCTTGTACCAATTGCAGCACTTGCTTATCCAATAGCTATAGTTTTACCAAAAAATGATGATGACGCCAGAGCAATAGCAAAGTTGAGTATCTATATATCAATGCTTGTGTCTACAATAATCTTAGTAAGCATAATTTTATTTAGTAATGATATAGCAGATTTATTAAATGTTGGGGCTATAGAAAACTATCTTATATTGGTCCCATTTGCTTTATTTTTTGCAGCTGCGGAGCAAGTTATGCAGCAATGGCTAATTAGGAAAAAGCAGTTTAAAGTATTGGCAAGAGTAGCTGTAAGTCAATCGCTAATTTTAAATAGCAGTAAAGTCGGAATTGGATACTTTTCCCCACTAGGATTAATTCTAGTGATACTTGCTACTTTAGGAAATGCTCTTTATGCGTTTCAATTATGGATTTGTTCCTATAAAACAACAGTTCCTAATGATAGGATTGCATACAAAAAAATATACTTTAAGCGCGTAAAAGAAGTTGCGTTAATTTATAGGGATTTTCCACTTTATAGAGCCCCGCAACAGTTTATAAATGCACTTTCACAAAGTTTACCGATACTTATGTTAGCTAGTTTTTTTGGTCCTGCATCTGCTGGGTTTTATACATTGGCTAAAACAGTAATGGCTATACCGTCAACGTTAGTGGGTAAAGCCGTTGGCGATGTGTTTTATCCTCGAATAACTGAAGCTGCTCACAATAACGAAAATCTTTATCAATTGATAAAGAAAGCAACTTTCGCTTTGGCTGCTCTAGGGTTCTTACCATTTATGTCGGTTATACTATTTGGTCCTTGGTTATTTGGATTTGTTTTTGGAGAAGAGTGGGTATTGGCTGGTGAATATGCAAGGTGGTTATCTGTGTGGATTTACTTCATGTTTATGAATCCACCTAGTAATAAAGCTATTCCAATATTAGAAATCCAAGGGTTTTATTTGTTTTTTACTTTTTTTACAGTATTTCTTCGTATAATTGCCCTATTAGTAGGTTATTTTGTTTTTAAAAGTGATGTAATTTCTGTAATGCTTTTTAGTATAGCAGGAGCAGTAATCAATATAGCAATTATTACTATTGTTTTATGTAAAAGCCGTAAATTTAATATAGGGAGATATTTAAATGATTAAAATTTTCGCTTGCGGAGATATTGTTAATTACAATAATGTTAATTGCTCTTTACTTTCACCTGAGCTGGAAGAAATAGTAAAGGCTGCAGATTACTCGGTTTTTAATTTTGAAGCTCCTATCCAGGGGGTTGGTACTCCTCAACTAAAAAGTGGCCCTCATCATGCTCAAAGACCAAAAACTTTAGAGGGGTTGAAGGGGCAGGGGTTTGATTTAGCTCTCCTAGCAAATAACCATATTTTTGATTATGGCTATGAAGGTTTAGATGCAACAATCAACTTAGCCCATAAATGTGGCCTTGAAACCATTGGAGCTGGTCTCGATAAAGAGTCAGCCTATGCTCCATTAATAAAAAAGTTAGGCGGGATGAAAATTGGGATAATCAATGCTTGTGAGGCTCAGTTTGGTGTAATTAACGATTTTGATAGAGTTACAGAAGCTGGTTTTGCGTGGGTTAATAGTCCAGTAATAGACCAAACTATTTTAGACTTGAAAGTTATGTGTGACTTTGTTTTAGTTTTTGCTCATGCTGGCTTAGAGAATTATTCAATTCCTTTGCAGGAATGGAGAACGCGCTATAGGCATTTTTGTGATTTAGGGGCGGATGCTATCATATGTTCTCATCCTCATGTTCCTCAAGGAATAGAAGAGTATGGGTCTAGCTTGATTTTTTATAGCTTAGGGAATTTCTATTTTGATGGTGGCCGTTCTGCCAACTCGGAGAATCAATCGTTTGCCGTACTATTAAAGATTGAGAAGAATGTACCTATAAGTTTTGAACCAGTTTACCACTATACTTCAAATGGCTTAGTTGATGTAGCAAGAGAAAATCAAAAAATCGATCTGGCTTATCTTTGCAAACTATTAAATGAGAACTACTTCCAAGAACACGAGATGATGGTCATAGAAGCTTACAATAAATTTAAAAAGCAATTGGTCTGTGCTGTAACCGACTTTCCAATAGATACAACAGTTAAAGGGACTATCAGGGAGCTTTTGAATAAAATATTAGGCCGTCCTAAAGCTTTTAGCAGAGAGCTTGCAGCTATGCATCTTATTAGAAATGAGGCTTACTATTATGTTACGAAGAATGCATTAGAAATTAAGGTGCGAGGGGGAAGCTTAAAATGAGAAATTTAACAGATTATTATGAGTTTATTAAATCATCTATTAGGCCGCTGTTACCAACTTCACTCTACATTAGATATGAATATTATAAATATACTGGTCGAGTATTTTCAAAAAATAGGATTGAAACATTTAGCGATAGAATATTTTCTTGGAAAATGGATAAAAAGCTCTCTGATTATTCTGTATATGTAGATAAGTACAAAGTTAGAGACTTTGTAAATCGAAAAGCTGGTGCTGATTACCTACCTAAATTGATTAAAGTGTGCAAGACGACCGACGATTTTGATATAGCGGAGATGCCTGTAAAGTTTGTTATTAAATTAAATAATGGTTGTGGCTTTAATTTGGTCGTCACAGATAAAAGCCAATATTCTAACAATGAAATTAGGGAATTAATGGCTCATTGGCTTCAGTCCGATTTCTATTCAACTAGCAGAGAAAGACAGTATAAAGGTGTAGAGCAGGTCGTCTTATGCGAGGAATATATTGAGTCTAAAGGCGATTTAAAAGATTATAAGTTTTACTGTATAGACGGTGTTATTGAGTTCGTGCAAGTAATAGGTGAAAGGCATAATGGTGCGACAAAGCATAATTACTACTCAAAAGACTGGAAGCCGTTAAATATATCAAGAGAAGAATACGCTGTAGGCGAAGTTGCACCTAAACCCTCTAAATTTGAAGAGGCTGTTGAATTGGTTGAGCTTTTGTCTAAAGATTTTTCTTTTGTCAGGGTGGATCTGTATATACAAGATAAAGTATATTTTGGAGAATTAACTTTTACGCCAGGGAATGGTTATATAAAGTTCCTTCCTGTTAGTTATGATAAAGATCTAGCCAGTAGAATGAACCTAGTAATTAAAGCATAATAAATTCAGAATAATGATATGGTAGAGTAAACCAGCTTTACCAGCTTAAGGTTTAATTATACATTTTAATTTGTTTCTTGCTTAGTAATAAAGTGATTAATGTAGTATGTTTTATAAAGTTAAGGATTTTGATTAGCATGACAAGTCTACCATTGGTATCAGTTATTATACCTGTCTACAATTCCGATAAATATCTACCAATAACGTTAGAGTCTTGCATTAACCAAGAATATAAAAACATTGAAATAATTGTTGTAGATGATGGCTCTTCCGACAAAAGTTTTGAAATAGCTTTAGAGTATTCAAAAAAACACTCTAATATATTTGCCTTCACTAGAGAAAATGCAGGTGCGCCTAGCGCTAGGAATTATGGTTTTTCAAAGTCCAAAGGACTTTATATTCAGTTTCTTGATGCGGACGATTGTTTATCATCTAATAAAATTTCTGCACAATTAAAATCATTAAATTTGAATAATTATTATGAAGTTGCTTCATGTAGCCTTTATCGTTTTAAGGACAAAATAAGTAATGCAAGAAAGGTAAACTTAGCTACAGATAGAGGGTTCGAGAGTGGAATCGACTGGCTGAAGTGTTCATGGAATAATAACTCAATGGGGCAAACATCAACTTGGTTAGTTCATCGTAACGTTGTTGAGGAAGCTGGTCCTTGGGACGAAAGGGTCTTGAAAAACCAAGATGGTGAGTTTTTTTGTCGTTGTATGACGATTGCTAATAAAATAGTCTTCACTGAAGAAAGTTCAGTATATTATAGAGTCACAGGAGAAGGTTCAATCTCATACTCTCGAAAAGAAGAAGCTTTGAAGTCAATATTGCTAACATATGATTTATACCATAAGCATGTTAAGGCTAACTTAGACTTAAATTTAAAACAGGGACTCGCGCAGTGCTATGTTGACTTTATAGATGCTTATTATCCCAGTTTATTCAACGAAGCAAAAGATGCGATAACTAGACTTGAAGTTCCTATATCAAATTTAAAAAAGAAAAAATCTATAGCATTATTAACTAGTTTCACTGGTTTCTATAATGCTATAAAATTTCGCTATATGTTAAAAAGATTTTTAAAAATTATATAAACTAAAAACTTAAAAATGTCAAAAACAAATTTAATAATGAGGTTAATAAATATTGAATGTACTTATTAACCTTTACCCTAACTATTCATGACTCTTTTTTAATTTAAGGTTGCCATTTGTCTAAATTAAAAGTAGACCCTGCTATCCGTAGTTTACTAAATCGTATGCCTAGTGATGTGCAAGCTAGCTTTACTGAAGAGCAGCTAGTTCATCTAAAAGTTGCTATAGGCGCAAGGCAATGGGGTAAGCATACAGTAGATTGCAGAAGTGTAATTAAATTTTTTAAATACAGGTATTACTTTGTTTTACTGGCTGGACGTAACAGACGAGAACTTAGTAAAAAAGAGCAAAAAATAGCGGCTATATCGCAGGCAATCACTATATCTATGTTTAGTTTTTTTGTTATTACAATTTTACTGCTTATTAGTTATTTAGTTAAGTCGGCTCTAGGTATTGATATATTTAGTAATTACTCTTTTGGGGTATGGACTTGGTTTAAAGATTTGTTTAAATAAAAATAAGATACGTCTGTTTGGGAATGGTTTGTAAGTGTTTGTTAAAGTTTATGTAAATTTATATTTGTTTGTTTTGAGTAAACTCCTCGCTACTTAAAGACATTTTGCATAATATTACTTTATATAACCCCATCCTTAATGTTGAATACTTTAGTATGATGTTGTAAAATTACCGCACAGTTTTGTGGAGCTTATTTCACTTTTAAGATATCTATAGGGATACATAGTATGACATCTTCAAGGACCTTCAAGCCAAATTGCTCGTCTGATGCAAATTTTTATCGATTATTCGATATTTTTGCATTGTTTTTAGCTTTTCAATGCTCAGCGTTGTTCTATAGTTTTGACCTCACTCCTATTTATATGGTTTCGGTTTTAACCGTTTCTTTAAGCTTTTTATATTGCGCTGAAATATTCTCGGCTTATCGCTCTTGGCGCGCAGGTAAGTTTAGAACCATGGTTCTATGTGCATGGGGAGCCTTATTTTCTGCATTTTCTGTTTTATTTGTTATATCGTTTGCGTTTAAGTTTACCGAGTCGCTTTCGCGTATTGGCTTAGGCCTATGGTTTTTATTGAGTATTACCTTTTTGTATATGTGGCGCCTAGGTGTATATGTATTTAAAAGAAATAGAAGGAAGCTTGGTTTAAATTTACGTAATGTTGCAATAGTTGGTGCTACAGAGTCAGCGGTAAATTTATATGATGAAATTACTAAAAATGATGAACTTGGTTTTAATTTTTTAGGCTTTTTTGATGACAGGCAACCAGAGAGACTCTTTGAAAACTCGACTAAGCACGATGTTGCAGGGCGTATTCAAGATGCTGTTAATGCAGCTCGCAATGGTGAAATCGGTGTGTTGTATATTGCATTGCCAATGAAGGCAGATAAACGTATTGCCGATATTTTATTGCAGTTAGGCGATACAACGGTTGATGTGCATATAATTCCTGACTTTTTAATATCTAACTTAATACATGCTCGTATTGAGCATGTTGGTGATGTTGATACATTAAGTGTATTTGAATCGCCATTTATAGGCGCACGAGAATTTATAAAGCGCACTGAAGATATAATAGTAGCATCTATTATTTTAATGCTTATATCGCCTATTTTAATTGCCATTGCCTTTGCTGTTAAATTTACCTCAAAAGGACCTGTGATTTTTAAGCAGGATCGATACGGGCTTGATGGGCGTAAAATTAAGGTATGGAAGTTTCGTTCAATGAGCGTTACAGAAAACAGTGCTGTAGTTACACAAGCTACAAAAAATGATGTGCGCATTACACCTTTAGGTGGTTTTTTACGCCGTACAAGCCTTGATGAGTTACCTCAATTTATAAATGTTTTAAAAGGCGATATGTCTATTGTAGGGCCAAGGCCTCATGCTGTTGCCCATAATGAGGAATACCGTAAAAAGGTAGAGTTTTATATGTTACGCCACAAAGCTAAACCAGGTATTACCGGTTGGGCACAAATTAATGGTTGGCGCGGCGAAACCGACACCTTAGACAAAATGGAAAAACGTGTAGAGTTTGACTTACATTATATTAAGCACTGGTCGCTGTGGTTTGATATAAAAATTATTTTTATGACAATTTTTAAAGGATTTAAGAATGCAAATGCATACTAAAACACTAGCCCCTATTTTTGCTATGTTAAGTGTTGGAATTGCAGCACCTGCTGCTGCTAATTTAAAACCAGGTAGTTTTATAACTAAAGACGGCGCCGAAATTACGCCAACGTTACAAACGGGTATAAGCAGTAACAATAACTTTTTTAGTACGCCAGAAAATGAAGAGTCACGATTAATTTGGACTATAACTCCTAACGTTAAAGCGGCTATTGATGATGGCCCTGATAGTTATAGCTTAGACTTAGGAACTAGCAGTTCTTTACACAATAAAGATACAGCCGATAACTTTACCCAAATAAATATTGGTGCTGGTGTACATAAAGAATTTACCAGTCAACATCGTTTAGATATTAACGGTGATGCAGATTGGCTATACGAGCCGCGTGGTAGTGGCTTAACCGAAGGCTTGGGTGATGCGGTTAATGAGCTTGTAAAATACCAGAAGCAAAATGTTATAGCGCGCTACGAATACGGTGCACAAAGCTCAAAAGCGCAAGTTGCTTTAAGCGGCGGTTTTTTTAGTAAAAAATACCAAAATTTTAGAGAAGTATCGCAATATCGTGATTATGACAAATCGTTAATTGGTGTAACTGGTTACTATAATACCCAAGCATCTACACGTACATTTTTAGAAGTTAAGCAAGAAAGTTACCATTATGATTTTTTACAAGCTAATGGTATTTCACGCGATAGTGATGATTTAAAAATACTACTTGGTATGGAGTGGGAAGCAACTGCACTTACTTCAGGCTCATTTAAACTAGGTTACCAAAATAAAGACTTTGACTCGAGTGAACGTGAAAACTTTAGCGGTTTAAGTTGGGAGGCGGGTATAAGCTGGCAGCCACTTAGTTATTCTACAGTGCAATTAACAACAAGTCGCTCGGCTAAAGATCCGTTAGTACAAGGCGATTACATTAAAGAAAGTTTTTACGGTGTTAATTGGACTCATAACTGGAATGATTATTTGAGCTCACTTGCTGGTGTTAATTATACTGACGAGCAATACACTGGAGATGTAGGTCGTAAAGATAAATCGAAAAGTGCGCGTTTAGGTTTAAACTACGTTGCTAGTAAGTTTGGTATGGTATCTACTTACGTCGATTTTATTGATAAAGATTCTACTCAAAGCGCAATAGAGTTTGATCGTGTTATTGTTGGTGTTAATTTTACATTTGCTTTAAAGGCTAATTAATGAAGTTTATTTTTAGTTTAGCGCTGCTAGTTTTAAGCAGCGTTTGTTTTGCGCAAACTGCACAAAGTTATATTTTAGGTGCAGGCGATAAGGTTGAAATAAAAGTGTTTGGTCAACCCGACTTAGAGGTTACTGCACTTTTAGGGAATAGTGGGGAAGTTAATTACCCATTTTTAGGTAAAGTAAAACTTGCCGGCCTTAATACCTCTGAGATTGAACAAGTTATAACACAAGGTTTAAAACCTGATTATTTAGTAAATCCTAATGTATATGTCCAGGTTGTTGAGTACCGTCCTTTTTATATACATGGTGAAGTTAAAGACCCCGGTGCTTACCCTTACCAACCTGCTATGACAGTCAACCAAGCTATTGCACTAGCGGGGGGATTAACTGAGCGTGCCTCTATTGATAAAATATACATATTTAAAGAACAAACCAAACAGCAGCAACAAAAAGGTAATTTAAATAGCCAAATTGCAGCGGGCGATACCATAAAAATAGAACAACGCTTGTTTTAAGCAGTTTACAAGGCAGTAACTAATGAACCAAATAAATGAAACTCTAACCAATAATGAAGAAATTATTGATTTAGGTGCGTACCTTAATGTAATTAAACGCGCCAAATGGCGTATTTTGGGTTTTTCGATCGTTGTTACATTACTAACTATTATGGTTGCTTTAACCTTAGTACCTAAATATATAGCTACTTCTACTTTACTTATTGAGGCTGAGCAGGCTAAGGCAGTTAGTTTTCAAGAAATATATGGTTTAGATTCTAATCAGAAAGAATACTACCTTACTCAGTTTGAGGTTATTAAGTCTGATAGTATTGCTCGCGAGGTAATTACTAAGCTTAATTTAAAAGAACATACAGATTTTATTGCAAAGCCTTCTGTTTTAGGCGAGCTTAAAACGACTATAAAAGAACAACTCCCTTTTCTAAATAAAAAAGAAGAAAAAGTTTCCTCAGCCCAAGAGGAGGCTGATTTTGAAATGCTAGGCTTGTTAGCTGCATTTAAATCACGCCTTACAGTTTCACCTATTCGTAAAACACAGTTAGTTAGAGTTAGTTTTGAGTCGAGCGATCCTAAATTAGCAGCGCTTGTAGCGAACACCGTTGGTGAAGTTTATATAGATAGCCAAATGCGTGCAAAAATGGGGATTACTCAACAAGCTTCCAGTTGGTTAAATACACGCTTATCGCAATTGCGAATTCAGCTAGATGACTCAGAAGTTCGCTTACAAGCTTACCGAGAACAGCAAAAATTAGTTGATATTGAAGGTATAGCAGGGCTTGCCACGCAAGAGCTTGAACAGATATCGCAGCAGTTAATTGTTGCACGCAATGAAAAAAACAACCTTGAAAGTATTAACCGTGTGATAAGTGAGTACGGAAATAATAACTTAGAGCTTTTAGGCAGCATGCCGGAAATTACTTCGCATAAAGTAATACAGGATGTTAAGCGTGAGGTGATACTAGTTGAGCGTAAATTGAGTGACTTAGGTGAAGTGTATGGGCCTAAACATCCTAAAATCATCTCAGCTAAAGCTGAGCTTGCTACTGTAAAAAATAATTTAAATAAGCAAATTAAGGGTCTTATTACTGGCATTGAAAAAGAGCTGAACCGTATAACACGCACAGTAAGTGCGCTTGAGCGTGACCTAGTTAAAATTCGTGCTGAATACCAAGATATTACTCGTAAAGAGACCCAATATAATCAATTAAAGCGTGAAGTAGAGACCAATCGAAATATATTTAATACGTTTTTATCTCGCTCAAAAGAGACCGAAGTAACGAGTGATTTTAGCTCTGCAACTGCACGTTTTACCGACCGTGCCTATGCCCCAAACAAACCAGCAAAACCAAATAAAAAGCTTATTGTTATTTTAGCTTTTGTGGCAAGTTTTGGTTTAGCAGTAGTAATGAGCTTTATATTTGACGCCCTTAACGACACTGTTAAAACTAAAAATGACGTTGAAAGCAAGCTTGCTCAACGTATGATTGGCTTATTACCGCATGTTAAAATACCTAAAAATAGTGTTTTTCCGATTCACGCCTATCTTGATGACAATTACAGGCGTTTTGCTGAATCAGTACGTACGTTCAGAACTAGCTTGTTATTAACTCAGTTAGATCGTAATCATAAAGTAATAGCTGTAACATCAAGTGTTCCAGGTGAAGGTAAAACAACGACCTCAGCTAATTTGGCTATGTCGCTTGCACAAATGGGAAAAGTATTATTAATTGATGCTGACCTACGCAAGCCAAGTATTGCAAAGCGCTTTGATATACCAGTATTTCATCCAGGGTTAAGTAATTTAATTGTTGGCACGGAGCAGCTAAGTGAATGTGTACACGTTGATGTGCAGTCAGGCGTAACTATTATGCCTAGCGGCCAAATTCCAAGTAACCCGTTAGAGCTGTTGTCTAACGCGCGCTTTAGTGAAGTAATTGAGGGCTTGAAAGCTGAATACGATCATATAATTATAGATACGCCACCTACACAAGCTGTGAGTGATGCGTTAGTTGTTGCGCAAAGTACAGACTCGGTAATTTATGTTGTTAAGTCGGATATTACGCGCATAAAACCTATTAAAGCAGGTATTGAGCGTTTATTTGAAGCCAAAGCCCATGTTGCAGGTATTGTGCTTAACCAAGTAGATATGAGTAAAAGTAAAGACGAGCATAGCCATGGTTATTACGATTATTACGATTACTCGCAAAAACCTGAACAACCTAATGCATAGTTAAATACAAATCCATGATTGATATTCATTCCCATATTTTGCCAGGCATTGATGATGGTGCTAAAGATTTAAAAGAATCTTTAGCACTATTAACTATTGCACAAAATGATGGAATAACTCATATGGTTGCCACGCCACATATACATATTGGGCGATTTAATAACTTTGCCTCGCAATTGTATAGCGAGCTTGCTAGTTTAAAAGCACAGGCATTAGTAAATAATATTGGTATTAAACTAGCTGTGGCCGCTGAAGTTAGGCTTGATGTAGAGCTAATGAGCTTAGTGCTTGGTAATAAACTCCCGTTTATTGGTGCGCTTAATTCAGTAAATTATTTATTATTAGAACTCCCGCATTCGCATGTACCCCAAGGCTACGATAAATTTATAAATTGGCTTGCTAAACAAAATATAAAGGTGATTATTCCTCATCCTGAGCGTAATCGCGATATTCAAGCTAATTCTTTTTATATTGAGCGTTTAAAGCAATTAGGGTGTGAGTTTCAATTAACGGCTTCAAGCATTGAAGGTGCATGGGGCGAAACTGCAAAAAATATTAGTATAGATATGCTAAAAAAGGGTTTAGTAACTTATATTGCATCTGACGCCCATTCAGTTAAGCGTAGGCCGCCTATTTTAAGTCAAGCTAAGCAAATAGTGAGCGAGCTAATCGGTCAAAATGATGGACATGATTTATTTTTTACTAACCCTAAGCGTTTAACAGAGTCGTTGTTTAATGAGTAATTTAAATGCAAACCGCCTCACACAAATTACCATACTTGCAGTTATTACATTAGTTATAGGTTATCACAGCTTACAAAGTATGCGTGCAAATACATGGTATTTTAATGCACTTAATATTTTAAAGCAGCCTGAAAGTACAATTACTCCTGAAGAGCTAGAGCTTGCAGATAGGGCAATTACATATGCAACAAGCCAAGACCCTTCACAGCCTCATTACTGGCAGTTAAGTGCTTATGTAAAAATGCTCAATTTAGCCCTAACTAGTGACCAAAATACGAATAAGCGTTTGGTTTACCAACAAGCAGAAAAAGATTTATTAAAGTCATTAGAGTTAAGGCAAACATGGTCAGAAACGTGGATTGCACTGGCACAAGTAGTTAGTTATCAAGAAGGGCCGACAGAGCGCGTATACGAGTATATTCAGCAGGCTAAAAAATTCGGGCCGTACAAGCTTGATGTGCAGCTTGGTATTATTCAAATAGCGCTAATGAACTGGCAGCAACTCCCTCCAAAGTATAAAGCATTGTATGTTGCTGAATTAAATTTAGCCGTTAAATATGGTTATAAATTTTATCAAGTTTTTGATGTTGCTAAGCAAGTTGATGCTTTGCCTATTTTATGTCTATCGCTTAAGTTTGGCTCTCACTTTGAACCGCTTAGAACTAGCTGGATGTTTAAAAAACACTGTAACTAGGTAGGTTTTGAAAGTGTTTAGCCTGTTTACGTTAAAGTGAAAACCAATTGCACAAAGAGAAGTGAATGAGGAGTAAATGAGTAGTAAACGAGCAGAGACCAAGTGATCTATTCAATTAACTGATTTATCACTTCTCTAAAAGCGTAGCGTCTCATAACTTCTTTATGAATACTTGTTTTTTGGTAAAGCTAAATTGTTATTATACTGCGCAAAAAATTGCCCAGAGGTTTATAAAAAACCTCTGGGCAATAAAATGACTCTAAATTGAGTCTAGCGTTAACTAAAACACTTTCTTGGTTCTACAAGGGAGAAGAAAGTTCTTAAAGTATAGCCAAGTAGTTTAGTTATGCTCACTATAAAAAACATTTATTTATTATTAATGATAAATGGCTGAATCATAATGTTTATTATGTAATCATTGCCATCGTTTTTTGTTTAAAGACAAGCCTTTAAGTTCAATATAGTTATATGTGATGTGTGATATAAAAATGATTGTAATTAATGTTATAAATATAGAGATATTATTAACTATAGCTCCCCCAAAATTTAAGTATCTTTGTGTTTCAATCATTGGTGCTATCTCTTGACTAAGTATCTTTTCAAGTATTACTCCAAGAGAAGTCACGCAAAATAATATTGCAGCATGGGTCATATATATAGAATAAGAAAGCTTGCCAGTGAACTGAAAAAGCCTTAGTTTTAGAATTTTTGAACAAAGCCCAACTTCAAATGCAAAAAATAAAACGGTTGCGAAGAACAGCAGTGGAGCGGCCAGAGGTTTATATTCGAATTTATTGTTCACCACCAGCACGATTAAAATTAATAATGAAGTTTCTATGAGAGTCGCAATTAAAAATGATGGTTTTAAATGAGATAGTTTTTTATAAATCACGTAAGTGAATGCACCACCAAAAAAGCAAGAAAGGCCTTTTAATACGCTTTCTACTAAAATGTCGGATTTGAAATATAAAAGAATAAAAGCAATTGTTGAAACTAAAAGCCATACAGGTTTTTTTTGTTTCTTAAAGAAAACAATTGAACAAAATAATAATGAATACATATAAAATTCGATGCTAATACTCCATGAGGGGTAGTTAAAGCTCAGTGGATTAGTGTATGAGGACCATGATTGGATTAATAATAAGTTAGGTATTATTTCATTTGGTGCAAAGTCATTAGTGAACGGTAAGCTGTTAAATGAAAGCCCACCAAACTCATAAGCCAATAATTTTACTCCTTCCAAAGCTAAGAACACTATTAGCATAAATAGGTGAAGGGGGTAAATGCGAAAGAAGCGTGCTCTTATGAATGTTTTAAATTTAACTCCTTCGCGAGAGCCATATCCATGGGCTAGAACAAATCCACTCAATACAAAGAAAAACTCTACAAATATAGCACTGCCTCTAAAAAAACTTAACTCAGTTATAGAGTCAATAAAATGCATATGAAATATAACAACAGATATTGCACATATACCTCTAAACGCATCTAAAGCTTCAAATCTTTTATTCATGTTTATCCTTAAAATCCTTTTGAATATGTATTATATAACCAATGCATAAGAAGCAAAGATAAAATTGGTCTAAACCCAGCTTATTAACTGCGTATTTTGCACTAGATCTCGTGGTAGTGAATTTTTAATCTTATTTTTTTGCCATTTCCCGAGCCCAATAGGGCAGCCACACAGGGTTAATACCACCTCACCTATTGTCTGAGTGGCTTCAGCTAAGCGTATATCTTTACCTTGAAAATAATCATTTGCTTGCTCGTTATTTAACGCGTAAATATTAGTTTTACACTCATTGCCAAATACGGTTGCAAATTCGTGCGTTAGTCTCACGCCATTTTTATGAATAATGCCAATTTGAATACCTAAACGTGCGTACTTAATTTTATTTTGCACGGCTTCAAACCCCTCAGGAAATAACCACAGTTCTTTGTCACGCTGCATTAGGCTGCCAGGCAGGTTAGTTAACCCAAAATGCTTTTTAAGTGATTGCATAAACGCGGCACTTTGTTTTTTATCAAACTCGTTAAACGGAAACGCGCCTTTTTTAACAGTTTGATTTGGGTTATTACAGCTTGTGTGCTTTTTAAATTTAGCAATAAAAAAGCCTTCGCTATCGAAGGTTTGCGGCCATACATGTAAATAGCCTTCACTTGTGGTGGCTTTACTTGCACCTTGAAATAAATCACTTAGGGATTGTGGCTCTATATAGTCGCCAAATTCACTGAGTAAATAATCGCATACTTGCTGGTTTTCGAGCGGAGTAAGTGTACAGGTTGAATACACTAACGTGCCACCTGGCTTTAATGCGTAAAATGCGCTTTTAATTAAGTCTTTTTGTACCTGGGCTATTTGTATGTTTGATTCTATGGACCAATTTTTTAGTGCGTCGGCGTCTTTACGTACCGTGCCTTCGCCAGAGCATGGCGCGTCTAGCAGTATGCTATCAAAGCATTCAAACATGTAGTTGCCAAATATAACGCCATCAAAGTGCGAGAGCGCACAGTTACCAACCCCCATACGTTTGAGTGTTGCGCTAAGCACTTTTAAACGAGATGACGATAGCTCGTTTGCAACAAGCACGCCTTGGTTACCCATAAGTGCTGCCAGTTGTGATGTTTTAGAGCCTGGTGCTGATGCCATATCAAGCACGGTGTTACTTTGAGTGCCTGCGAGTTCAATGCTTTGCTTTAATGCCATAGGGGGCAGCATTGAACTTGCTTCTTGTACGTACATAGCACCGCTTAGATGTAAGTCGGTATTACCAAGGGCTAGGTTTTGCTCTTCATCTTCGGGGCGTTCTAACCAAAAGCCTTCACTGCACCATGGGATTGGGGTTAGCAGCCAATTTTTTTCAGTGGCACGTTTTACAAATTCTTCAATGCTAATTTTTAATGTATTAACGCGGATAGATTTTCTGAGCGGCCTGCGACACGCACTTAAAAAGTCATCTAAGTTTAGATGCGCTGGTAAATAGGTTTTTACGTCGTCAATAAAGTGCTCAGGAATAAAAGTGTTGGCGTTCACGCGTTAGCTCATACTATAAAAATAAAGCGCGATAATAGCATTTATATAATGCATTTTCAGCGCTTAAAGACGTAACATCTGATTTATTGCCCTGTCGACACTTCGTTGTTTTGGTCCATTTTAAAACCATTTTTATGCGACTTTAGGTTAATAGTGTCGACAATGAGCGTGTTTTTTAGCCATTTTGATAGGTTTAAGGGTTGACATGATTTTTTAATAAGCCCATAGTAACCATATTAATTGTCGACAATCTAAAAAATAACTTATGACACACACATTTTTAAACGAAGCGCCTATAACTACCGCATCAGATCAAGTATTTGTAGATATGCGCCGTGAGATTGTTGAAGGCAGTATAGTTCAAGGCAGTAAAATATCAGAGCCTGAGCTTGCCAAGCGTTATGGTGTAAGCCGCGCAACGCTTAGAGAGGCGTTAAATCGCCTAGAAAGTTGCTACCTTGTTGAGCGTAAAGCTAACGTAGGTTGCCGAGTAGTTGCCCTTACCGCTGAGCGTTTGATTGAAGTTTATCAAGTTCGCAGCTCACTTGAAGGCTTGGCATGTAGGCTTGCTGCCGACAATATGGAACCCGAAGAAGTAAAAGGCTTAAAGCAATTACTTAATCAGCACCTACAAACACAGCGTGTTAAAGAGGGCGAATCTTATTATCAAGAAGCCGGCGATTTAGATTTTCATTACCGTATTATTCAAGGCAGTAAAAACGCGCATTTAATTCATTTACTGTGTAATGAGCTCTATCAATTAATACGCATGTACCGTGTACAAATGGGCATGGTGGGGCCGCGTGTATCAAAAGCGTTTGATGAGCATTTAGCGATTATTAACGCCATTGAAAACCACGACGGTGAACTGGCCGAAATGCTCATGAAGCGCCATATCAGTGCATCGCAAGCAAATATTCAAACCAAATTTGATGTATACCAATCAATATGAGTATTCGAACAATTTAACGGATTAAATCGCTCCGTAACGTCGTTAAAAATTTTTTATTTAGAACCACGAAACATAAAAATTATTGCCTAGTTACAGAACGATTTTCTTATCGTTAAATAGACCTCATACGCATACAGATTGATATTAGTCGCAAAAAACAGAAGCTGCTAAAAGCTAAAAGTTAAAAGCTAGCAAGAGCAGTTAAACAGTCACAATTACAGATTAAAACTACAAGTTACTCCACGTAGCAACCGTTCAAAGTGAGGAGAAAGTAATGTCAGCAGGATTAAAATTTAAACACGCTATTGCCAATAACCGTCCGTTACAAGTAGTAGGTACTATTAACGCCTACACAGCGATGATGGCTGAAAAAATGGGTCACCAAGCTATTTACCTCTCAGGTGCCGGTGTTGCAAACGCTTCGTTTGGTATGCCTGATTTGGGTATGACAAGCCTTGATAACGTGCTTGAAGATATTCGTCGTATTACGGGTGCGAGCGATTTACCACTACTTGTTGATGCCGATACCGGTTGGGGTGGGGCGTTTAACATTGCACGCACAGTAAAAGAAATGACTAAAGCCGGTGCGGCGGGTTTTCATATAGAAGACCAAGTAGCGCAAAAGCGCTGTGGTCATCGCCCTAATAAAGAAATTGTAAGCCAAGGTGAAATGGTTGACCGCATTAAAGCGGCGGTTGATGCAAAAACCGATAGCGATTTTTATATTATGGCGCGTACCGATGCATTTCAAAAAGAAGGTTTAAACGCCGCGATAGACCGTGCAGCTGCCTGTGTTGAAGCTGGTGCAGACGCTATTTTTGCAGAAGCCGTACACGACCTTGCTGATTACCAAGCATTTGCAAAAGCGATTAACGTTCCAATTTTGGCAAACATTACTGAGTTTGGCCAAACACCTATTTACACAAAAGAGCAGCTAAGTGATGTAGGTGTTGAAATGGTGCTTTACCCACTAAGTGCATTTAGAGCCATGAACAAAGCAGCACTAAACGTGTATTCAGCAATTTTAAATGAAGGCTCGCAACAAAGCCAAATCGAAAATATGCAAACGCGTTCTGAGCTTTACGACTTTTTAGATTACCACACGTACGAGAACACACTCGACACACTTTTTTCATCAAAATCTGACAAATAATAAAATGACACACAAATTTAAGATAGGAGAAGATCATGGTAGATAAAGCATTAGGCGGCGCGGGTTTACGCGGACAAGTGGCTGGTCAAACAGCATTGTGTACTGTTGGACAAAGTGGTTCTGGTTTAACGTATTGTGGTTACGATATTAGCGAACTTGCCGAAAAAGCGCAGTTTGAAGAAGTGTCTTTTTTACTTTCACGTGGTGAGTTACCAACCACAAGCGAATTGGCAGAATATAAAGCAAAACTAAAAAGTTTACGCGGCTTACCTGATGCGCTTAAAACTGTGCTTGAAAATATTCCTAAAGACGCGCACCCAATGGATGTAATGCGCACGGGTTGCTCAATGTTGGGTAACCTTGAAATGGAACTTGATTTTAGCCAAGCTAATGATGCAATTGATCGTATGGTTGCTGTGTTCCCAAGTATTATTTGTTACTGGTACCGCTTTACACACGATGGCGTACGCATTGAAACACAAACTGATGACGACTCAGTTGGCGCACATTTTTTAAATTTATTACACGACAAAGCACCTAGTGAATTGTTTGCACAGGTAATGAATGTATCACTAATTTTGTACGCAGAGCACGAGTTTAACGCCTCTACTTTTACAGGGCGTGTGTGTGCATCAACGCTTTCTGATATTCATTCTTGCGTAACTGGTGCGATTGGTACGCTGCGTGGTCCATTACATGGTGGTGCTAACGAAGCGGCAATGGATATGATTCAAGGTTTTACAAGCGCTGAACATGCTGAGAAAGAAATTATGGGCATGCTTGAACGTAAAGACAAAATAATGGGCTTTGGTCATGCTATTTATCGCGAGTCTGATCCGCGTAATGTAATTATTAAAAAGTGGTCTGAAAAACTAGCGGCAGAGGTGGGCGATACCGTGCTTTACCCTGTGTCTGTTCGTTGTGAAGAAATTATGTGGCGCGAGAAAAAACTGTTTTGTAATGCCGATTTTTTCCATGCATCTGCTTATCACTTTATGGATATTCCAACTAAATTATTTACGCCAATATTTGTCATGAGCCGTGTTACGGGCTGGACTGCCCATGTAAAAGAGCAGCGCGCTAACAACCGTATTATTCGCCCAAGTGCCGATTACACAGGCCCTGATGCACGCAGTTACACACCAATAGAGTCACGTTAAAAAATGGGTGAGCACGCATGTGCTCACTTTTTTATTGCACATAGCCACTAGCGAGTCGTTTTTCTCAAACTTTTTATTAAACACGCTAGCTGTGAGCAAACACCGTCACCAAATTAGCGAACCCTTACCATGACCATAATTAATAATACCCAATACCGTAAACCTTTACCTGGCTCAAACGTCGACTATTACGATACGCAAGAAGCCGTAGATGCAATTAAGCCAGGTGCATACGCCACACTACCTTATACATCGCGTGTATTTGCCGAAAACCTAGTACGCCGATGCGACCCTGCTATGTTAACCGATGCACTTAATCAGCTAATTGAGCGAAAGCAAGACTTGGATTTTCCGTGGTATCCGGCGCGCGTAGTGTGCCACGATATTTTAGGCCAAACAGCACTTGTTGATTTAGCTGGGCTTCGTGATGCAATTGCAGCTAAAGGCGGCGACCCCGCAAAAGTGAATCCGGTAGTACCCACGCAGTTAATAGTGGATCATTCGTTAGCGGTAGAGCATGCCGGTTTTGATCCTGACGCATTTGAAAAAAACCGCGCCATCGAAGACAGACGAAATGACGACCGTTTTCATTTTATAAACTGGACTAAAACTGCGTTTAAAAATATTGATGTTATTCCACCGGGTAACGGCATTATGCATCAAATTAACCTTGAAAAAATGTCGCCGGTTATTCAAAACCGAGATGGCATTGCATTCCCAGATACACTAGTTGGCACCGACAGCCACACGCCACATGTTGATGCGCTGGGCGTTATTGCTGTGGGCGTAGGTGGTCTTGAAGCTGAAAGCGTAATGCTTGGCCGTGCTTCTTATATTCGCTTGCCTGATATTGTTGGTGTTGAGCTAACAGGTAAGCGCCAACCAGGTATTACCGCTACCGATATTGTGTTGGCCATTACTGAATTTTTACGTAAGCAACGTGTTGTATCTACTTATTTAGAGTTTTACGGTGAAGGTGCCGACGCGCTTACACTTGGCGACAGAGCAACCATTTCAAACATGACGCCTGAATTTGGCGCAACTGCCGCCATGTTTTATATCGATGATAAAACAATAGATTATTTGCGTTTAACAGGGCGTGAAGAAGAACAAATTGCCCTTGTAGAAAACTACGCAAAAACAGCAGGCCTTTGGAGCGATAGCTTAAAAACCGCAAAATACGAACGTGTACTTAAGTTTGATTTATCAAGCGTGGGGCGCAATATTGCGGGTCCATCTAATCCACACCGCCGTGTATCGACAAGCGATTTAGCTAAAGAAGGTATTTCGGGTGTTGTTGAAAATGAAGAAGGCTTAATGCCAGACGGCGCATGTATTATTGCGGCTATTACTAGTTGTACTAATACCAGTAATCCACGCAATGTAATTGCTGCAGCACTCCTTGCCCGTAATGCAAATGCTAAGGGTTTAATGCGCAAACCTTGGGTTAAAACTTCATTAGCACCAGGCTCAAAAGCAGTGCAATCATACCTTGAAGATGCAAACCTACTAACAGAGCTTGAGCAACTTGGCTTTGGCATTGTTGGTTTTGCGTGTACAACATGTAACGGTATGAGCGGAGCGCTTGACCCTGTGATTCAAAAAGAAGTAATTGAACGTGATTTATACGCAACGGCTGTACTTTCAGGTAATCGTAACTTTGATGGGCGCATTCATCCTTATGCTAAGCAAGCATTTTTAGCGTCACCTCCTTTGGTTGTTGCATACGCTATTGCAGGTACTATTCGCTTTGATATTGAAAAAGGGATACTTGGACAAGATCAACAAGGCAACGATATTACGCTTAAAGATTTATGGCCATCAGATGAAGAGATTGACGCAGTAATTAAGCAAAGCGTTAAGCCAGAGCAATTTAGAAAAGTATACGAGCCTATGTTTAATTTAACCGTAGATTACGGTGAAGATAACGATCCACTTTACGATTGGCGCCCAGAAAGCACCTACATTCGTCGCCCTCCTTATTGGGAAGGTGCACTTGCGGGTGAGCGCACTATGACCAGTATGCGCGCGCTTGCAGTACTTGGCGATAACATTACAACGGATCATTTATCGCCATCAAATGCAATTATGGCAAGTAGTGCTGCTGGCGAATACCTGACCAAAATGAACGTCCCAGAGGAAGACTATAACTCGTACGCAACGCACCGGGGCGATCATTTAACAGCGCAGCGCGCAACCTTTGCAAACCCAAAGCTGCTAAACGAAATGGTGTTAGATGAAAACGGCGACGTTAAACAAGGTTCTTACGCACGCCTAGAGCCACAAGGGACTAATACCCGTATGTGGGAAGCAATCGAAGCCTACATGGAGCGTAAACAGCCGCTTATTATTGTAGCCGGTGCCGATTACGGGCAAGGTTCGTCGCGCGATTGGGCTGCAAAAGGCGTAAGACTTGCAGGCGTTGAAGTAATAGCAGCAGAGGGCTTTGAGCGTATTCACCGTACTAACTTAATTGGTATGGGGGTTTTACCGCTTGAATTTAAAGCAGGCACAACGCGTAAAACCCTAAAGCTGGATGGCAGTGAAACGTACGATGTAACGGGCGATGTAAAACCAGGCGCCACCGTTAATTTAAGCATTACCCGTAAAGATGGTGAAGTGCTTACTGTGCCTATGAAGTGTCGTATAGATACCCAAGAAGAGCTTTCTATTTACGCAGCTGGTGGTGTGTTACAACGCTTTGCTCAAGACTTTTTAGAAGCAACGCAATCTGCATAAGGGCAAACACTATGTTTAAACCGCAAATTAAAGTGCCTGCAACCTATATGCGTGGCGGCACCAGTAAAGGTGTGTTTTTTAATTTAACTGATTTGCCAAAGCCTGCTCAAGTAGCAGGCGAGGCGCGCGATAATTTATTACTGCGTGTTATTGGCAGCCCCGATCCGTATGCCAAACAAACGGATGGAATGGGCGGCGCTACATCAAGCACCAGTAAAACCGTAATCCTAAGTAAAAGTGAGCAAGCAGACCACGATGTTGATTACTTGTTTGGTCAAGTGGCTATAGATAAACCTTTTGTAGATTGGAGCGGTAACTGCGGCAACTTAACGTCAGCAGTGGGGGCTTTTGCTATTAGTAATGGTTTGGTCGATAAAAGCAGAGTACCTAATAACGGTGTTGCTATTGTGCGTGTGTGGCAGGCTAATATTAATAAAAGCATATTAGTGCATGTCCCTATGACCAATGGCGAAGTACAAGAAACCGGCGACTTTGAGCTCGATGGCGTTACATTTGCTGCAGCTGAAGTAAAACTTGAATTTATGGACCCCGCTGATGGCGATGGCGCGTTATTTCCAACAGGTAACGTAGTTGATGACTTAGAGGTTCCAGGTGTTGGTACTCTAAAAGCAACCATGATAAATGCAGGTATTCCTACTGTATTTATTAACGCCGCTGATATTAATTATACCGGCACAGAGCTGCAAGACGATATAAATAACGATGTTGCAGCGCTTAAAAAGCTTGAAACCATTCGCGCTTATGGCGCCGTTAAAATGGGCTTAATCACTAATATTAGTGAAGCGCAAGCTCGCCAACATACACCAAAGGTTGCGTTTGTTGCAGCGCCTTTAGATTACGCTGCATCTAGCGGTAAATTTATTGAGGCTGCCAACATTAACTTACTCGTGCGCGCAATGTCGATGGGTAAACTGCATCATGCCATGATGGGCACAGCCGCTGTAGCTATTGGCACTGCCGCAGCAATTGAAGGCACACTCGTAAATATAGCCGCTGGTGGCGGTGCATTGAGTGAAGTTAACTTTGGTCACCCGTCGGGCACGCTAAAAGTAGGTGCTGAGGCTAAAAATAATGCTGGCAACTGGCTAGTTACCAAAGCAAGTATGAGCCGAAGTGCACGTGTATTAATGGAAGGGGTTGTAAGAGTCCCTTACTAATCACTGGTGAAGTTAAGCGCAACTAAACATTTATTTTAGTTAAGCAAACAAATTTTATAAACGTTTGCTTAGCTAAAGTAAAACCTACTCACACTCGTTAGAAATAATCCTTTTTCATTAATTTTTCGAATTATCGTCTTTTTTCGCTCTCATCCACCGCATTTACTTGAAGAATATAATTAACAAACTAGATTATATGTAATATTCATTTAATAAAGTGAATATATTGTATCAATATGTGCTGGTTCTTTATGAGTGTCTATAGGTTATTGAATAATAGAGATGCTGATAAAGAAGTAGCTCATAGAATAAAGATAAATACTTCTATAAAACGTATAAATATGTAGCATAACTATATAGCTTAATGGTATTTTTAATGTTCTAGTAACAAAAGTTATGATTGTGTACTTTTTTGATGCTTTTTGAATATAAAAGCTTACATAAATCACTATCAACTAAACTAATTTCTGATACTCATTCCAGGCTATCAAGGAGAAATAAATGGTAAAGCGTACGATCAAATTTACACCTATTGCAGCTTCAGTTGCACTTACATTAGGCTTAACAGCATGTGGTTCTGATAACGACAGAAATATTCCTGTTACACCTGTAGAATCTTTCACTGCAACGGGCGATGCACAATTTAACATTGAAGTAACAGGTAAAGCAGTTAAAGGTTCAATGAAAAGTGCAGTAGTAACTGTAATGACTTTAGATGCATCTGGTCAAAGCGTTCCTGTTGCATTTCGCTCAGCTGCTTCAGCAGAGGCTGAGTCTTTTTCTGAAGAAGCACTATCACAAGATGCTGCAGATGCAGCGGTAGAAGCAAGTAAAATTGCCTCTAACCCTGAAGTGCTAACTGATGAAAACGGTCGTTACAGCATCTACCTAGATGATGATTTTACTGGACCTGTTTACATTACTGTTAAAACGTCTGAAGAAGGCGATGATAGCTTTTTACGTTGTGATGCTTACGTAGGTTGTGGCACTTACGATGAAGCGCCAGAAGTTGACGACGAAAATGATGGCGATACTGATATTGAGTTTGGCGAATGGTACAAAACTGACCTAGAGCTTTCTGTTGTTAAGTTTATTCCAGCTGTTGAAGCAGATACATCTGGAGCGAGCGGTGCAGCTGGCGACGATAATGTTATAGGTTCTTATAAAGCTAATGTTACTTTTTTAACATCGTTAGTGGCAGGTCTTCTTCTTGACTCAGGTTCAAGTGTAGATGAAGACGCTATTGCTACAGCTAGCTTAAACACTGTTGTACAAGTAATGGGTCAAGACGCAGCACTTTTACTTTCTGCTATTATTGGCGATTTATCTAACGGCGGCGCTGTAGATTTAAGCAATGTTGATGGCGAAGAAGAACTTACTGACGGTATTTTAGCAATTGCACAGCTTTCATCTTCAATTCAAGGTTTACCTTCAATTGGTGATGTAATGAGCAGCATTAAAGCTGGTATTAAATCAGGCCAGTTTAAAGGTAATACTGACGCTGGCATTGCTGCAATAGCTACAATGTTACAAACAGCAATTACAAATACTGCAAACATTTTTGTTGCTGTAGCAACGGGTGATGAAACTGCAATTGAAAACGCTTTAAAAGCGGCATTCTCTATTAACAACCCTAATGCAACACAAGCACAAATTGATGCGTTTGCCGCTAATTCAGTAGGTATTGCTAAAAAAGCAAAAGCAGCTAAAGACAAAGCTGTTAAAAATGGTGCAGCAACTGATGCCGGCCTTGCAGCCGCTGCAGTAAAAGTTAAAAAAGCACTAGAAGTAATTGGTTGTACTGGTGCAGAGTGTACAGTTGGAGATGATTTTTATACAGCTCTAGCAGCTGCTTTAACAGTAGAAGTTACAGCTTCACAAACTGCACTTACTGCATTAGAAATGGATATTGAAACAGCTCAAAGTTCACTTGCTGATGTTCAAGCAATTGGTGGCGATGCTCTTACAGCTGATAACGCAGCTGCATTTGTAAGCGCTGTAACATTACTGAAAAATGAAGCTGCTACTGCTGGTTTAACAGCTAAAGCGGGTTCTATTTTTGTTAAATCACAAGGTTATGTAACTGCTGCAAAAGCGTTAGTTACTCAAAGCTCTGATTACCAACAGATTCTTGATTCTGCAACGTCTTTACAAACAGATGCAGGTGTTGCTGTAACTGACACCGTTGCATACGACGCTGCATTAGCTGCACTAGTAGCGGAAGCAGAAGCAGCGATTGAAACGTTTGATATTGCTCTTGCTGCAGCAAAACTAGTTGCTGAAGACACTGCAGACGTTGCTGATGAGAAAAAATCAGCAGCAGACACAGCTGAAGCAGCTTCTACAAGCGCACTTGCTAACGCAGAAGGTGCAATGGTAGATACAGCCGCAAACGCAACTGAAGCTCTTGAGCTTGCTATGACTGCTGTTACTGCTGCGTCTGATTTTGCTGCTGCTGTTGATGCACTTGAAATTGCTATTGAGCAAGCACTTGTTGCTGCTAATGCTTACCTAGACCTTGAAGGCGAAGGCGCACAAGCAATGATTGATGCGCTTACAGCTATGCAAACAGCTGCTGTAGCTCAAGGTGACCTAGCTAGCGAGCAATTTGTAACAGCTTATAACCTACAACTTGTTGCTGAAGCGGCGGTTGCTAAACTTGAAGTACTAACTTCTGTTAAAGCTACATCAGAGTCATTATCGACTATGACTGTGCTTACTAACACTGGCGGTCAAGCGGTTATCGATGCAGCAGACGTTCTTGCTGACGTAATTGATGAACTAGCTGAAATGGGTAACTCAGGTGAAGGTACTTCTACTCGTCAACCTGATTGGTCATATAACTATGACTTAGATGCGTTAGTTTTAGAATTAGAGAACGAAACTACCGGTGAAATGATCAGTGCTTCAGCTTCATACCAAGGCGAGCAATTAGTTGTTGCTTGGGGCGCTACATTAATGGGTGAAAATGACGCTACTGTTTCACTTGTTACGGGTGAAAGTCGTACTGCAGCTCTAGAAGAGTGTGAACTGTTTGCTGACGGTACGATTATTGATCCTACGCAAATTGATTCATGTTTAATATTCACATTTGATGGTGCAGTAAATGCTGACACAGTTGATGACGCTGAAATTGTTAACACTGAAGCTTGGAACCACGTTGAAATTATGGACGGTGATTCTGGTTTCACTGGTATGCTAAACATTACTGCAACTGAAGAATCAGATTCTTCAAGTATTACACTTGAAGGTATGTCTGGCGACTTAGACTTTAAAGTAATGGGTATGGTTGACAGTAGTGGTGATGAAGATGAAAGTACATTAGAAGTTATGGTTAAAGGTGACGCAGCAATGGGTTACACATTATCTCTAACTGGTATGGAATCTACAGGTTACACTGGTGATGTTAAAGCTATGTACAATGGCGAAATGATGTCATTTGGTACTGCTTCTAAAGTTACTAACGGTGTATCTATCACTTACATCGATGGTGATGTAGTGCCTTACACTGATGTTGATTTAATTGATTCATCTAAGTAATATTTAAACTATAAAAGGGGAAAGCAGCGCTTTTCCCTTTTTTTATAGAAAGCGATTAAATTATGAAAAAAAAAATTCTCTTGTTAGGATTTTCAACAGCTTTTATTTCTCCTCTTGCTTCCGCAGATAACCAATTTCAAATATTTACTCATTTTGACGCAGAAATTTATACTGAAGCACAACCAGTACAAGCCTTTGTAGATGATTTTGATGCACCATTAAAATCGGGTGACAGTGCATTTACCTATAATATTTTTGAAGTGGGTGTTGGCTACGGTAATTTTAAAGTGGGTTTACAAAGTCGTTATGACTATGTTCTTAACTTTGATCCTGATACAGCTAAATATACTCATACCGAAAAGAATGATTTAGAGTTTGAAGATAGATTTTATACCTATTACCTCGATGCTAAACAAGCAACGTCTAATGGTGTATTCGTATCTTATGATTTTAAATTTTTAGATAAAAATGCATTAACAATAACACCTAAGCTTTCTGTTTTTGCCAGCTCACACTATCAAGATGCCACTGTAAATGGTGAGATTTTTAGTGATGAAGTTGAAGGTGCTGTAACTGTCGATTACAACTTTTCAAAAGATATTTTATTTAAAGAATTTACACCTTCACAAAAGCCTGAAGGGCTAGGCTATAGCCTAGATATTTTTGCCGATTGGCAAGTAAATGATGAGCTTAAAGTTGGTTTTAGCGTAAAAGATTTGCTCTATAAAACTCAGTACGAAGACAGCGGCTCTGTAAAGGGTCAAACGACTGAAATTCCATTTAGCGAAGATGATAACGGCGATATTATTACTCAGCCAACAGTTTCATTAAAAACATCTGCATTTGGAAATACGGTATCTCATGATTTCGAAATGGAAATGCGACTACAAGCATTTGCCGATTACAGAATAAACGACCGATTTTCGACTCAGTTAACTTTAAAACGTTACGATAAAGACACGTTTAGCCAATTAAAAGGCCGTATTCACTTTTGGGATCATTGGCGAGTACAAGCAGGCTACGAAACAAAAAGCGAAGCATTTTTAGTTGGTATAGAAAACGAATATTTTGGTCTTAATTTACAAACTGATAGCCTAGATTTAGATAAAGCCTATTATGCGAATGTGAATTGGTACGTGAACATTAAGTTTTAAGGAATGAAGATGTTAAAACAAATTATACCTTTAGGGGTCGCTATTGCATTGGCAGGTTGTGGTTCTTCATCAGACAGTGACAGTTCAGAATCTGTTGCAGTGAGTGAAATTGCTACATCTTCTTCTGTGAGTTTTTATGTATCTAATTGGCAATCACCACAGGGCACGCTTAATGTTTTAGATAGCGATGGGGTGGTGCAAGAATCAATTGAAGTCGAAAACATCAATACTGCGAGTGTAAGTGTAACTCCACTTACTTTTAATAGTTTTGAGTTTATACCTAGCGATACAGCTCTACCTTGTCCGCGATTTACAGGGTGTGGCAGAACTGTGCGTGGTGATGTAAATGACTTAAACGCAAACCGGTTAATCGACTACCAAGAATTGACAACCGTTACCCTTAATTACAAAGCGGATGCATTTAGTGCACCGGGTGTAAATAAGGTTTATTTATCGCCATTGAGTAAAGCAATTACAGAAGAAGGCTTTAGTGCTACACAGGCGAGTTTATCAGCCACGCCTTTTTATCATTTAACGCACAGTAATTTAAATGCAAGTGTTGAAGCAGAAATGGTGACAAATGCCTTCACCTACGCGGCAATTTTAGCTGGTGTTGCTGATAGTTCGTTTAGTGTTGAAAGTGCTTTTAATGCATTTACTAACTTGGAGACTGACCAGCAAGCATGGCAAGATTACAGCGACTTAGCAGCGCAGTATGTTACAGACAACTTATTTAGCGACCAAGGTAATGCTTTGCTGAAAAATGTAGCTGGTCAAGTTAAGCAAACGATTGCAAGTGTAACTACATTTGCAAATTGGCAGGCTCGCTCAGCAGAAGTGCAAAGCTTAGACTCAAGAGGGTTACTTGTTGATACGCGAAATATAATTGGTGTTGCAAGACTTCAAGAAAAAAGCTATACAGATGAATTAGACGCAAAATTTACTGAGCTTGAAGGTGCGTTTGATGAAGATACACAAAGAACCCTTGATGCACTTAGTAATGCTTTAAACGAAGTTATCACAAATTATTCACCACTAGCTGATGGCTCTACACCATCAGGGCAATATAAGCTTCGTGATTTAGATATTGATTACAACCAATCACCTTATACTTGGGCTATTACTGGCACATATGATGAGTTACCTATAACCATTGATTTATCAATTCCAACTTTCAGAGTAAGTGGTGTATTAGGTAATAAAATCGAAGGTGTAATGAGCGCAACGGTCACAAATGGTACTACTGTATTAAGTGTGGATGTAAGTGAGTTGCTGATTGAGTTTGATGGCATAGATGCTCAAAGTGAATTAAACCCAGAAGCCGATACGGGTATTACACAGGTAACCACCAACGTAATTATCAATAAAGCCGCGGGTAAACTCGAAGGTGATTTATCAGTAAACCTAAATCGTTTTGTTAATTCACTAGGTGAGGAGTCAACCACGTTATCTACTTTTGATTTTAATGGTGGTTACGTAAGCGACATTCAAAACACTGCATTTCATATCACAGCAGTAGAGGCTTCGCCTTTTGTTGGTGAAGATAATGACGATTTAGCATTTACTTTTGAATTAGATTTTCCATTGAGTGGTGCAAGCGATTTTAAATTTGCGTACGTAGGCGATGTGGAAAACTTATCAGAACTTACTTCTACAGATATATTTGTTAGCATACAAAATCGCGCGTTAGATTTACGTATTCGTGATGTTAGTGGCAACATTAATCTAATAGCGAAAGGCGAAAATGGACGTTGGTTAGATGTAAAGCAAAAGGGCCGTAATTACAGTGGCGGTTTATATTTTGGTGATACTAAACTAGCTGATGTTACTGCGGTACGTGGTATTCCTGGTGTTTTATTTCCAAATGGTGAGTTTGAGTCGTTATTTTAACCATTATATTAAATAATTAAAAACTCAGCATATGCCTTACAGCTCAGCGCTTTTTACGATGAGTGAAGTGTTTTTATAACTATTCGAAATCCGGTATTAGTTTTCTAGTATCGGATTTTTTAATGTTTGTTATATTAGTTAAATGCGCCTGAATCGAGGTAGCTGCCAATCCCGAGTGTAAACATCCATAGCCCCCATAAGCTGTGTTCAATAACACACACGACCGTTGAGCGGCTTTGTGCGTAGGTATACGCAAACAGTATACCGCCCAAAAAGGCTAAGGCTACTGCAATCCAATTTGCATACACAATATGCGCCAGCGCAAATACACTCGCACTGACTACAATACGCACTGCTTTTTTTGGCATGATGCGTTTATAACGATGAAAAAAATACGTTCGGAATATTAATTCTTGAGGAATAACCGACAGTATTGGATACAGCACCAACAGTAAAAGCCAATCATTAAACGAGTTACGGGGAAGGGTAAACCAGTTGCCTTGATGAATAATCCCGTAGAACATGCCTGAGAACAGCGCACCTAAAAAAAAGAAGCTAAACACACGCCTTTTAACAGCAGAAAATTGCCCAAGGCTTGTGAGTCTAAACCGTTTAAAATGGGGATCGCCTAGTAGCAACATACAACACACACTCATAAGTATAATAAGCGCAGGGATAAGCCAATTAGCTAAATGCTCGCGTAATCCAAAACCCAACAAGGGCAGCAATATAAAAATGAGGGTAAATTCAAACCAGCGGTATTGGTTAGCGTTCAAGGTCGTCTCAACTTGCTTTTTTTAATAAGCTAACAAGCTAAGACGACACTTTTATGACGAGGGGGCTTACTTTGCTGTTTCCTCTTCATCAGGGAGGTATTTGTACAAGGCAATAATGGTGGCAAAAATGCTTACAAAAGTAATACCCATTAAACCAAACACTTTAAAGTTAACCCAAAAATCGAGCGAAAAATTGTATGCAATATAAATGTTTAGTGCCGCTATACCAGCAGTTATAACAACCCACATTAGGTTAAGCTTATCCCATAATGGTTCTGGGACAACAATGGCTTGTTTTGTATCATTAGCGTTTTCGAGGATTGAGCTAAGCGCTTTTTTAACGAGATTTTTATTAAGTACATAACGGCTAACAAGTAACGTTAAACTTAAACCTGCATATATCAGTGTTGCTTTCCATTTAATATATTGCTCATCATGAAGTACCAGCGTTAGCGTACCAAACACGGCAGCAATGCCAAAAAATATCCAATGACGAGTAGGTACATTGCCATGTTTAAAGTAGCTATAAGCAACTTGAATAAGCGTAGTGGCCATCAATAAACCGGTAGCCCAATAAATATCGACGAGTTTAAACACTGCAAAAAACAGTATGAGTGGAATGTATTCAATTAATGCGTGCATATACTACCTAAATTATACAAAAAAGAGTCAAAGGCTTTTTACCACATAAAGCTTAGCAACTACAAGGTTGACTTGTTGCCCTGTAACCCTTAGCCTGCGTGGCTTTATTACCAATTTGGTTTGGTATTTTTCATATCATCATATTCCCACGCTTAACCAACACTGATTTGGCGTGTATTTAGGAGCCTAAAATGAATAAAGCAGAACTCGTTGCTGCCATTGCACACAAAAGTGAATTAACAAAAAAAGATTCTCAAGCGGCACTTTCAAGCTTGCAAAAAGTCATTACTAAATCGCTTTCTGAGGGCGATCAAGTTCAAATTAATGGCTTTGGTACCTTTGCGCTAAGTTATTACCCAGCGCGTACTGGGCGTAACCCACAAACAGGGGCTGCAATTGAAATAGAAGGCGCAAATAAAGCGGTTTTTAAACCAGCTAAGGCGTTAAAAGATCTGCTTTAAATAGCATTACTTAGCTTGGTCGTTGACTGAGCTTTGCTAGGAGTTATTAAACATAAAATTATGGGCTTTGCCCATCAAGCCAACAAGTTGTGCGTCTACAAAATAAACATAATGCCGAGCGTTAGTTGTAGGCGTTGAGCTTGCTCACGCGAGAAGCGAAGCTTCTGTATTTAAATCACCAAGTAGCAAAGCTATGTCTGATCTATGTAGTTTTTTCATCCCTTCTAAATGATTTACATGGCATTATAAATCCTACTTAAATTAACTCCTTTATTTTCAATTGCTTGTTATCGGCACGCATCGTGCTTTTTTGATTGTGTATTTTAAATATACCTTTTAAGAAAATAAGGAGATCTCAATGAGTACATTACAAACAAGCACGCGTTTACAAGGCAAAAAAATCGCAATTTTAGCCACTGATGGATTTGAGCAAAGTGAGCTTTTATCTCCACGCAGCGCATTACTTGATGCTGGTGCAAACATCGAAATAGTATCAATTAAAGAAGGCCAAATTACTGGCTGGGATGAAGACAAGTGGGGCGATAAAGTAACAGTAGATAAACTAGTTACAAACGCGGATCCTGCTGATTATGACGCGCTTATGCTTCCTGGTGGTTTATTTAATCCAGACAGTTTACGCCAAGATAAAGATGCTAAAGCATTTATTGATGGATTTTTTGGTGCAGAAAAAAACAAACCCGTTGCTGCTATTTGCCACGCACCGTGGTTGTTAGCTGAAATTAATAAATTGCGCGACCGCACTATTACTTCTTTTCCTAGTATTAAAAGCGATTTAATTAATGCAGGTGCTAATTGGGTTGATCAAGAAGTATGTGTAGACCAAGGTTTAGTAACAAGCCGAAGCCCAGCTGATTTAGAAGCATTTAATGCTAAGTTTATTGAAGAGATTTTAGAGGGTAAACACCAAGCTCACTAATTTGTTTTTCAAAAACAAAAAAGGGCATTTAAATGCCCTTTTTTAATGCCTAAATTTACACTTTTTATAATGCGGTTGCCGCTTTCATTTCACTAACAAATGCTTTTAACTGCGTTGTCATTGCGTCTAAATCGTTAAGGTTAGCTTCAATAATTTTAACTACAGCAGAGCCTGAAATAGCACCTGCTGCGCCTGCATTAAGTGCCGCTTTTACATCATCTGGTGTTGAAATACCAAATCCTAAAAGAGCAGGAGCTGCATGGTATTCTTTTAATTTAGTAACAATATTACCCGCTGGCATTTGTGCTTTTGTATCGGTACCGGTAACACCAGCGCGCGATAGTAAATACGTATAACCACGACCGTAAGAGGCGCATTGGCGAAGAGTGTCGTCATCTGCATTAGGTGTGGCAATAAAAATTGGGTCTACACCGTTATCCATTGCTGACTTTCTAAATATTTTAGATTCATGCAGAGGCACGTCAGCCACTAAAATAGAGTCTACACCTACCGCTTTTGCATCTTTATAAAATGCTTCTATGCCGCGCTTAAAAACAAGGTTTGAGTAAAGCAATAATCCAATTGGAATATCGGCGTTATACTCGCGTATCTCTTTAATAACATCAAAGCAATCTTGCGTGTTAATGTGCACATCAAGTGCGCGAATATTAGCTTTTTGAATTACAGGGCCATCCGCAATCGGGTCAGAAAACGGAATACCAAGCTCAAGTGCATCAGCGCCGCCGTCAATTAGGCTTTTAATAATCGCAACACTTTGCTCTTTACCTGGGTCGCCAATTGTTACAAATGGTACAAACGCACCTTGTTTTTTCTCGTTAAGCGCTGCAAACATTTTGCCGTAACGATCCGTTTTTACTTGGCTCATAGCTGACCTCTTTCAGATAGTACATTGTGAACGTGTGCTAAATCTTTATCGCCACGACCACTTAAATTAATAACTAAAATGCTTTCCTCGGTTTGCTCTTCTGCATACTTAAGTGCATAAGCAAGCGCATGGCTTGATTCAAGCGCCGGAATGATCCCTTCGTTTTTAGCAAGTGATTGAAACGCATCAAGCGCTTCTGTATCTGTGATACCCACGTATTGCGCTCGACCGGTTTCGTGTAAAAATGCGTGCTGAGGACCAACCGCAGGGTAATCAAGACCCGCTGATACAGAGTAAGACTCTTCAATTTGGCCATCGTCGTTTTGCATAATGTACGTGTAAGTACCGTGTAATATACCTTTAGTGCCTTTACAAATTGTTGCACCGTGCTCATTTGTATCAAGCCCTTTCCCAGCAGGCTCAACACCAATTAATTTAACGCCTGGCTCGTCAATAAAGTCGGTGAACATACCAATTGCGTTTGAACCACCACCAACACAGGCAATTACAGCGTCAGGTAAACGACCTTCTGCTTTAAGTACTTGTTGCTTAGCTTCTTCACCAATAACTTTTTGATACTCACGTACAATTGTTGGGAATGGGTGAGGACCAGCAGCTGTGCCTAGTAGGTAGTGCGCGTCTTGATAATTAGCTGACCAGTCACGCAGAGCTTCATTTACTGCATCTTTTAATGTGCCAGAACCCGCTGTTACCGGAATAACCTCTGCGCCCATTAACTTCATTCTAAATACGTTAGGTTGCTGACGTTCAACGTCTTTTGCGCCCATATAAATTCGACATTTTAAACCCAGTAATGCACATGCAAGCGCGGTTGCAACGCCGTGTTGGCCTGCGCCTGTTTCAGCAATTACTTGTTTTTTACCCATGCGCTTAGTAAGTAACGCTTGGCCAAGTACTTGGTTGGTTTTATGTGCGCCGCCGTGTAATAAGTCTTCACGCTTTAGATACAGTTTTACTTTTGGGTTTTTAACTAAATTGCGCGTTAAAGTAAGTGGGGTAGGACGACCCGCATACTCGTTTAATAATTTACTTAGCTCAGCCTGAAACTCAGGATCTTTTTGTGCTTTGTTAAATTCGTTTTCTAACTGCTTAAGCGCAGGGACAAGTAACTCGGGTACAAACATACCGCCAAACTCGCCAAAATAAGCTGGATTTTGCATTTTAACCTCAATAATTTCTGATGCTTGTAAAAGCATTATGTAATTTGTTAGGGCACTTTTTACCCGCAGATTCTTCAACGCCTGAGTTTAAATCAAGGCCTAAGGCACCTTTAAAAAGCGCATCTTTAATATTGTCTGGATTTAAGCCTCCAGCGAGCATAAACGGAGTGGTTGCATCATGAAGCACCGACCAATCAAATGCTTTACCAGTACCGCCAGCTTGTGTATCGCTGTGTGTATCGTAAAGGTGTCGGTCAACGCCATTTACAGGCGTTGGCAATGCATCTTTTATTGCTTGGGCTTTCCAAATCTCGCAGCCGGTAGGTAACTGTGTACGCAACTGAGCGATGTAATCGTCACTTTCTTGACCATGTAATTGAACTGCCGCCAATTTTAGCACACTTGCGTATTGAGCAACTTGATCAATTGGGGCATCTACAAACACACCCACAAAATTAAGCGGGGCACTTTGGCTAAGCTCTTTTGCGCAATCTAAATCAACATAGCGTGGCGATTTAGGATGAAAAATTAAACCCCCGTAAATAGCACCGTTTTGATATGCCGCTTGTGCATCTTTGGTACGTGTTAAACCACATACTTTATTGTCACCTAAAATAACACGGCGACATGCTTGCTCTAAATCACGCTCGCCCATAAGTGAGCTGCCAATTAAAAAACCATCGCATAATGGAGCTAAACGTTTTACGTCTTGATGGGTGTAAATACCCGATTCCGAAATAACCACTTTATCAGCCGGAATAAGTTTGCGTAGCTTTTCGGTAGTGGCTAAATCGGTGCTTAAATCGCGTAAATCACGGTTATTAATACCAATAATTTGTGCATCAAGCGCAAGTGCACGGTGTACTTCTTCTTCATTACTTACTTCGGTTAATACCGACATATTCAGAGAATCGGCAACTGCGTGCAGTGCTTTATAGCTTTCGTCATCGAGTACTGAAAGCATCAGTAATATAGCGTCACCGCCATAAATACGCGCCATATATACTTGGTACTCATCTATAAAAAAGTCTTTACAGATAAGCGGTTGTTCTACTTGGCTGCGCACAAATTCAAGATAGTCAAAACTGCCTTGAAAATATTTAGCATCAGTTAACACGCTCATGCAGGTAGCGTATTTTTTATAAACCGATGTGATTTCGGTTAAATCAAATGGCTCTCTAATTAGCCCTTTTGAAGGCGATGCTTTTTTACACTCTAAAATAAACTGTGTGCCTGGGGCGGCTAATGCTTTGTAAAAACTACGGCTTGTAGGCACTGCAAGGTGTTTAAAGCTTTCAAGCGGGCGTGCGGCTTTACGCTCAATTAGTTCTAATTTTTTATCAGCAACAATTTTGTCTAATACATTAGCCATTACTTACCTCAATAATTGCATTTAGTGTGTTCATGGCTTGCCCTGAACTTAATAATGTTTGTACTTGCTTTGCCCCTTCTTTTAACGTTTCTGCTTTACCTGTTAGGTATAAAAGGGCAGTTACGTTAACCACAATGGCAGCATTATGTGCATCTGTGCCTTTGCCTTGTAAGATGGCAAGGCTAGCATTTGCGTTGTATTGTGGGCCTTCACCAGCGAGTTGTTCAAGTGAATAGTTTGCAAGGTCAAAGTCGCTTGGGTTTAGTGTGTACTGTGTAAGCTCGCCATTATTCAGCTCAACTACCGTTGTTGGACCGTGTAGAGCTATTTCGTCAGTGCCCGAGCCGTGAACAATCATAGCGCGCTTTGTGCCAAGGGTTTTAAGTGTTTGTGCCATTGGCATACATAACGCTTCATTGTACACACCTAACAATTGCACATCAGGTGCTGCTGGGTTAGCAAGCGGGCCTAAAATATTAAAAATAGTGCGTGTTTTAAGCGCTGTACGCACGCCCATCGCATGGCGTACGCCACTGTGATAGTGCGGTGCAAACAAAAAGGTAAAATTGGTTTGCTCAAGGCATTTTGCTGCCTGCTCTGGGCTCATATCTATATTAATGCCCAACGCTTTTAGTAAGTCGGCAGAGCCTGAATTACTCGATACACTGCGATTACCATGTTTTACCATGTTGATGCCGGCAGCAGCGGCAACTATGGCTGCTGTTGTGCTTATATTAATTGTGTTTGAGCCATCGCCGCCAGTGCCACAGCTATCAGCAAGTTGTGTACTGCTGGTAGTAAAAGCAACAGCGTTTTCGCGCATTGAGGCTGCAGCACCTGCTATTTCATCGCTTACTTCGCCTTTAATTTTAAGGCTTATTAGTAGGGCGGTTAGCTCAATCTCGCTCATGTTACCTTGCATTATTTCATCAAACAGTGCTTTGGCGTCTGCGTAGCTTAATGATTGCCCTGTAATTAGTTGTTCAATAGCGTGTTGAACATTTATGGGTTGTTCTGGTTGTGTACTCATAATGTCCTCTATTATTTGGCACGTGTTAAGTAAGCGACACTTTGCTGAAGTAGCATTGCGCCGTTTGGCGTCAGTATTGATTCTGGATGAAATTGATAGCCCAATGCGTTGTCATCATGATGATAAATAGCCATTGGGATATCTTCGTACTGGGCAATAACCTTTATATTATCAGGCACTTTTGTTGCCATTAATGAATGGTAACGTGCTACAGGCATTGTATTGCCCATACCATCAAATACAGGATGTTCGCCTAAATTAATAATTGAAGACTTACCATGTACGGTTTCACCCGCGTGACCGATTACTCCGCCATAGCTTTGTGTTAATGCTTGTTGGCCTAAACAAATGCCTAGCATTGGGAAGTGGCCTTTAGAGAGCTCAATAAGCTCCATTAAACAGCCTGCATCGCTTGGTGTGCCAGGACCTGGGGAAAGTACTAAGAGTACTTGGCCTTGCTCTTGGCGCATTTTATTAAAAATAACCTCAGCGCTAATGTTGTTTCTGTAAACAACAAGTTCGCAGCCAAGCATCGTAAGCTCATCAACTAAGTTATATGTAAATGAGTCAAAGTTATCTAAAAAATAGATTTTAATAGGATTCGCTTTACTCATTTTATACCGCCTTATACGTAGATTTTATGGCGGTGATAACCGCTTGTGCTTTAGCGCGAGTTTCGTTTGCTTCTGAAATAGGATCTGAGTCAAACACTACACCTGCACCTGCTTGCACGTAGGCTATGTTATTTTTAACAAAAGCAGAGCGAATAACAATACAGCTATCCATTGCGCCATCACCGGTTAAGTAACCTACAGCGCCGCCATAACTGCCACGGCGCTTACCTTCAGTTTGACGAACAAGCTCAGCAGCACGTACTTTTGGTGCACCAACAAGGGTGCCCATGTTCATACACGCTTGGTAAGCATGCAGTGCATCAAGTTCTGGTTTTAGTGTGCCAACAACGCGTGAAACTAAATGCATTACCTGTGAATAGCGGTCTACTTTTAATAACTCTTTGGCAAAACGAGTACCTGCAACACTAATGCGGGCTACGTCGTTACGGGCTAAATCGACAAGCATTAAATGCTCGGCGCGCTCTTTTTGATCGTTTCTTAGTTCCAGCTCAATGCGGCTGTCTAAGTCGGGGTTTATTTGCCCATTAGCAAATTTGCCACGTGGGCGAGTGCCAGCAATTGGGTAGACTTCTACTTGCTGATTACTTACGTCGTACTTAAGGGCCGACTCAGGAGACGCGCCAAATAATGCAAAGTCTTCATCGCGCATATAAAACATGTAAGGGCTTGGGTTTTGCTTTTTAAGCTGGCTATACGCATGTAAAGAATCAGGGCAAGGTAGTGAAAATGTACGCGACGGCACTACCTGAAAAATATCACCATCAACAATATTCTTTTTAAGCTTAACAACTTGCTCGCAATACGTTTCGTCGCTTATATCAACGCTTACTTCACATTCGCCACTTTGCATATCCGCACTAAATTCTGCTGCGTTATCGCAAAGCGTATTTAAGCGCTCAAGCTCTTTACCTACTTCAAAGCAGTTAGCGTGTACGTCTGGGCCATTAAATACATTACCAATGAGTTCGGTTGTTTGCTTTTGATGATCAATAACAACTAACGTTTCAGCTAAATAAAATACGTAATCTGGGCAGGTGTTTTCGCCATCAGGTACATCACTTAATTGCTCAAAGTTTGCCACCATGTCGTAGGCAAACACACCGCCTAAAAATACCGAAAACGGATTTTCGGTAGTGCTTTGAATACTGTTAATACAGGTACGAAGAGCGCTGAAAGCGTTATCGGCAACAAGCTTACTTGCTTCGTCTATATCGCTGCTGGTGTCTTGGTAATTAAGTGTAAGCGTTGTGTCGTTTAATTGTGAATCACAGCTCTTAACATTTGCTTGTAAGTAGCTTAATAATTGCTTGCCGTTATTAGATTGTGCGCTAACAGTTACCGTTTTACCCTTACATACAATGCGCAGGGCGCTATCAACTAAAATTAAGCTTTTTACACTGTCTTTAGAATCAATCTCAGCCGATTCAAGCAGTAGTGAGTTAGGCTTATCAAGTGCCGCGTATAATGCAAGAGGGCTACTAATATAGTCGCGTACTTGCGTAATGCTTGTTACTTCGCCTGGTGTGGTAGTTATATGACTAAAAATCAAACCTCATTCCCTCAAAAAATTAAACCCCGCAGTGCTTTTGCAATGCGGGGTTTGAATAACGATATCTAAATTACAAACAGATCATTACCGTCCCGCTATATCAGGCGCCACCACCAACGATGTGTAAGAGTAAGACCGTTATTCATGTTTTTCTGCCTCAAAATTTATTAAATATTTTTAACGTATATGTTTCGTAAAATTTAGTTATAAAAAAACCCGCATAGTTGCGGGTTTTGAATTTTTGCTAGACACGACAATTCATCACCCGAAAATTACGAGTGCCACCACCAAATAGTGTTTAAGTTTGAATTGATCATTATTGTTAATTCTTAATGTGTCTGAAAGTGGCTACAGTAAAACGTATCTTATGCTTTTGTGTCAAGTGTTTATTTAAAACAATTTAGTCAAAAAAGTTGTTATACTTACATAAACACCAGTAACCCTTAATTTTAAGCAGTTTTCTTTTGATAAAATACGATTTACATAGCCATACTACACATTCAGACGGGCGTTTAACGGTTGAAGAATTATTGCATCGCGCTGTTGATAAAAATATTGATGTGTTTGCTATTACCGATCATGACACTGTGGCGGCTATTAAGCCTGCTCAGCAATTTATTGAAGCAGAAAACTTGCCGCTTTCATTAATAACGGGTACCGAAGTGTCTACCAAATGGGAAAGCTTCGAAATTCATATTGTAGGTTTAAATATTGATATTAATAATATTGACCTTACTTCTTTATTATCGGCTCAGCAGCAAAAGCGAGAAGAGCGTGCACTAGAAATTGGCGCACGCCTTGCAAAAAATGGCTTTGATGGCATTTACGAGCAAGCTAAAGAGCTGGCAAAGGATGCGCAAATTACGCGCGCACATTTTGCACGCGCTCTTATTGAGCGCGGTGTAGCTAAAAATTTCCCAGGTGTATTTAAAAAGTACTTAGGGCGTGGCAAAACAGGCTATGTACCTAGTTGCTGGTGCACCATGCAAACCGCTGTAGAGGCAATACATGCTGCTGGTGGTGTTGCTGTACTTGCGCACCCAAGTAGCTATCAAATGTCAAACAAGTGGCTACGCAAATTATTAGTAGAATTTAAAAGTGTAGGAGGAGACGCAATGGAAGTTGCACAACCTCAACAGGCGCCAAGCGAACGTCAATTTTTAGGTGAACTCAGCCGTGAGTACGAACTACTTTGCTCGCAAGGGTCTGATTTTCATTTTCCGACAAGCTATTTAGAGCTTGGCAAAAATTTATACTTACCGAAAGACTGCCAAGGTGTTTGGCAAGTTTGGGAAGGACAAGAAGGGGCATTAACATGAGTCAATTATTCCATATTCATCCTGATAACCCGCAACCAAGATTGATTAGTCAAGCCGTTGATATTATTAAACAAGGCGGTGTTGTTGTTTACCCAACAGATTCGGGCTATGCCATTGGCTGTAACATTGGTAATAAGCAAGCCAAAGAGCGCATAGAGCGTATTCGTGGTATTGAAAAAAACGATAATTTCACGCTAGTTTGCCGTGATTTATCGGAGTTATCTACTTACGCACGTGTAGATAACCAATTATTTAGACTTATTAAAAATAATACGCCAGGGCCTTATACCTTTATTTTTAAAGGAACAAAAGAAGTTCCTAAGCGTTTATTAAACGACAAGAAAAAAACCATTGGCATGCGTGTAATTGAACACCCAATAGCCTGTGCGTTACTTGCCGAACTTGGCGAGCCGTTAATGTCGTGTTCTTTAATTTTACCCGGGCAGCAGTTTACTGAATCTGATCCTGATGAAATTTTAGAGCGATTAGATAAGCATGTTGATTTAATTATTCACGGTGGTTATTTGCCAGAGCAAGCAACAACAGTAATCGATCTGTCGGAAGATGACGTTAAAATATTGCGTGTTGGCTGTGGTGATACAAGCCCGTTTGAGTAATAAAGCGTGAGCGAAAGTACCGCTGATATTAAACATATCGAAAAGCCAGTGCAGCAAAAGCTGCCACTGGCTTTTTTGCATGGTAAAGCGGTTGTAGACAAACTCGAAGACTTATACATTCCGCCCGATGCGCTCGAAATAATATTAGAAACCTTTGAAGGTCCGCTCGATTTACTGCTGTACTTAAGTAAAAAGCATAAGCTTGATGTGCTCGAACTTTCTATTTTTAGTATTACAGAGCAGTATGTAAGTTACGTTGAAATGATGACCGAGTTTCAACTCGAACTTGCCGGTGAATATTTAGTAATGGCTGCGTTACTTGCACAAATTAAGTCGCGCTTATTACTCCCTGTTCACGAAGAGCTTGAAGAGGAAGAAGACCCTCGCGCTGAGCTTATTAAACGCCTGCAAGAATATGAGTTATTTAAAAAAGCCGCCGAAAACCTCGATGATATCCCCCGTGTTGGGCGTGATATTTTTATAGCGCATGCCGCTATGCCAATAAATGAAGACACAAGTCATAACCTCCCTGATATTGAACTTAAAGACTTAATGCTGGCGTTGAGTGATGTTATGGCGCGAGCAAAAACGTTTGAACATCATCAAATTACTGCTGAAGTACTCTCAACCCGAGAGAGAATGAGCCAAATATTACAACAGCTATCGAAAGCAAATTCAGCAGTGGTATTTAATGCGCTTTTTACGCCTGATGAAGGGCGTAGTGGTGTTGTGGTTAGTTTTATAGCCATGCTAGAGCTCATTAAAGAAGGACTTGTTACCTGTTTGCAAGTAAGCCCAGAGAGCTTAATTTATGTCAGCTTGAGCGAGCAATCCACCCTATAAACTTATCTGTTTAATCCTCAACTTTTAAAAACTGACTTTAATTATCAAAGTTCTGTGCGTATATGCACGTAAAGTGTTTGTAAATGTTATTTTCATTTAGGGCTATGCACTATATTGTAACGTCATAGCATTATAGGACTTTACACATGTTTAAAAATACACCTTCATCTTACGGACTTGTCGCCATTATTTTACATTGGCTCATGGCGTTGACTATTTTTGGCCTGTTTGGTTTAGGTTTATATATGGTTGAGCTTACTTATTACGATAGCTGGTATAAAGGCTCGCTCGATTTACATAAAAGTATTGGTATTACGCTTGTGGCCGTATTTTTATTTAGAATTTTATGGCGTGCTTTATCTACACAACCTAAACCATTAGGTGAAAGTAAAGGCATGAACCAATTAGCACATACTGCGCATATTGCTATGTATATTATTTTGGCCGTTATAGTTGTTGCAGGGTATTTAATATCAACCGCAGACGGACGTCCAATAGAAGTGTTTACCTTATTTAACGTATCAGCGCTTGATTTTGCATTTGATGACCAAGCCGATATTGCAGGAAAAGTACATTATTATGGCGCGTGCACATTAATCGGGTTTGCAGTATTGCATGCACTAGGGGCGTTAAAACATCACTTTATCGATAAAGATAAAACCTTAATCAGAATGATCAAACCATTAAAGGATGATTAAAATGAAAAAATTATTAGTAAGCACAGCCGTTTCGGCTGCAATGATGTTATCGGCAACAGCCGCTAATGCAGCTGATTATGTAATTGATACGAAAGGCGGGCACGCATCTGTTAACTTTAAAATTAAACACTTAGGTTACAGCTGGTTATATGGTCGTTTTAATACTTTTGACGGCACATTTAGTTACGATGCTAAAAATCCTGATGCATCAAAAATTATGGTAAATATTGACACCACAAGCCTTGATTCTAACCATGCAGAGCGTGATAAGCACCTACATGGTAAAGATTTTTTAAATGTGGATAAATACCCAAAAGCGACATTTAAAAGCACCAGCATTAAATTTGATGAAGATGGTGAAGAGGCTGACGTAACCGGCGAATTTACGCTGCATGGCGTAACTAAAACTATTACCTTTGAAATAGATAAAGTGGGTGAAGGGAAAGATCCGTGGGGTGGATACCGCGTAGGTTTTGAAGGCGAAACCAGCCTTAAACTTACCGACTACGGTATTGATTACAACTTAGGGCCTGCATCTACTCATGTTGATATTATTTTATCAATAGAAGGCGTTCGTAAGTAATACAGTTATTGAATATAAAAACGCCACTTACTGTGGCGTTTTTTTTGCTTAACAGAAACTCAAATTAAGCGACTTTGAATTTGCTTATTTTGCGCTATTAATGCGCGATTTTAATAGAGGCCTTAAATCCTCAGGCAACCAGCGCATAAGTAAATCGTTATAAGCCTGCGTTTTTTTAATAACTTTAAGCTGCTCATTAAGAATAGCGATGTCTTTTGCGCCTTGCTCGTTTTTAGTACAACCAATAAAGCCATAGCTGAGCGCTGGAGATTCGGTTAATGGACGCTGCGTTAAGTTTTCTTCAAAGTGCATTGATTTAGCTAAATAGTAATGCTCGCTTGGGTAACCCAACAAAATATCAATTCGTTTTAGGTTAAGCATATATGTAAGGCTCGCTAGGCTATCGCGAGTGGGTCTAATTACTAAATCAATGTTGGGTGTACTGTTTATTAAAGTATCTATCTCTTGGCCGTAAGAGCGGCTCATAGAAACTCCAAGAGTTAGTTTTTTATCTTGTATTAAATTGAGTAGTGATACTTCTTTTGATTCCGCTATATTTAGCGCTTTGGCCAGCTTTTTATGCATTGCTATTGAAGGCGAGAGGCCCGTTGTTGAGCTTTCGTCTGTGAAATAAATATGCTCTTTTCTGTAATCATTTTTATAAAGCGATAACGCACAAACATTATTTGAAGTATTGGACAGCTCTTGAATTACTTTACCTGAGGGGATAAGCATGCGGTTAAAGGTAATATTAGGAAGTTGTTTTTCAAGTAAAGAAATTATGCTTTCGTCACGGCCTTGGTGTTGATATTGACCATTTAAAATATAATAGGGTGCAAAATCGTGCGCTAGCCAGTTTATGGTTCTAGCATTGCTTATTGAGCTCAGACAGAAAAAAAGTAAGAAAGTTAAAAATATACGGAGCATTACAACAGCTACCAGTAATTATTATTGTAAAACTATTGTAACCAATAAAGGGCTAAAAAGTAAAATGCCAGCAACAAGGCTGGCATAATATCTTATCAATAATTGCAATAATAGAATGGCAATTAAAGTTATATGTTGCTTAGTTAGCTTTTAGCCACTTAACAAACTGGCGTGCATCACTCGCTTTTTGAAATAATGCATTTTTTAAACCTTGTGTATCACTGAAGATTACACGATGTTTGTTTACTGAAATTGATTGCACTGGATGTGCTATTTGGATCATAGACCCGTTATATTTATAAGACATAATAAAACTCACTTTATTCTTGTTATTTATTCTGCGCTATATTTGTATAGCAAATTGCAGTCAATAAATTAACGATGTTGTGTTTAGCTTCATTACAGTGTTGACGATCTTTATGACACTTTTGCGATGATAGTAAAAAATCATCTCGGTATTATTCAAGGGGTTCTCGCCGTACAATAACTTAGCTTTCAAATATACGTTTTGCGGGGCTTACTGGATCAGGGTAAATGGTTAACCGCGGCGGTTTCTTTAAACCAGAGAGGGAAGGTAACTTATATATAAATTGTGTGCAAGCTATTTATTATAAAAATATTTATAATAAATCTTATCAACTGCTTACAAAGCCCATTTTTAGTTACCAAAGGATAAGTATGAATTACCTAATAGTGAGTGATATTTATGGTTTAACCCCTGCTTTAAGTAAGTTATCACAGGCAATTAGTTCAAATTTAGTGATTGTTGACCCATACAATAACAAGATTCAAGCTATTGAAAGTGAAAAAGATAGTTATAATAATTTTATACAGCAGTGTGGCCATGACAAATACACGGACAAACTTCTAGAATGCTTTGAGAGTTTAAAAGTGCCGACCACATGTATTGCGTTTAGCGCAGGGGCAAGTGCAGCATGGCGGGCACAGTTATTAACAGGCAATACACACCTTAAAAAGTTAATTGGCTTTTATCCGTCGCAAATTCGTAATCATTTAGCGTTAGATGCAAATGTACCCTGTGAATTCATATTCCCAGCAAGTGAGAGTCACTTTAATGTTGATGAAGTTATTAAAGCTTTAAGCACCAAAGCAGGTGTTAAGTGCTATAAAACCAATTTTTTGCATGGTTTTATGAACGAGTACTCAACCAATTTTAATGCGCAAGGGCTGGTTGAATATAGTAGCTATATAAAACAGAGCAGCCGTTAAAGCGTGTTTAGCTGCTTTTTATTAATATCAGGAAAATCAGTACGGGTATTATATTTTGCATACAGCGTTGTAAAAATGCTGCTGCCGGATAACTTATCTAACTCTTTTATAAAGGTTTTAGCGCTAGAACGAGCGGGTCTACAGCATGTTTGATACTGTTTTATTATACCCGCGACAGATAAACCTTGTTTTTGTAGCTTAAGGTCGGCCTGTGCAAAAAAAGCCGCACCCGTCCAATAAACACGTTGCTGGGCGCGTTGTTTCCACATATCGGCAGAGAGCTTATTAAGTGGCTGTGTTTTAGTTTTGGTTTGCAGGCGGGCACGATCAAATCCTGCATTTAAACGTTGTACAAACTGTGGCTGGGTGATTATACCGCTGTCACGCATTATTACGTTTTGCATATAACTGGCAAAACCCTCGCTTAGCCAAAAACCGGAGTAGGGAAGTAGCGGCAAATATAAATGCGAAAGTTCATGGTATAGCGTCCAATCTTTAGTGAATGCATTTAAACTGGCGTAGCGATCTATATGTAGTTCAATCCCATCGGGGTTATTGCGCTTAACTGTAGCCCAAGGTACAGGCTCAAAAGCAAAGTATTGCGGTTTTAAATAAATAGGCAAAGTGGTTTGCTTTAAAGGCCCCAGTGTATTTTGTGTTTTTTCAACACTTTGATTAACCCATGTAGACACCGTATTTTGAGCATTACTTGAGAGCGAGCTAAGGTTATGTATGACTACTTCAGCGGCTAATACGTTAAAAGAGCTGATTGATAGTAGCAGTACAAAAAAGTATTTCATTAAAATGCTCCACTGTAATTTAATAACTGGTACGCCAGGCTTAATATACAAGACCAACTAAATGGATAAATAATCACGCCTAATTCTTTATTTTTTAAAATGATAGTAACTATAAAAGTACAAATACAGACACCTCTAGCTAAGCATGGTTTAATCAATTAATCGTTATTTTAAGTTAGGTTTTAGCCATGACGTATCAGCATATTCAAGTTCCTGAGCACGGCCAAAATATCACTATTGATGCACAAGGACATTGGCAAATACCGTTAGAACCTATCATTGCTTTTATTGATGGCGATGGCGTGGGGCTGGATGTTATGCCGGTGATGCGCCACGTTGTTGATAGTGCAATTGAGCATTGTTATAAAAGTGCACGGAAAATTCATTGGATGCAAGTTTATAATGGCGAGCAGGCCGCAAAGCTGTATGACGGTGACTGGTTTCCACAAGAAACAATTAACGCGGTACGTGCCTGCAAAATTGCCATAAAAGGGCCGTTAACCACACCACTGGGTGGTGGCTTTAGATCGCTTAATGTTGCACTCAGGCAAGAAATGGATTTGTTTGTAAATATGCGCACTATAAAAGGCTTTAGCGCACTTCCTTCTCCTTTAAAAAATCCTTTTTTAACAAACATAACAGTGCTTCGTGATAGCAGCGAAGACGTGTACTCAGGTATTGAGTGGCAAGCAGGGAGTGTAGAAAGTGAAAAAATGCTCGATTTTTTATGTGAGGAAATGGGCGTAACCCGCTTAAGGTTTTCACAAGAATGCGGTATTGGTATTAAAAATATATCTAAAGAAGGCTCTGAGCGACTAATGCGCTTTGCCATTAACTATGCACTTAAAAACGATAGTGAATCATTAACGCTAGTGCATAAAGGCAATGTACTTAAATTTACCGATGGGGCATTTAAGCGTTGGGGGTATGCACTTGCACAAAGCGAATTTAATGCCACTGCACATGAAAATGGGCGTTGGCTGCAAATAGAGCGAGTAAATCAAGCACCTCTAATTATTAAAGAAGTTATAGCCGACAACATGCTGCAGCAATGTTTAATGCACCCAGAGCAATTTGATGTAGTGGTGACGACTAATCAAAATGGTGACTTTTTAGCGGATATGCTGAGCGCACAAGTTGGCGGTGTTGGCATAATGCCTGCTGCAAATTTAAATAACGATGTCGCATTTTTTGAGCCTACACACGGCACGTTTGAACGTATAGCAGGGCAAAATAAAGCAAACCCCAGCAGTAGTATTTTAAGTGCGGTATTAATGCTTAAATTTATGGGATGGGACGAGGCCGCATTACTAATAGAAAATGCGTTAGAGCAAACATTTAAAAGCGGTGAAGTAACCTTTGATTTAGCGCAAGAGCAGAGCGATAACTCAAGTATTCATAACTCGACAACCTTAACTTGTACTGGCTTTGCAAAGAAGGTTATCGAGCACTTTTAAACACATTCATTATTAAGCTGCTGAGGCAGTTTTTACTCTGTGCATGCAAGGGCGGTTGGTTAACTGCGCTGCACGATGGTAAATCTCATGTGCTTGAGGTTCATCGCACTGCGTACCACTAAGCGTATCCATTAACGCAACAACAATAATTGCAGGAACCTGGCAGCAATATTCGTCTAAAACGGCTTCTGTCGTTTGTGCATCAACATGGCAAAGTGGGTGGTTTTTAAGTTGGTATGCGTTTAGCAATGTATCCACTTTTAATACATCATTTGGTTGGTGCTTTGTTTTACGGCATTTACAACCAAACTCATCAACTAAAGTAGCTAATGCTTGGTAAGTTTCAGTGGTGTTAGTTTTTGTGCATAACTGCTCTTCAATAAACTGATGTAAGTTAGCATCAATAAATAACCCGTCTTGTTGTGTGAAGCTTGATGTTGTCATAATTATTACTCTTAGTTTGTTGGCTTAACTTCACTCTAGCGCTAAGTGTATTATTAATGAAATTGTTGTTTTCAATAACTGACATTGATTTCATCAATAGTAAGTTTTAAAACTAAATAAAAAATAGAAAACATACCTAAATTATACTAATTAATTTGGTGCAGAGCGGTAAAAACGTGCACAAAACTGGAACAAGGGGATTAGTTGATGAGTTAAGGTGGATGCTTAGTTAATTGTTTTTATTGAATTTTAATTGTTTTATGAAGTTGGTACTAAGCTTGCTAATCTTACACTGTAGGTAGACTCCTATATCGACGATTTCCAAAAGCGCCATGGTATTTTCCCAAAGTTGAATACCACGGCGCTTTTTTATTTTCTCGTGTATTTTATTTAGCCGTAACAATAGTAATATTAAATTTTAATAAAGTAGGGAATAGCCACTAAAATAGCGCCTACAATCAACAGCATGCTAACACTGCTCATAAAATACGGAAATACCAATAGCGACAAACCAATACAAAGCGGTACTACGGCTTTTTTTCTTCGCCCGTAAGTAAGGTAGCCAATACCTATGCCTCCAAACAAAACACTCCACGCAATTATTGATGCACTATCCATTTGTAAATTACCTATTTTGAAATACTGATTTAAATTACGACCGACATAGCCAGCTTTTCAATACCATGTGAAGGAGTCCATCTTTTAAATTCCACGAAGCCATGCTTTTTATATAAATTTATTGCAGGAGTATTAGCAACCGCAGTCTCCACTATTGCATGAGAAAAATCATCCATCGCTAAAACATAACTTATTAGCTTACTTGCGATACCTTTTTTAAAATGACTAGGATCAACGGTTAAACTACAAATATCTAAACACTCGTTGTTTGTATCTACTTCAATAACGGCTGCTAAACATTCATTTTCGCTGTAGCCATAAAAGGTTGTTTCTGATTTTTTTATACCTTTAATATTACGCGCTAAAGGAGGAAAGTTATGCGCGCCAATCAGTTTAGCCTCTATAGCATAGGACTTTTGAAAGACAGCAAAAATTATATTTGCAGTATCGTTATTCTTATTATTAAGTTTGTTTATCATTATATTCTTCTAATGAAAGTAAAGCTTGGACAGTATGCGCGATAGTAAAATACCTAGTGTTTGATGTGATGAAAATAATAATTTATCTATCTGCGATCGTTTTAGCAAACGCTAATAACTCACGCCTTAACCATTGGTGCGCTGGCGCATGGTGCAGCAGTGGGCTCCATATCATTTTTACTTCAATAGGCACTATTTGGAATGGCACCGGGCTGATTACCAAATCAGTATGAGAGGTTAATAATTTAGCTTGCCTGCGCGGTAGGGTGGCAATAAGTTGCTCTGATTGGCAAAGCAGGCTTGCGACCATGTAGTGGCGAGTAAAAACACGTATTTTACGGGTTTGTTCTAGTTGCCAAAGCGCTTCATCTACCCAGCCTAATTTTTGCTTTCCTGATTTATTAGTAACAGCGGCTTCAGGCCCCCAGCCGGCACGATTTACCCAAATATGCTCTTTTTTTAAGTAGTCGTCTAACCCTGATTGTTGTAAAAATGTATTTTTAGGATGCGTTAAACAACAGTAATTATCGCGCCATACACTGGCTTGATGAAACGAGCGTGGCAAACCATTAAAGCGATTTATTGCTAAATCTATAGTGCCTTTTTCCATGTCTTGCAGGTTTATGTCGCTTGGACTTAATACATCAAAATTAATACCGGGATTTTTACTAAGCTGCGCAGTTATAAAAGGGGCTATTAAGGTCGACTCTATGTAGTCATTTGCCATTATTCTAAAGGTAACTTCAGCGGTTGCAGGGTTAAATTGCTCACTAGGCTGCGTAATAGCTTCGGCCATTTTTAAGAGCGCCTCAACTTCAGGCTTTAACGCAAGTGCCTTTGCCGTTGGCGTCATAGAGCCTGCGGCACGCACAAGTAGCGGGTCGTCAAATAAATCGCGCAAACGTTTTAATGCGTTACTCATAGCCGGTTGCGTAAGCGCGAGTTTATTTGCAGCTTTCGACACACTTTTTTCATCTATTAACACATTTAAATAAACGAGAAGGTTAAGATCGACATTTCTTATATTCATATGGGCGTGTTGGCCTTTCAGGGTTGAAATTTGTTCAATCTAGGGGCGATTTAATCGCGGCGCGAGGTTTGCCACCTAGTGGGCTAAGTAAAAATCGAGCAACAAAGAGTTAATCGTCCCTAGAAAGAACCCTATGGGCAGTGTGTATTTGGCCTTTATGCAGCGTTAAAGTACATTTATGGGGAGCCACCACACTACATGTACTTTGCCTTGCTTATAAACCAAATACACGGCTGCAAAATTAACCTCGAAAGGTCAATACGCCCAATAAATTCTATTTATATGGTTTATTAATTATCTAAATTAAAGCCTGCTTGCTAAGGTGTAAACAATTAATAAAAATAACCGCCATAACTGGCATCAATATAAGTGCTGTATTTATGCAAAATAGGCTAACACATCAATCTAATAATACGCTGCAAAACGTTATTGCCAGTAAGCTTGCACGATCTGTTTTTGCTGGATTTGAGGCGATGTTTTCGCAATTTTTAAATATTACACTGGGTGCACAAAGCCGTTTTGAACAACGACAGTACCATAGTGTGCAAAGTGCTATGCGTGAACGTTTACAAGTGTATGAGCGCGAAGTGAAAAACGTGAGTGAAGCCGTGAGAGTTATTGCTTATGCTGAGCTTACTTGCCCGCAAACGTGGCAGTTAGCTAAAAATATTTACGGCGATATGGTACAAAATCACGAAAACAAACCTATTGCGCATACTTTTTTTAATTCAACGTTTGGCGCAATTTGGGACGATAAAAAAATTCGTACTGTGCATTTGTTTGTATTAAAAGCAAAGTATCGTAGTGAGCCGCGCTCTTATGAAAGCTTAGTGAGCAGGGTATCGCTACATAATGGGTTTAATAACGCCGTTAAAACGCTTATCACTAATCAAGTATTTAGAGTGCCGTTTAGTCATTTAGAACTTGATGTAGCCACATTACAAAGTACGTTAATGCAAGGCGCTAAGCAGCAATGCAAACAGGTGTACGAACTTATAAATTTAAACGACGGTTATATTGAATACGCCAACTCATTATTTTTTAGAAACAAAGCCTGTTATTTAATTGGGCGCTGCATTGCTAAAAATGGCGACAATATGCCTTTTGCTATCGCTATTTTAAATACCGATGAGGGACTAAAGCTTGATGCTGTAATGATGGGCGCCGATCAATTAAGTTTATTATTTGGCTTTGCACGCACCTATTTTATGGTTGATACCGATAAGCCCGCTCGTTATGTAGATTACTTAAGTGTGTTAATGCCACACAAACAACGCTTTGAGTTATTTAACGCCATTGGTTTTATAAAGCACGCCAAAACTGAGTTTTATCGGTATAAGGTCGATACGACTAAAAATAGCCCAGCCAACTTCAAGTATGTTAAAGCGCCAGGGACGCCAGGTATGGTAATGCTGGTATTTACTATTGAAGGGCTAGATTACGTTTATAAAGTAATTAAAGACAAATTTAGTGCGCCAAAAACAGCCACCAAAGCACAAGTGATAGACAAGTATAACTTTGTAAAACAAGCCGATAGGGTTGGGCGTTTGGTAGACACACACGAGTTTAGATATTTAGCGTTTGATTTAAGCCGTTTTAGCGACGAACTGCTTGAGCAGATGAAAAACCAAATTGGTAGCAGTATGGTTATATCGGGTAAGGCACTCATTTTAAAGCACGTTTATGTTGAGCGTAAAATGACCCCGCTTAATTTATATATTAACCAATGCGATAACAAAACCCTAGAACGAGTAATGCATGACTACGGTAAAGCAATTAAAGAGTTAGCGGGCGCTAATATATTTCCGGGCGACATGCTAATGAAAAACTTTGGCGTAACGCGATGGGGGCGAGTGGTGTTTTACGACTTTGACGAAATTTGCCCGCTTACCGATTGCAACTTTAGAGAGGTTCCACAAACCCAAAATGCACTTGAAGAGCTAAGTAGTAACTCGTATTTTGATATAGCTGAAAACGATATATTTCCGAGCCAATTTAAGGTGTTTTTTAGTGCCAACGAGGTTGCGTTTAATTATTTTAATAATGAGCACAGTAACTTGTTTTTAGCGACGTTCTGGCAGGATTGTCAGCAACAAGTACATAATGGTTATCTACCCGATGTTTATCCTTATAAACAAAGTTGGCGCTTTTGAGGTTGTTTGAATCTGTGTTCATCCCCATCTATATGTTATTACAGTTTTTAAACTTGGAGCAACAATGAAATATATTTCTCATGAAGATGGCAATCTTGCATTTAGTGAAACCGAAAAGCCGGTTTTAAAGAGCCATGAAGTACTTGTTAAAGTTGCAGCAATAGGTGTAAACCGTGCAGACAGTATGCAGCGCCAAGGTAAATACCCGGCCCCTGCGGGAGATAGCCCGATTTTAGGTTTAGAATGTGCGGGTACAGTTACTGAGCTTGGAAAAGATGTAGATAAAAGCTGGCTAAACAAGCGTATTTTTACGTTGTGCTCAGGTGGTGCTTATAGCGAATATGTAGCAGTTGATGCAAAACAGCTTATGGAATTACCCGATGATGTAACAATGGCTGAAGGCGCTGCAATAAGCGAAGTGTATTTAACGGCATTTGGCGCGTTATTTGAGCTTGGTAAATTACAAAAAGGGCAAACAGCGCTTATTCATGCAGGTGCTAGTGGTGTGGGCGGTGCAGCAATTCAAATGGCTAAAAGCGCAGGTGCTACCGTAGTTATTACCGCTGGTACGGATGATAAATGCCAACACGCAAAAGAACTCGGTGCCGATCATGCAATTAACTACAAAACCACTGACTTTGTAGAATATATGAAAGCAAATGAGTTAACAGCAAATGCAATTGTAGATCCTGTTTCGGGTAGTTACTTAAATAAAAATGCCGCTATTGCAGCCATGGATTGCCAAATTGTGATGCTTGCATTTTTAGATGGACGTTTTGCAGAGGTTGATTTTGCGGCGCTTTTACAAAAGCGTATTTCGTTTCATGCCTCAACGCTTAGAAATCGTAGTATTGAGTTTAAACGTCAGGTGCGCGACGACTTTGTAGCGCGTTTTTACAATGATATTGCCACTAAAAAGTACGACTTTAACTTGTATAAAACATTGCCTTGGAGCGACGCAAACGAAGCCCATGCTATTTTAGAGCGTAATGAAAACGCAGGAAAAGTGGTTTTACTTGTAGAGTAACTCTTTAATTTTAGGGTTTAGCCCATATACTAAGCCCTATAAAAACACTTAAGGTTTAATAATGAATCCAATACTAGCAATACTTAAAGAGCACAATGTAAGCGACGAAAAAGTAAAAGCATTGTTTGAAGCGTTTACTCAAAACCCAATGATGGCAATGGCGCTTGTTCAAGAGCTTGGTATTCCGCCAGAAAAGCTACAGCAACTAATGGCAGTCGTGATGACTCAACCGCATCTTATTAAAGAAGCGACTGACGAACTTGGTTTAGATTTTGAAAAAGTAAAAGAAGCGAAAGAAAAACTAAATCAATAATTTGTTATGTCATGAAACAAAAATAAATAAAAAAGCATAAGTATTTACTTATGCTTTTTTAGTTGGCTTATTCTTTTATGACTACTCTTTTGGAAGTAGTACGGTGTCGATAACATGAATTACGCCGTTGCTTGCTTTTACATCAGCTTTTACAACTTTAGCGTCATTTATCATTACGCCCATGCTGTCGGCTTTAACCATAACTGATTGGCCTTGTAGTGTTTTCGCACTATCTACCTTCATTACATCGGCTGCCATCACTTTTCCAGACACTACGTGATAAGTTAATACCGCCGTTAGCTTATCTTTGTTTTCAGGCTTGAGTAACATTTCTACAGTGCCTTCAGGTAATTTAGAAAATGCAGCATCTGTTGGTGCAAAAATAGTAAAGGGTCCTTTACCTTGCAGTGTTTCAACTAAACCTGCGGCTTTAACAGCAGCAACAAGAGTAGTGAATGAACCATTTTCAACGGCTACTTCAACAACGTCTTTTTTCATACCATGATGATCAGCATAAGCCATTGTAGTAAATCCAAGGCTTGCAGTTGTAAACAATAATGCAGTAGTAATTTTCTTAAACATTTTATTTTTCCTTTAAGTTAATACCCGTTGGTTTCGTTAAATGTTACGACGCTCTAAATTTAATCGATCAATTAAAATTAGTAGTCAACATGTTTTGTTACATCATTGATTGAACTGCAGCTAAATAGCAAAGTCATATAAACAGTTACTTAATTAAAGACTTGTTCAATTGAAGGGAATAGGCATGAAATTAGTTTATAAGTTTTGGAAAAACAACCGCTCTCTTATCGTATTTATTGCACTAATGAGCGTATTTAGAAGCGCTGTAGCCGATTGGTACGAAGTGCCAACAGGCTCTATGAAGCCAACAATTCAAGAAGGTGACAGAATACTTACCGATAAAATGGCCTACGATATTCGTGTCCCATTTACGCATATAAAACTACTTAAACTAGCGGACCCACAAACCGGTGATATTATTGTTTTTGACTCACAAGCTGCCGATAACCGTTTAATTAAACGTGTAATTGGTGTGCCAGGAGACACCGTTGCGCTTGAAAATAATGAGCTCATTATTAATGGTAAAAAACTTAATTATGCAGATCAGCAAAGCAACATAGACTCGCTTGATAAAATCGAAGATTTAAACGGGTTAGCGCATTCGATAAGAGTGGCAAATATTCCTTCACGTTTATCGGGCTTTGACGCAATTACAATTCCTGATGATTATTATTTAGCAATGGGCGATAACCGCGACAATAGCGCTGACTCGCGTGTAATAGGTTTAATTCCGCGTAATGAGTTATTAGGAAAAGCAGAGCGCGTTATAATCTCACTTGATTACGATAACTATTACTTACCAAGAAAAGACCGCGTATTGAAAAAGCTCAATTAAATAAGATAATTAATTTTATAGTTAAAATATATAAGCTTGGTAAGAACACTACGCTCTTGTTCGGTATTTAATATACGACTAAACATTACTTTAGCCCATAAAAAAACCGCTGACATATCAGCGGTTTTTTTATTGTATGAGTAATATTACATTACGCGCATACCAGGCTCTGAGCCGTCATCTGGGTTAAGAATATAAATTTCTTTTCCGCCAGGGCCTGCTGCTAATACCATGCCTTCAGACATACCAAAGCGCATTTTACGAGGCTTAAGGTTAGCAACCATAACGGTTAGCTTGCCTTCGATATCCTCAGGTGCGTAAGCTGATTTAATACCCGCAAACACTTGGCGAGTTTCGCCGCCTAAATCAAGTGTTAGCTTAAGTAGTTTATCTGCGCCTTCTACGTGCTCTGCTTTAGCAATTTTAGCTACGCGTAGGTCTACTTTTGCAAAATCATCGAACTCAATCTCGTCGCTAATTGGCTCTTTTGCAAGCGGGCTGTTAGGGTCAATTGTTACTTTTGGTGCTAAGCTTTCTTTAGATTCTTCAACCATTTTGTTCACTTTATCCATTTCAACACGTTGCATTAACGGTTTAAATTTATTGATAGGGTGGCTTACTAGTGCATTTTGAACGCCGTCCCATGCAAGGTCGTCATTTAAAAACGCTTGTACGTTGTCTGCCATTCCTGGTAGCACGGGTTTTAAGTAAGTAATTAAAACGCGGAACAAGTTAAGACCAAGAGAACACACTTCGTGTGCTTCTTGTTGCTTAGTTTCGTCTTTAATTAATACCCAAGGTGCTGCGCCATCAATAAATTGGTTTGCTTTGTCGGCAAGCGCCATTATTTCGCGAATTGCGCGGCTGTAATCGCGGTTCTCGTAGTGTGTTGTAATGCTCGGTGCAGCAGCTTGAAACTCTGCTAACAGCTCTGGTTGCATAATAGTGTTGCTTAGCTTGCCATCAAACTTTTTAGTAATAAAGCCAGCACAACGGCTCGCTATGTTGACTACTTTACCTACTAGGTCTGAATTTACGCGCTGTGCAAAGTCTTCTAGGTTTAAATCCAGATCAACAATACCGCTGCTTAATTTTGCTGCGTAGTAGTAACGTAAGTATTCTGGGTTTAAGTTATCTAAATAAGTACGCGCTTTAATAAACGTACCCTTTGATTTAGACATTTTTTCGCCATTCACAGTTACAAAACCATGAGCGAATACGTTAGTTGGCTTTCTAAAATTAGCGCCTTCTAGCATTGCTGGCCAAAATAAGCTGTGGAAGTAGATAATGTCTTTACCAATAAAGTGATAAAGCTCTGCGTCTGAACCTTCAGCCCAAAACGCATCAAAGTCGAGGCCTTTTTCGTCACATAGGTTTTTAAAACTCGCCATGTAACCAATAGGTGCATCTAACCAAACGTAAAAATATTTGCCTGGTGCATTTGGGATTTCAAAACCAAAATAAGGTGCGTCACGGCTAATATCCCACTGTTGCAAGCCATCGGTAAACCATTCGTCTAGCTTGTTAGCCATTTCTTGTTGAATAGTTCCCGAGTGTAACCACTCTTTTAGCATGCCTTCAAATGCTGGCAGGTCAAAAAAGTAATGCTCAGAATCTTTAAGTACAGGCTCAGCACCTGACATTACAGAACGCGGGTTAATAAGTTCGGTAGGGCTGTATGTAGCACCACACGAATCACAGCTATCGCCGTTTTGGTTTTCAGACTTACACGTCGGGCAAGTACCTGTTACAAAGCGGTCTGGTAAGAAAATACCTTTTTCTGGATCGAATAATTGCGAAATAGTGTGCTTTTTAATATGACCGGCATCGTTTAGGCGGTTATAAATAAGTTCGCTTAATTCTTTGTTTTCTTGGCTGTGGGTGCTGTGGTAGTTATCAAATTTGATATTAAAGTCAGCAAAGTCGCGTTGGCGCTCTATGCTCACTTGTTTTACCATTTCTTCAGGCGTGATCCCTTGCTTTTGCGCATTAAGCATAATTGGCGTGCCGTGGGCATCGTCTGCGCAAACATAATAAGCTTCGTGGCCTTGTAGTTTTTGAAAACGTGACCAAATATCAGTTTGAATATATTCCAATAAATGACCTAGGTGAGTAGGGCCATTTGCATAAGGTAATGCGCTGGTAATCAGGATCTTTCGCTGCGTCATAATCATTCCGAATTGAGGATAAAACGCCGTTTTTATTATACAAACGGCAATTATCATTAATTTATCTACAAGCTATCTGCTTAGAGTGCGCACAGCTTATGGATTTTTATTAATTGACTGGTGTTAATGCCCTGAATGTTACATAATTCCGTGGCACTTTTCATCAAAGAAACGCTATTTAATTGCTATGTTTGGACTGTCGAAACTATTCTCTTCTAAATCGGTGCAAAAACAACCGATTATAACTGCCTTAGCGGCATATCGTAGTGCGGCTTTTGCCGTCGGTATTGACGAAAGCTTCATTGATACTATTACTCAAAATGACGATAAATCACTACAAATCAAATTAACTCTGCCATTTGCTGGGCAATCAGAAATGCCTTTAGTTGAGCAACACGTAAGTGAAAGCTTAAATGTGCCTGTAACAATTAGCGCCAAGGTTATCATTAAAGAGGCGGCTAAGTTTAAGACGATTAAACATATTGTACTTATTGCCTCAGGCAAAGGTGGGGTAGGTAAGTCGACTACTGCTGTTAACTTGGCAGGCGCGCTTAAAAATGAAGGCGCAAAGGTGGGTATTTTAGATGCTGACATTTATGGCCCATCTATCCCAATGCTTTTAGGATTAGTGGGTGCAGAGCCCGTCACTAAAGATAACAAACAGCTACAGCCTTTTGATGCCAATGGCATTAAAGCGCAGTCAATTGGCTTTTTAGTTCCAAGCGATGATGCCACGGTATGGCGCGGGCCAATGGCGTCAGGCGCGCTGAGCCAGTTACTTAACGAAACCGATTGGGGCGAGCTTGACTACTTAATTGTTGATATGCCACCGGGCACCGGTGATATTCAGCTTACAATGAGCCAAAAAGTACCCGCTAGCGGCACTGTTATTGTCACTACACCGCAAGATTTAGCGCTAGCCGATGCGCAAAAAGGCATTGCTATGTTTAATAAAGTAAACGTACCGGTGCTTGGCTTAATAGAAAATATGAGCCACTACATTTGCACTCACTGTGGTGAAGCTAACCACGTTTTTGGTAAAGACGGTGCACAAAAACTGGCGCATAAGCACGGCGTGCCTGTACTTAGCCATATTCCACTTGCAATAGATATACGCGAGTATTCTGAGCAAGGTAAACTTATTGCAAGCGATAACGATGCCGCAATAAGCAAAACATACAGCGCAGCAGCAAGGTTAATAGCCAGCACGCTTTATTATCAACAGCATCACAATGCAATTGAAATTGTGATTACGGAAGATTAATAAATAATGAGACTTTCAGACACACATATTAAAGAATACTTAAGCGATGGCCGCATAGTTATTGAGCCTGCACCAACGAGCGAGATGATTTCAGGTGTAACGGCCGATTTACGCTTGGGTAATAAATTTAGAACTTTTAATGCGCATAACGCGGCATACGTCGATTTAAGTGGTCCAAAAGATCAGTTAAATAAGGCCATGGAATCGATCATGAGTGAAGAAATAGTGCTTGATGAAGGTGAAGCATTCTTTTTACACCCAGGTGAACTTGCACTAGCTATTACCCATGAAAAAGTAACTCTACCAGCAGATATAGTAGGTTGGTTAGATGGACGCTCATCGCTTGCGCGTTTGGGTTTAATGGTGCATGTAACCGCGCATCGAATAGACCCAGGCTGGAGCGGCAATATTGTTTTAGAGTTTTACAACTCAGGTAAATTACCACTGGCACTACGCCCACTGATGAAAATTGGTGCTATGAGCTTTGAAATGTTATCGGGCCCGTGTGAAAACCCATACAATATTCGTAAAGATGCAAAATATAAAGATCAAAGCAGCGCAGTAGCAAGTCGTATTAGTGACGATAAATAATCACCAAATATAGACATTACTCGTCTATTTTATGAAGCGCATAACCCAGTAGTTCAAAATAGTGGTTAAGTGCTTCATTTGCTCTATTGATATGCTCACTATTTGGGTATATTAAATTACTACTTTTTAAGCCTCCCACCAAAAAGCTATTTTTTATATATGTGTGGCCTTCAATACAGGCTTCAAAACACCGTGCTGCAAGCTCTTCTGGCATGCTCATATAATTTATATTGTGGGCTTTATCGTGTTCTATACACGCTTGTACAAAGTTATTTGCATCAATACCATCTTCATCTAAAAATACATGTTTATAAAAACTGTTCAAAGCATTATTAAGTGGATGCGATAAATTAGGCGTGTTTGAAAGCCACAATTTTGAGGCAAAACCAAAGCGGGGTTTTGCTGCAAATAAGTGCTCGCTTATATGATGGTCAAACGCATGGAACCATTCATGAGCAAGTGCACCACCGCCTGCATTTTTTGCAAGAGCAAGTGTTTGAGAGGCTGCATTATAATGCGCTTGCACGCCTTTTTGACCACCATGGCCAAATGCAAAGTTAAGCTTCCCGCGCAGGCCAATTGCTTTAGGTGGTAAATGCAGTATTTGCGCAAGGTCGGCCAGTGCATCGTAAATTAAATTGGCGCTAATGTAGCGCTCTTCTTTAGTTACCCATTTACCAACGACCATTGACCTAAAGCCGAAGGTATCTCTTATATCGCTAAAGTCGACTTGGTCGTCAAAGCGATAGTCGGGTCCTTGGCGAGTAAAGCCACGTTTTAGTCTGTTAGGGTAGCTACGCATTGCAAGTTTCATATAGTAACGAATTTAATCTAAGTAACGTGCTTTTACGTGCTCAGGCATGTGTTGGGTTTGTTTTTGTATTAATTCATTTAGCGCATTATAAAGTGGTGCGGGATTTAGCTGCTCTATTAAAAACAAACTATGCGCTACAGCTTCAAGTGTGGATAGGCTGTCGGCCCGAGGAGCTTTACGAATAGCATAACGATTTTTAGGTAGCTGTTTAAAACTGATCGTTTTAAATTGATTTAGTAATGTGGTGAGCTGCAAAATTTTGTAGACTTTTTTCCATGTACCATCAACCACGATTAAATGGGTGATGTTTTTTACATTTGGCTGCTCAGTGTTATCGTCTAAATTTACAGCGTGTTCGTTAGGGTAGAGTAAAACAGTTGAGCTTACTGGCAGTGTTTTTAGTATGGAAAAGTCATCATTATTTTCGCCTTTGATTATTTGGCAATCAGTTAGGCATAAATTGAGTAGTTTAGCGGTATTTTTTGCTATTTTTTCTTCACTCGGGTGCTGTAGAATAATAACCGTAACTTTGTTGTTTATATTTGTAATTGCGTTGCAAATACAGGTGTTTATTGAAAAGTTACAATGATTACAAAGTGTGCGTGCCATTTAATAAACTTTTTGTTGCCAGTATGTTCCTCGCAATTATACATTTATAAGGTAATTAAGTTGGTTTTTTTTACGCATCAATATAAAGTAGTACTATTAAACTGTAACTTACATGGATTGTTTTAAGGGCTTAAAATATGACAGAAATAAATATTGATACATCAGCATTAGAGAGTATGGAATCGTTATTGGGTGAGCAGTTTGCTGATACACTTGATTTTTGCTGCTCAGAGTTTGAACGTTTGGGCTCAGAAGTTTTAGCAACCATTGGTAAAGATAAAGAAGCAGCTATTCGCCACTCCCATAGCTTAAAATCGAATGCTGCGCAGTTTGGTGCTTCAAGCCTTGCTGAGGTTTCTCGTGTTATTGAACAAAATTTAAACCTAGATAACTTAGCTGAAGCTATCGACGCATCTAATAGCTTAATGGCTCAAGTAACAGGCTCTCAAGCTAAGCTAAATGAATGGTTAGCATCTCGTTAATTATTGAAGCCGAAACGTGAATTTATTTCAGTATTAAGCACCTAAATTGACTGGCATTTTACGCCTTTACTAGGTTAGTCTAAAGACTCACTAGGGCGTGTTGATCTTTCGGGATTGAATTTGCAACGAGTGTCTGGTTTTTAGGTTAGGCAGAGCCTATGCAGTGTGGTTTTTCCACATAAATAGGCGATAACAACACATAAAATCCAAACACGCATTGCCCAGAGGGTTCTTCCTAGGGGCTATTTTCTCTTTGTTACTCAATTTTTACTTAGCCCACTAGGTTACAAATCTCGCGCCGCGATTAAATCGCCCCTAGGTTGAACAAATTTAATCCATAAAGTCAATACGCCCTAAAGAGGTAAAAATGTCTGATATTAAAAAGAGTCACAAATTAGAAGGTGTATGTTATGACATTCGTGGGCCGGTTTTAGCACAAGCTAAAAAAATGGAAGACGAAGGTCAAAAAGTATTAAAATTGAATATAGGTAATCCAGCTGCTTTTGGTTTTGATATGCCAGAAGATATGCACCGCGATATTATCCGCAACTTATATTCAGCCCAAGGTTACTGTGACTCTAAAGGCCTCTATTCAGCCCGCGTGGCTATTTATCAGCACTACCAACAACGTGGATTACATAATTTAGATGTAGATAGTATCTATATTGGTAATGGCGTAAGCGAACTTATTCAGATGATCACCCAAGCGCTATTAAATAATGGCGATGAAGTGCTTATTCCAGCTCCAGATTATCCACTTTGGACTGCTTCTGTCACATTATCGGGTGGTAATCCGGTGCATTATTTATGTGATGAAGAGCAAGATTGGTTTCCGGATATTGCAGATATAAAAAGCAAAATAACGTCTAAAACTAAAGCTTTGGTATTAATTAATCCTAATAATCCGACAGGTGCGGTTTACAGTGATGATTTGTTAATGCAATTAATTGATATAGCGCGTGAACATAAACTGCTGTTATTGAGCGATGAGATTTACGAAAAGATTTTATACGATGGTATAACGCATACTTCAATCGGCTCACTGTGTGATGATGTACCAATCATTACTTTTAATGGTTTAGCAAAAACCTACCGTGCAGCGGGGCTAAGAATGGGGTGGATGGTTCTAAGCGGTCGTACCTCGGTAATGGATGATTTACGCAAAGGTCTTGAAATACTTTCATCTATGCGTTTGTGCGCCAATGTACCTGCGCAATATGCAATTCAACAAGCGTTGGGCGGCGTGCAATCAATTGATAATTTAATTAACCCAGGCGGGCGCTTATACGAGCAGCGCGATATAGCATGGCGCGGGTTAAACGCTATTGAAGGTATTAGTTGTAAAAAACCTAAAGGCGCGCTTTATGCGTTTGCCAAAGTAGATACAGCACTTTTTAACGTTAAAGATGATGAAAAGATGATGTACGATTTGCTAAAAGCCGAAAAAATATTACTTGTACATGGCAGGGCGTTTAATTGGCCCGAGCCGGATCATTTTAGATTGGTATTTTTACCAAGCAAAGATGATTTATCGGATGCGATGTTAAAAATGAAGCGTTTTTTTAAAGACTATCGCCAAGTATAGTTATTTAAAAAGTAAAAAAACGAGCCAAATTTGGCTCGTTTTTTTACTTTAGTCATGAATATATTGGCTAGTACGCTTTATCTACACGCACCGTGTTGTCGTTCAAGTACACTAATCTTACATTATCGCCTTTGCTAAAGCGCATTGATTGGTCTTGATCTTGAACAACCATAAACTGGTCGCCGTTTTCAACTTGTATTAATAACTCTACAAAATGATTTTGCTGATAATGACTTTGCTGCTGCCTATTGTGTGCAACACTGCCGCCAATTACCGAGCCTAATATTGTTGCTACTGTGCGGCCGCTACCGCCACCAAACTGGTTGCCTACAACACCACCGAGTAATGCACCGCCGAAGGTTTTCCAGCCGTTGTTTTTGTCTTGAATGATTTCTTGTTCGGTAATATTGCGTACCGATTTTACGTCACCAAATAAAACTTGCTGCACAGGGACTGCTTTATTGCGCTCGTATTGAGCAAAAGTTGGCGCGCTCACACTAAGTAGGGCACACATTATTAATATTATAGCTTTCATAATAATCTCCTATTGGTAGCCTTTATGGGCTTATTAGCCCGTAAAGGCTTAGTAACTACCAACCAAATGTCGATTTTTCTTTAGTTTTACGAATTTCAGTTTCGTCAGCCCATTCTACAAGGCCGCTTTCCATATCCATTAAGCGCATTGTAAATTTGTAATAAACATCTGATTTATCAGCGTTTGATTTAACTATGCTCGATAAATTTCCGTATAACATATATTGCGCGCCAATTTGTTTACCAAATGCAACGGCTGTTGCAGGGTTAACAAGGGCATCTTCGTTTTGAAACGTTAATTGCTCACGTACTGACTCAACACGCGTCATATCTACAAAACGGAATTTACCACTGCGTAGCATTTGCGTTGAGATTGAATCGGTGATTGATTCAGTATCAATGTGCTCACTAGTTTTGTTTTTAATACGCTCAACAAATACTACAGGGCGTTTATTAGCTGTCATTGTGCCAACAACGGGTGAGCTGAGTAATGAATCGGTCATTTGGCTAGCTACTTTTTGTAAATCGGTAGAGCCAAAATTAATATCGGTTGTTTCTACTGCTTGTGCGTCGCCATAACTTACTACGGCTTTATTAGCACAGCCACTTAATACTAAAGCGCTCAGGCCAACTAAAGCGTAAGTTGATGCTGTTTTAAATTTGTTACTGATGATCATGGTTGTTTCCTTTAATCTTTAAATTCTTGTGATTCGGTAGACACTTCTCTTACTGCTAAAGAAAAGGTAACCGCATCAGAGCTCGGTGCTAAGCCCGGTAATTGTGTTTTTGCAAAACCAAATAAGGTGAGTGCTTGCCAAGGTGAGTGGTTGCCTTTAATAACAAAGCCGTCTTTATCAAACCAATTAAATTGATACTGTAAATACTGTGATTTTTTATACTGGCTCGAAAGTGTCACTACCACATCGGTTAACTGGTTAGTTTGACGTGTTTTCACATCAGTAATGGTCAGCTTTTTACCAAGCTCTGGGTTATCTACACGTAATTGCTCATTAAACTGGTTTTTATTTTGTTCAACAGAAATACCCGATGTAACCGGTTGGCTGGAACATGCACTGAGCATTAAGGCTGCTAATAATGGCGCTATGTATTTCATGATGGCTCCTAAAGTTGAACTACGTGGTAATTAAAGTAGTTATTAATAGAGGTTAAGTAAATTAACGTTAACCCTTGCTTACTAATGGTAAAATTTATGGGTGCTTGTGTGCCTATATGCACAGAATGCTCACCTGTATTTAGGCTTTGCCTTGCGACACTTATTTGATTTGGAAGTGTAAGCCAGCTGCGTGTATCAGCTTGCTCAGACGCCAAATTATAAATATTAGCAAGTATGTTACCTACATCACCGGCACTGCGAGCAAGTTCTGCCCGTACTTTCTCTTTGGCTACTAATCTGAGTACTTGGCGAGCGACTTTTGCAGGTATTTGATCTTCTAGAGTTTTAGCTGCAAGTGCCTCAATGTGTACCAGTGGGCTAAGCGCCAAGCTTTGTGCATCTATATTTATATTGTTAAGGCGGCGCACATAGGCATTATCTTTATATACCGGCATCGCCAAGCTGTAAAAGCGTGCATCGCCACGTGATGAATAAATTGGCAAGCGCAGTTTAAATTCATCTTGTTTTGGTACTAATCCTTGTTCAAATAAAACAATTACTTCGCCTTGTGATGAAGAAATAGTGGGCGTATCGCCAAAGCGTTTTTTAAATTCATTTAGATCTTGGTCAAACCCTTGTTTTTTAGCAAGGCGCATCACATCTTGCTGTAAATAAATATTGTTAGGTTGTATAGCCAATGCTTTTTTATAATCGATATAGGCGTCGTCGTATTGTTTAGCACTTTGGTAAAGCAAAGCAGATAAGTAAAATGTGTAGGCATTTTGAAAGCCATTTTTTATGTTTCTGGTTACATTGCTCATGCTTGGGTAGTGTTGCTGAGCTTCTTTAACGGTTGAGTCTACTTCTGCTTCATTCTCGCTAAGCGCATCAACTTGTACTTTATTAGCTCGGCGAATTTCGACCAATGCGCCTTCAACATCATTTTTATACACGTAGTTAAGTGCTTTATAACTATGAAGCATGCTCATTTCGTAAGCGGGTGGCACATAAGTTATTGCTGAGTCGTTGGTAAATAAAGCGTTACTTTGTTCAAGGCCCGCACTAACTTGTATTTTGGCGGCTTCACGCTTTTTTTGCATTTGCGTATACACGTTCTCAAATTTACTTTGTGCATCATCTGGTGTATTTGCTAAGTCGTTTAAACGAGCTTGCTCAAGTTGGTTGAGTAAGTAGCTGCTGTGCAGGGTGCTATTATTAGCAATAAGGGATTGCGCTTCTTCGATGTTGTTTTTCTCGATCGCATTTCTTATTGGTGTCATTTGTGTGGCATAGTCATTAAATAGGTCATTAAAACCCATTGTGCTACACCCACTTAAAATAAAACAAAAGCTTAAAATTATACTGCGGCGCACTGAGCACTCCTCTTAATTTACCTGTATACATTAACATACTATTTTTAGCTAAATGTGTGAAATATTGTAAAAAATCGTAGAGTAAAACTGCCTGCTAATAAAGAAATATAAAGTGACATTAGTGAACAAAGTGTGAATTTTTTTGGTTTATTATCACTCCACTGAAATAGTATTTTCGCTTTAGCGGTCTTGCTAAGAGTTATATCACTTAGAGGAATTAAAAAATGAAAAAGTTTACAGGTGCAGCAATGGCTGTAATGGTAGCAGGTTTAGTTGGTTGTAATGCAACAGAGGCAGAAACGGCAACATCAAGTGCAGTTGCTAGTAATGGCGCAACAACTGATTTAGTTCATTGTTATGATGCGAATGTATGTGGTGGCCATAACGATTGTAAAACAGCTGAGAATGCATGTGCAGGTCAAGCGTCATGTAAAGGGACTGGTTTTGTAGCAATGCCTGCAAAATCATGTGCTGACGTTGGCGGTACAGTAAAAGATAAATGGGTTGGCAGTGTAGCTAAAGCAGATTTAGTACATTGTAACGATGTAAATGTGTGTGGCGGTCATAACGATTGTAAGACTGCTAATAATGCTTGTGCTGGACATGCATCATGTAAAGGCACCGGTTTTGTATCAATGCCTGCAAAAGCATGTGGTGATATTGGTGGTTCTGTAGGTAGCTAATACCAATTTATCGAACGCATAAAGTAAGCTTGAACGATGTGTTTATTATTCAGGCTTATTAAGGAAGTTTATGACAAATCGTTTTTTAGGTTTTGGTTTAGGACTAAGAGCCCCGCATTTTGAGCAAATTATTGCAGATAAACCAGCTGTAGATTGGTTTGAAATTATTTCAGAAAACTATTTTGTAGCCGGTGGAAAACCTTGGCATTATTTAAATAAAATAAGAGCAGATTATCCGATTGTTATGCATGGGGTATCAATGTCGATTGGTAGTATTGACCCTATTGATAAGGACTACTTAAATCAGTTAAAAAACACAATTGCGAGGGTTGAGCCGCATTGGGTGTCTGATCATTTATGTTTTACCCAAGTGGGCGGTATTAATAGCCACGATTTACTACCAATGCCTTACACCTCAGAGGCGCTTGATCATTTAGCAAATAAAATTTCGCAAGTTCAGGACTACCTAGGGCGCGAAATGATTTTTGAAAATGTATCGAGCTATTTAACCTATAACGATTCACAAATGAGTGAGTGGGAATTCTTAGCGCAATTACATAAGCAAACAGGCTGTAAGTTTTTAATGGATGTAAATAATGTTTATGTAAGTGCGCGTAATCACGACTTTAATGCAATGGATTATTTATCAGCTATTCCGAGTACAGCTATTGCACAAATTCACTTAGCAGGACATCAAGACTTTGGTACGCATATTATAGATACTCACGATGAAGATGTTCCCGATGCGGTATGGGACTTATATGCTCAGTATGCAAAAACATTAAATCCGGTAAGTACCATGATTGAACGCGATGATAATATTGGCTCCCTTGATGATTTAATTACTGAGCTTGAGCATGCTAAAGCGCTAGTGAAACCGTTTTGGGATATAAGTTCATGAGTGATTTAGCAAAGCTGCAAAAACAGTTTATGAATTTACTGCAAGGTGAAAGCTCGGATATTAGCGAGCAAATTGCGCAGCAAGGGCAGTTAAATACACAACAGCGACTCTCTATTTATCAAAGCGCTTATAAAATTCGCTTAAGAGCCGTGATTGAGCAAGATCACGAACAGCTGGGCATTTACTTAGGTGATGATTTATTTGAGATGATGGTTGATGGTTATTTAGCTTTATATCCTTCAACTCATACGTCACTACGAATTTTTGCAGAGCAACTACCAGATTATTTAGCCGCTAATACTCCTTTTAGTGATTACCCCATACTTGCAGATATAGCCAAATTTGAACGACTATTACTAAGTACTTTTGATGCAAGCGATAAAACATTACTTAATGTATCAGAGCTTGAAAGTATTGAACCTCAACAATGGCCAAATTTACTATTAAAATTACATCCAAGTGTACAGTTAGTTGCGTTTAATACGTTGGCGGTTGAAAGTTGGCAGGCAATAAAACAAAAGCAAACACCGCCAGAGCCAAGAGTCTCAGAACCTCGCTTTTGGGTTGTAGCACGTGATACTGAAAGACGTACACAGTATTTAAGCGTTAATGCACAAGAATATCGCTTACTGAGTTTATTAAAACAAAACACACCCTTTGCACAGTTATGTCAATCCTGTTTAAATGAACTCCCTGGTGAGCAAATCGCTGGATTTTTAATTACTAAAATTAATCAATGGCTTGAACGTGGTTGGTTAATTAGCGAGTGAGTTAAAACAATATAGTTATTTTTCGTTGCGAAGGAATTTTTTTGAAAGCCACCATATACACATTAATTGCTTTAATTGCGTTTGCCGCAAATTCTCTTTTTTGCAGAATGGCCTTAGCAGAAGGTTATATAGATGCTTGGAACTTTACTGTTATTCGCTTACTTAGTGGGGCTGCATGTTTGGGCATTATAATGGCTATTTATACCCATAATTTAAAACGTAAAGGCACATTCAATCCCGCTATTTTAAGTGACAGAGGAAGCTGGCGAAGCAGTATTAGCCTGCTTGTTTACGCGCTTTGTTTTTCGATTGCCTACGTAGAGTTAGATACCGGTACCGGTGCACTAATTTTATTTTCCGCTGTGCAACTTACTATGATTGGCTGGGGTATTTATCAAAAAGAGCAATTAAGCGTACTTCAGTGGTGTGCATTTATAGTGGCGTTATCTGGTTTTGTATATTTAATGCTGCCATCTGCAGCTGTGCCTTCATTATTAGGTGCATCACTTATGGCACTCAGTGGTGTGGCATGGGGTATATACAGTATTCGCGGTAAAGTGTGCGTATCGCCACTGCGTACTACTGGGTTTAACTTTATAAGAAGCTTAGTTGCAATCCCTGTTTTATTACTTGTAGGTATGAGTTATTTAAAAAATATGAGTATTGAAGGGGTGTTACTTGCGTGTGCCTCGGGGGCAATAGCGTCTGGAGTTGGTTATAGTGTTTGGTATGTAGCAATGCCACTACTTAAAAGTACCCAAGCTGCGGTTGTGCAACTTTGTGTGCCGGTACTTGCTGCCATTGCTGGTGTTTTGTTTTTATCAGAGCAGGTAACAATGGAGTTTATAGTCGCAAGCTCGTTAATATTAGGCGCTGTGCTGGTGTTTATTTTAAATAAAAAGAAGGCTTAATATAACCTAACCTTCTTTTAGGTGTGGGCTTACGTTTGTTACAAAGCGTTTATAAATAGCTGGTAAGTTATCAAGTATTGCCCGCTTACCCTGTAGTTCACTGTTTTTTATGCATTCAAAAAGTACTTGCTCGCTAAGTTTATTCACTAATAATTGTGATTGCTTAATATGGCTTATATGCCAAAGCTCAGGTGCTACGCCACCTAAATCATGCTGGTAAGGGCGATAAAAACCAAATTTAACTAAGTTAGTATCAAGCCAATTACTTAAAGGTGCAAACGGCCCACCTTGCAGGTATTCATCAGGTGTTAGCTGTAGCTTATAATCATCACTCACCGCAGCTTTATCAAACACATCTAAGTCAGTCCCTAAATGATGTCTGCTTGCGCCAGGTAGTGCAGAGTAGAGCATTATTGCTATGCATTTATCTACATCATTTAATTTAGTTAAATCTACAACCTTTTGCTGTTTATTATAAACAGGTCGAATACCTAAAAACTTATTATTCCAAATAATTGACTGGCGTTCAAAGTCGCGAAAACTTGAGGCAATAGTAAGATCAAATCCCGCTTTTTGAGCTGCACTTTGCAGCGCTAAAAAGTCGCTAATAATAGCGCTGTGCAAGCGATGATTTTGTATGTCAGTTAAATGTGTATCACTTTGCCCTGTGATACACATTATCGATGTTGGTTTAGTTACATCCATTATGCTAAAAGTTGCTCTAGTATTTGCTCGTAAATGTCGGTAAGGGCTATTAAATCATCGGTACTTACGCATTCATCTACTTTATGAATAGTTTCGTTACGTGGGCCAAGTTCAATTACTTTAGCACCTGTTTGTGCAATAAAGCGACCATCTGATGTGCCGCCGGTAGTTTCTAGGTTTGTGGTTAAACCGGTTACTGATTTAATCGCTTTTACTGTGGCATCAACAAGTGGGCCGTGCTCGGTAATAAAAGGTAAGCCATTTACTATCCAGCTTAATTCATAATTTAAGTTATGCTTTTGTAGTATGTCATTTACACGTTGTTGTAATTGCTCATGTGTTACTTGCGTGCTAAATCTAAAGTTAAACTGTACTTCTAGCTCACCCGGGATCACGTTGCCTGCACCTGTGCCGCCATTAATATTTGAAATTTGAAAGCTGGTAGCAGGGAAGTATTCATTTCCGTTATCCCACACCGTTTGGCTAAGCTCAGTAAGGGCAGGGGTTGCTAGGTGAATTGGGTTTTGTGCTAAATGTGGATAGGCGACATGCCCTTGTACTCCCTTAACGGTTAAAAAAGCGGTAAGTGAACCTCTGCGGCCATTTTTAACAACATCACCTAATACATCTCGTGATGAAGGCTCGCCTACTAGGCACATATCAATTTTTTCACCGCGCGCCTCTAGCGTATCAATTACACGGGTAGTCCCGTTTATAAACGGGCCTTCTTCGTCGGAGGTTATTAAAAAAGAAATTGAGCCTTTATGATCTGGATGTTTAGTAACAAAACGCTCGGTTGCAACAAGCATTGCAGCTAACGAGCCTTTCATATCGGCAGCGCCGCGCCCATGTAATAAACCGTCTTTTATTAATCCTGAAAACGGCGGGTGTTGCCAATTTTTTTCTGGGCCTGTTGGCACAACATCAGTGTGGCCTGCAAAACAAAAATGCGGTGATTGTGTGCCTTTTCGAGCCCATGTATTTAATGTGTCGGTAAAAAATAATGACTCAATATTAAAACCAACCGCAGCAAGGCGGTCGTTCATCATCTGTTGGCAGCCAGCATCCTCGGGCGTTACTGACTCACGTTGTATTAGTGCTTGAGCGAGTGCAATTACATCATCTTTCATGATTTAAATATCTCATCGTATTGGGCTGCTTTAAAACCTAAGTGGTAACTGCCATTGTTAATAAGTACTGGGCGTTTGATCATGGCAGGTTGTTCAACTAACAATGGGATAGCACTTTCTTTAGTCAAACTCTGTTTTTGCTCATCAGTTAGTGCGCGATAAGTTGTGCCACGTTTATTAACAAGCTGTTCCCAATCGAGTTTATCTGCAAAATCACTTACCATTTGCTCATTTACGCCATCTTTGCGGTAATCATGAAACGTAAATTCGATGTTGTTGTCGGCTAAGTATTTTTTTGCTTTTTTTATCGTGTCGCAATTGCTAATACCGTATAGAGTGATCATAAATTTAGTTCTTCTTAATAATAGTTAATAAGGTATCTACATCCGCATTTACATGCGAATGTGAGTAATGAAATGTGCCGAGATTATGGCCGTTAAGTAAGATTAAACTGGCCAGCATAGGCGTTTCTAGTTCGCGTAAATCAAAATAAGCGAGGCGCTGGCCTTTACTTATTTCACTACCATTTAATTGTGCAATATGAGTATGTGTAATTGATTGCGAACCGGTAATAGTTAAGTTGATTAAAACTTTTAAACCATTTTTAGCCTGTAAAATAAACTCAGTACCTGCGTTTTTTACTTGTAATAACGTGCCATCAAACGGCGCTAAAATTTTGTGGCTACTGAGCTTTACAGTAATACCAGGACCGAGAATACCAAACCTAAAAATAGGCTCGGGGTGTTCTTGAAGCGGTATTACTTTACCTGTAAATGGGCTTGTAATAAGGATGGCACTGCGGGGCGTTTTATTGAGTGCTAGATATTCAATTGTTTGTGCTTTCATATACTATTGGGCCACCACGTTGTAACCATCTTTTTTTAAGGCATTAAGTGCTAGTGAGGCCGTTTGCTTTTTTACTAAAATATAATCGGTATCGTAGGTTGAGATTGAAAAAATAGAAATTTTAGCGCGTGCTAATACACCCGATATATTAGCCATTATTCCGGTCAGCGAAAAACCAAGTGGGCCAACCACCTCAAGTGCTTGCCAATCAGATTCGGTATCTAAACTCTCTATTTCAAAGCTACTAGGGCAAACAATAGATAGTTCATCCTGGGTTTTAGATATAAAAAATAAAGGAAGCTTTAGTAGCGCCGCAGGTATATCGGCGTCAACATCTAAACTGTGAATAGATAAAACCGTGCTGTGTAATTGTAATGTTTGTTTTGACATTAAACGCCTGCGATACAGCATTATTGATAGCTTTATAGTATAGATTATTGCCTTCAAGTTAAAGGTGTAAGCGTGACTAAAATGAGCATTTGGAAGTGGGTTTTAATAGAGATTAAAAAACTTACCCACAATTTCTGTGGATAAGTATGGGGGTTGCAGGGTATAAATAGCCTAACTAGTTAATTATTAAATAAATAATAGCTAGGCTATAAAAAGCACACGTTGTGTTTAATGTGCTATTAGCGCTTCTGCTTGGGCTGCCTGAATTGCAGTTAAGGCGATTGTATACACAATATCATCGACTAATGCACCACGGCTCAAGTCGTTTACGGGTTTGCGCATACCTTGAAGCATAGGGCCGATACTTATTAAGTCGGCACTGCGTTGTACTGCTTTATATGTTGTATTACCTGTATTTAAATCTGGGAATATAAATACAGTCGCTTTACCAGCTACAGGGCTGTTAGGTGCTTTTTTAAGTGCTACATTTTCCATTATAGCGGCATCGTATTGTAGTGGGCCGTCGATAATTAAATCAGGACGTTTTTGTTTTGCTATTTTTGTGGCTTCACGTACTTTTTCAACATCGGCACCCGTACCTGACGTACCCGTGCTGTAGCTTATCATGGCTACACGTGGCTCTATACCAAATGCAGCTGCAGAGTCGGCAGATTGAATCGCTATATCTGCAAGCTGTTCAGCATTAGGGTCTGGGTTAATCGCACAGTCACCGTAAACTAACACTTGGTCAGGTAGCAGCATAAAAAATACAGATGATACTAGCGATGACCCTGGTGCTGTCTTGATTAATTGTAATGGTGGGCGAATTGTATTTGCCGTAGTGTTTACCGCGCCCGATACTAAACCGTCCACTTTACCTTGCTCAAGCATCATTGTACCCAGTACGACGTTATCTTGTAGTTGCTCTTGTGCTACTACGGCTGTTAGGCCTTTGCTTTTACGAATTTCGACCATAGGCGCAATATAATCATTTATAATACTTTTTGGCTCGATGATACTTACATGTTCGTTTAGCTCAATACCTTGCTGCTGTGCAATACGCATTATTTCTTCGCGATCGCCAAGCAATATAGTTTTAGCAATGCCACGTTGACCACAAATAGCAGCCGCTTTAATTGTACGAGGTTCATTCCCTTCTGGTAATACTACGGTTTTATCTGCTTTACGTGCTTTATCGGTTAATAAATAACGAAATGCAGGTGGTGATAACTTACGCGTTTTGCCTACACTTTGAGCTAGAGTATCGAGCCAGCTTGAATTGATATGTTCTGCGTTGTGATCTTTTACTTTTTCAATGCGTTGGTCATCATCATTTGGTACTTCCATATTAAAGTTATGCAGTAATAGTGATGTGCGCCATGTGTCGGCATCGGTTGCGAGTATTGGTAAACCGGTTTGCATGGCTTGTTCACACAAAGCCATAATACGTGGCTCTGGCTCAAAGCCACCGGTGAGTAATATAGCGCCAAGTTTAGTGCCGTTCATAGCAGATAAACACGCAGCAACAAGTATGTCTGAACGATCGCCTGGTGTTACTAATAACGCCCCTGGCGTAAAATAATTTAAAATATTAGAAACCGTACGAGCACAAAAAGTAATACGACGCAGGCGACGATGAAGCATATCGCCTTCGTTAATTATTGTTGCTTTTAAATACGCGCTTAAGTCTTTTACGCGTGGCGCTACTAAGTCAAAATCCCACGGGATTGCGCCAAGCAACATAAACGGATTTTTTTTAAAAATAGGTAAAGACGCTAAACGATTTAACTCGTTTTCAAGCTCTTCGGGTTTGTAAGCGTCGACTAAATCGGCGCGTGCACGGCCTTCTTCATCAAGTGGCGCATTTACTTTATTAAAAATACAGCCCAGTACACGAGGATGATCGATTCCACCGTAATTACCTGCTGCAATTTCTAGGCGGTCTTCTATTTGAGTAATGGTGTAATTACCAGGGGTAAGTACAAATACAATTTCAGCGCCGAGTGTTTGCGCAATTTCGCGGTTTACACGCCCAGCATAAGGTTGGCGACGAGTAGGCACCATACCTTCAATAATAGCTACTTCATCGTCGTTTATTTTACTTTCAAAGCGTTCAACAATTTCCTCTAGTAGATCATCACCTTTACCGTCGCCAATCATTTGCTCAGCATAATCAAGAGCAAAAGGGGTGGGTGGGTTAATAGGTGAACCTTGAGTGACTATTTGTGTTGATTTTTCAGGACCTGTTTCGCCTGAACGAGGCTGAGCGATGGGTTTAAAAAAGTTAACTTTAACTGTTTTTTGCTCAAGAGCGCGAACTAAACCAACTGATACCGACGTTAAACCCACACCGGTAGACACAGGAATTAACATAATACGACGTGCCATATTAAAGCTCCTTTACGATGTTAGCGGCATCAAGTGCAATAACCCACTCTTCGTTGGTCGGCATTACTACCACTTTGGATGAAGTATTGGCTGAACTAATAATACCTTGATTACCAAAACGTGCATCAAGATTGCTCTTCTGGTCACAACTGAACCCTAAAAAAGCTAATTGATTAATGACATTTTCACGTATGATATCGGAGTTTTCGCCAATGCCGCCAGTAAATATAAGTGCATCTAAACGTTGTAATGGTACCATGTAGGCTGCAATTTGTTTGGCTAGTCGGTAGCAAAAAATATCCAGCGCTAAACGTGCTTGTTTATGTCCGGCAACAGCGGCTTCTTCAATCGTTCGACAATCGTTAGAGAGTTCGCTAATACCTAGTAGGCCGCTTTCTTGGTTTAATAAATTATCTATTTGCTGAGCGTTGTAACTAAGCTGTGTAGTTAAAAAATTAAATAAACCGGGGTCAATATCTCCACTGCGAGTACCCATAACAATACCAGCCAATGGCGTTAAACCCATACTGGTATCAACACTTTTACCATTTTTTATTGCAGTAACAGAGCAGCCATTACCTAAATGAGCACTAATGAAATTACTCTTCTCTATAGGCTGATTTAATAATTTAGCAGTTTGTCCTGCTACATAGTAATGACTTGTGCCGTGCATACCATAGCGTCTTACACCGTAGCCTGTATAAAGCTTATAGGGTAGGGCGTAAAGGTAGGCAACTTCATCCATAGTTTGATGAAATGCTGTGTCAAATACTGCTACTTGGGGTAAACCTATAAATGAAGCTTGTGCAGATGAAATACCTAACAAGTTCGCATGACCATGTAGCGGCGCTAAAGAAGACGCTTTAGTAATACCGTTAATTACGTCTTCATCAATTAAGACTGACTTTGTGAAATGCTCTCCGCCATGAACAACACGGTGCCCAACAGCAATAAGGTGCTCATCAAGGTTATGATCCTTTATTAAGCTTACAAGCGTATTTATAGCCTCAGCATGCGCTTGATTAGCCGCTAAGTCGATAACCGTCTTAGTTCCATTAAATTTGTATTTAATGGAGGGGGCTTTGGCGCCCAAGCGTTCAGCAAGGCCTGATATAATTTCGTGACCGTCGTTTGCATCAATAATGGCAAACTTTAAACTAGAGCTACCACAGTTTAAAACTAAAACATGTTGTGATTCAGGGGAGGTTGTTGGCATAGATTCAATTTCCATAAACAAATTTAGTAAGTGAACGTTAATACGTGATAGTTACACTTACGGTATTAAATAAAGCTAAAACAATTAAATGTTCAACTGCAAAGTGGTTAACTCAATGTTAAATATTTTACCTTATTTATGATGTTTCAGTTAGGATTGTTCGCCATTAAAGGGGAAATTTAAGCTCTTTTACTGAGAAAGTGTAACTCCCTCATTTTGTGTTACACTTTGGTATAGCTCGTTTTCTATTGTATTTAAAAGCAGTATCTGTGAGGAGTCATGATGCAAAAAAGTGTGATGTCACAACTACAAACAGGCCGTTTGTATGGTAAAAAATGGCCAATGCGTAAAGAGCTTGCGCCTTTGTTTTTAGAGTTTAGAGTGATTAGAGCGACTGAGCTTGCCATTACAGTAATGCCAATCTTGGCTATGCTAACGTTGTTTTTTCAGCTTAATTACTTAGGTTCTGATTTTTTACCGCAAGCTATTGCGAGTGCATTATTTTTTATATCGTTACCTTTACAAGGTTTATTTTGGTTAGGTAAACGAGCGCAAACGCCTTTAGATCCTGCGATGCAAAAATGGTACAACGAGCTGTACACTAAAATGGCGGCTAATGGATATCAAACGCAGTTAAGTGAGAACAAGCCCCGTTATATGGAGCTTGCTAACTTACTTAAAGATATGTTTGAAAAAATGGATAGAGCATTTACTAAAGAGCAGTTTTAGCGGGTTATACCATCATCTATTTTGGTAAACTGAGTAATATAAAATGATAAGGTGACATTGTGTTCACCTTTTTCTTCGAGTGCTGTCCAGTGCTCGGGTCTAAATTTCCATGCAAATGGCGTCATCATTATTAAGTTTTTAATATCAGTAAAGCTAAGCGCTACATGCTCTGTTAAAAGAGTCTGTTCTGCTTTTTGAAACCCTTTTGGCGTGGCTATTTCAGTATGTTCGTTTACTTCTGAATATATATACGATTTTAGCTCTTTTAAATGATAAGGGCCTGGGCTTGCTACCACTAATGTTGCGTTTTTATTAGCTAGACGTTCAAGTTCATCCTCAAACAAAGGTGCAAATACGCTAATAAGTATATCAGCAAATTGACTTTTAAAAGGTGCTTGGCTAATTGATGCAACACTAAAATGGCAATTAGGGTAGCGCTTTGCCGCATATTTAACGGCAGATTTTGAAATATCGACGCCGTACACTATAGCGTCTGTTTTACTTGCTATAGCTTGGGTATAAAACCCTTCACCGCATCCTAAATCTATAACCGTATTCGCACTTATTCGACCGACTAGATCGCTAAGATTTTGTTGTAAAAAGCGGTAGTATCCACGCTCTAAAAATGCGCGTCTAGCTTGTACCATTTCAAGGGAGTCGCCTGGTTGTTTTGAATTTTTTTGTTGCACAGGCAGTAAATTAATATACCCTTCTTTGGCAAAATCAAAGCTGTGGTTATTAGCACAACGAAGTGTTGAATCAGCTTTCAAAAGTGCGAGATTACATAGCGGGCATTGATAATGTAGACTCATGAGTCTAGGTAGTCCTTATCGTAAAAAGTTTTTACCCAATGCGGGCGATAGGTGATCATAATTGTTATAGCCATGCCGTTGAGCATTGCTTCAGGAAACCAAATTATGGCACTTAAATAAACGTAGTTATCTGCAAGTTCTTGCCAATTGTATTGCCCTATAGCTAAGTAAAATAAAGCACCTAGGCCTATTTTTATACAGGCTATAAACCCTGCAGTTATAAACGCACAAACAAATATATAAACAAAAAAATGACGAGGTAAATACTGGTAACTAATTATAAAGCCAAGGTAGCTTAGTAAAATAGGAATAAACGCACCAATAAGCAGTTGTACTGGTAACAGTTCAAGTTCAATTTGACCAAATGCAGTTAGTAGCGCTGTGGCAAGTAGGCTACTTAAAATCGTTAATCGCCAACCTAAAATTAATGTAGCGGCGGTAACACCTAGTATGTGTAAATCAAGGCCCGTTAAAATTCCTGCTTTTATTCGCCAAAGCACTGCAAACACTAACGCACATGCAAGAACTCCAGTTTGACGGGCTGGCGTATTAAGCAATGTTTTATATGTTTTTTTATCAAAGCTTAGTAGGGCAATAATAATTACAAGGGCCCAAAGTAGCCCTTGTATTGTTATGCTGAGCATAGTAATTACTTAAATGTTGACCATATAGGGGCATGATCTGAGGGTTTTTCAATACCGCGCAGTTCGTAGTCAATACCAGTATCTATACAGCGTGCTGCAAGCTCATTAGTTGCAAGTACTACATCTATTCGAAGTCCTCGGTTATCTACAAACCCTTTTGAGCGATAGTCAAACCACGAATATTGATCGTCTGTTTCTGGGTTTTGTTCTCTAAAGGTGTCTTTAAAGCCCCAATTAAGTAATGTTGCAAGCCATTCACGCTCTACCGGTTGGAAAGAACATTTACCCGTTTTTAACCAACGCTTTGCATTAACTTCGCCAATACCAATATCTAAATCGGTGGGTGATATGTTGATATCGCCCATAACAATGACGTCTTGATCGGGGGTGTGGTTGGTTTCAAGGTGTGTCATCAAATCTTTATAAAATTGTCGTTTATAAGGAAATTTAGTTTCGTGATTAATATTTTCACCTTGTGGGAAATAGCCATTCATGACGGTAAGGTCGCGACCGTTATCTTGTTCAACAGTGACGCTTATCATGCGTTTTTGCGATTCCTCTGTATCGGTAGCAAAGCCTTTTAAGACCGATTTAGGCTCTTTTTTGCATAACATAGCTACGCCATAATGGGCTTTTTGGCCATGAAAGTAGACGTGATATCCCATTTTTTGTACATCTTCTAGTGGGAATGCTTCGTCATGAACTTTAATCTCTTGCAAACCAATAACGTCTGGTTGATGTTTGTCGATAATTGCTTGTAATTGGTGAAGACGAGCACGCAGACCATTGATATTGAAAGAAATCACTTTCATAAAATTTACCTTAAAATTGGATCTATTTAATGAATTAAATTGTATCAGTAAATACGCGTACATAACATGACTGAAATGAGAAAATAGCTGCACAAATGTTGATCAATTGGTGAGTAAAGTTTAAACATTGTAAATGCAGTATTAATTTTTTTAATAAATAAAAAATTCAATTGAACTTAACTTTATTGAATATATAATGCGCGAAATTCACTTGTTTAGCTCGTTCAAATAGGATCTCTCATGAAAACACAACTACTTTTAGCTTCTGCTTTATTAGCATCTGCAACTGCTTCAGCACAAAGCAATACTTACTTCAGTCAAGATAATAAAATTGAGTCTAAGTTATGTGTACTAAGCGCAAACGAAGGCTTTAGTGTTGCTCGTAAAGAAGCTGCTCAGCACGGTGTTTACTTATCTCGTTTTTCTAAAAGCATTTTATGTAATGGTGAAGATATTCGCGATATTGCTAAAAAAACGACATTAATCAACGCATCAGTTGAGAAAGTAGAAGTATTTGCAAAAGACGCTCAACAAGAAACTCAATTATGTATGACGGCTTTAAAACAAGGTTTAGCACCTGTTCGTCAAAAAATTGGTAACTTAAACTCATTAAAATGTAATGGTCAAAACGTTACTGAGTTTGTTAAACGCTACCAAAACGCAGCAATCTAATTATTAGCTGAACTATATAACTAAAATTGAGATACCTGGTTTTTTACCGGGTATTTTTTTGCAAAAATTACAAGGTTGTTTGCAAAGCTTGCAAGCTTAACTTGTTGAAACTGTTCAATAAATGCACCAACCAAGATTAAGTTATTGATTCTTATAAGTTAACTATTATTGGCATTGGATTTGTATTAGTTAAAGTGACATTTAATTAATTACGAAGGATACGTCTTATGAAAAAGTTAACATTAGCAGCCACTATTTTAGCATCATTAAGCCTAGCGGCTTGTTCATCTAATCAGGGTCTTGAAAGAATAGACAGTGACTTTGCAAGTTTAGATAATGACAGCGATGGCTACATCTCAAAAGTTGAAGCTGATGACGATAGCATTTGGGGCCATTTTTCAAATATTGATACCAATATGGATAACGAAATTAGCCGCAAAGAATTCAACACTTACATGAAGTTAAACAATGGTAAAGTAGCCACTGACTCTGAAGTAAGTGAGTCGGCATTTAAAGCTGAAATCGCTAAATTCGATAAAATTGAAAGCAGCTTTTCAAGCTTAGATAACGACAGTAATGGCTATATTTCGGTAGTTGAAGGTAACGATGATGATATTTCAAATCACTTTGGTTACATGGATAAAAACCAAGATAAGCGCATCAGTAAAAGCGAGTTTATGGGTTACATTAAAAAATACGGTAACGCAGTAGCTGAAGATGATGCATTAGAAGCCATTAAACACAGCTAATATTTGTTGTTTTAAAAAGTAAATTAGAAGCCAGTGATAATCACTGGCTTTTTTGTATTTAAAATCTAGTTATTTAGTAGATATATTTTCCTAGTTTGGTGTTGTTCTGTCATAATAGATGGCTGTGTATTTTTATTTGTTAAGAGTGTGTATGGCGGGTCGGCGAATTAGTGATGAACAACTAGTTGAGATCATTGAAGCAGCTATTTTTGTTGCAGATAAGCCTGTTAGTAAACGCCACCTTAAAGATACTGTATTAATAGATTTAGCTATTTCTATGGCGCGAATAAACGACGCAATAGATACAATACAAGAACATTTTCAAACTCGTGGTATTCGCTTAGTTGAAGTTGGTAGTGGGTATCGTTTTCAGGCATGTAGTAGTTTAAGCCCTTGGTTAAATAACTTGTGGCAAGAACGCGCACCAAAATACTCACGTGCTTTACTGGAAACATTATCACTTATTGCATATAGGCAGCCCATTACGCGCGGTGAAATTGAGCAAGTAAGGGGTGTTACTACGGGTTCGAATATTATTAAAACCCTACTCGAAAGAGATTGGGTTAAAGTGGTAGGGCATAAAGAGGTTCCGGGTAAGCCGGCTTTATATGCAACTACTAAACAATTTTTAGATTATTTTTCGTTAACTGGACTTGAAAACTTACCTGCGCTGCCAACAGAGCAGCAAAGTAAAATTAACCAGTTATTGAGCGATCCTTCTGTGAGAGAACCATCCGAATGAGTATTATACAAGGTGAAAAGTTACAAAAAGTCTTAGCCCGTGCAGGCGTAGGCTCACGCCGTGAAATGGAAAAATACATTGATGCAAACCGCGTTAGTGTAAACGGTAAAGTGGCAAAGTTAGGAGACCGTGTTGAAGAAACCGATTTGATTCGTGTTGACGGGCACACTGTAAAGATTGAAGAAAAAGCAGATAGAATCTGTCGTGTGATTATGTATAACAAACCCGAAGGTGAGTTAAGCACACGTAAAGATCCAGAAGGGCGTCGTACAGTATTTGACCGACTTCCTCGTATTGATGGTGAGCGTTGGATTGCGGTTGGCCGATTAGACGTTAATACTTCGGGTTTGATGCTCTTTACTAATGATGGTGAATTAGCTAACCGCTTGATGCACCCAAGCTATGAAGTAGAGCGTGAATACTCTGCGCGTGTATTTGGTGAAGTAACCAATGAAACGGTTAAAAACTTACTACGTGGTGTTGAGCTTGAAGATGGTCCAGCCAAATTCACGACTGTAACCCCTATGGGTGGCGAAGGCGTTAACCGCTGGTTTAACGTAACGTTAAATGAAGGACGTAACCGTGAAGTACGTCGTTTATGGCAGTCTCAAGATGCGGAAGTATCTCGTCTTATTCGTATTCGTTACGGTAAACTAGAGCTTGATAAGCGCGTGCCACAAGGTGGTTGGATGGAGTATGATTTAGAAACAGTAAACTACTTACGCAAAACCGTTAAATTAGGGCGCGAGACACAAACTAAGCTTTCTGTTATGCCTGAAAAACGCAAAGATAAACGCGCTAAAATCAACCAGATCCGCAAAGCAGTTAAAAAACACAATCAACGTGTTAAGCCTACCAAACGTAAATAATAAATTAGTTATTTATTGCACACAAAAAAGCCGCTAATTGCGGCTTTTTTAATGTGTGTTGTATAAATTTTTTAAACTCTAAATTACTTTTTTACTTGAGCATCTAACGATTCGCCATTCACTTCACTAGAATCATCGCTCATCAAGTATAAGTAGGTTGGCATTAAATCTTCTGGTGTAGCAAGCGCGTCTCTATCTTCTCCTGGGTATGCAGCAGCACGCATAGAAGTGCGAGTAGCGCCTGGATTAATACAGTTTATACGAATATTCGTTTTGCCTACTTCACATGCCCATGTTTGCATCATGCCTTCAACTGCAAATTTTGAGATGGCATATGGCCCCCAAAACTCACGGCCTTTGCGGCCTACACCTGATGACGTAAATACTATCGATGCATTATCAGACTTACGAAGAACAGGAAAAAGCGCTTTAGTGATCATCGCTTGCGCGGTCACGTTTACTTTCATTATGTTTTCGAACGTAGATGAGCAAAAATGTTCAAGTGGACCAAGTGACCCTAAAATACCTGCATTATTAAGCAAGCCATCAAGGCGGCCAAATTGATATTCAATTGTTGCAGCAAGGTCACGGTAGTTTTGTTTAGTTGCGCCTTTTAAGTCCATGGGCACAATTGCAGGTTTAGGGTAACCTGCATTAACAATTTCATCGTAAACACATTCAAGTTTATTAGTTGTTTTTCCTAATAAGATAACTGTAGCGCCGTATTTTGCATACGTAATTGCTGCTACTCGGCCAATACCATCACCGGCGCCTGTTATTAAAATAATTTTATCTTTAAGTGCGTTTTCAGCCGCTTGATATGTGTGCATAAAAGTACCCATTCATCTATTTTTTTTGATTTTAACATAGCGAAACGTGAAGTAATCGAATTTATTGTAAAATTAGGTGGCGAAAATAGAAACTTTACGTTAAGTTTAACTGGTCTAATGTCTCATTAATAACCTGATTACATTGTTTTAACTTAATACACTGATTAAACACACTATAAAAATAAAATATGTGCGGAGCCAACAATATGAAAAAAATGCTACTTTCACTCTCTGTTACAGCTGCCTTGGCAGGTTGTGGCGGCGGAGAAACGTTAGAAGATGTTAAGAACGACACAGCAACCGTTATTCCAACAGCAACGGTTACTTTTGACCCTGCTGCAGGTATCTTATCGGTACCTAATGATTTATTAATGAGTGGAACCCAAGACGGTACACTTAATATTCCTGGAGAATTAGATGACAACAATGTGTCTATTTCTCGAGCAGCTTATGCAGATCCTCAGCTTGCTCTAGGCGCACTTGACGGTTGGTCTTCTCAGGTTCCTTATAAAATCGATTTAACATTCCCACCAAATGTTAGCTTAGATGAAACGTCTGCTGGGACACCAGGTACAGTTCGCATTTTTGAAGTAGTAATGGGTGCAAGTTTAACTGACGCAGAATGTTCAGTTGTTGCTGCCGGTACAGCTTGTAAATTAGTCGGTGAGCTTACTTTTGGTGTTGATTTTGTTACTCAAGCTTCTGGTGATGCCGTTGCAATTATTCCTTTAAAACCATTTACGGCAGGTAGCTCATACATCAATGTACTAACTACTGGTCTTAAAGATTCATTAGGACGCTCTATCGAGCCTTCTTCTACTTATGGTCTGGTTAAGCAAGAAGCGCCATTAATTACAGAAGCCCAACTTGGTTTGCAGGGCGCTGTTAACAGTTACGAAAATGTAGTTGTAAGTTCAGGAAATATAACAAAAGAAGATATTATTTTTTCTAGCGCAATGACTATTCAGTCTGCGGGGCCAGTACTTGGGACAATTAAAAAATTGCTAGCTGCAAGTTTGCAACAGCCTGCGATGCCAACGCCTGCGCTTCAAGTTCCTGAACAACCTATGGTAAATGTGCAACAGGTATTTGCTTCTCAGGGTGTAGAAGTGTCTGCTGCTTTCTCTGGTGTGCAATATCAAAAAGGTAGCATTATGCTACCGATGTATCTAGGTACACCAACGGGTACTGATATTAGTGATTTAAGTGATACATATTGGCAAGGTATGTGTGATAACGCGGTGGCAATAATCGGTTACAAGGCCGTTGCTGGTGATGCATTTCCGACAGATCCTATTAGTGAAAATGATGGTTTATGTTCTGCATTAAGTGACGGGCAATTACGTGACTTAGGACTAGATAGCACACGTCATTTAACAAAATATAACTCCATTCCAAAAGTACAAAGCATGGCAAATGTGCCAGTGCAAGTTACTAAGCCTATTTTACCAATAATTAATGGTGTACGTGCGCAGTTACAATTAGATCCTATCGCAATGCCTGATAGCGGATGGCCAGTTGTTATTATGCAACACGGTATTACAACACAAAAAGAAAGTATGCTTGCTTTAACGGCGCAGCTTTCTATTCAAGGCTTTGCAACAGTTGCTATTGACCATCCAAGACATGGTGAGCGTGGAATAGATGTTGATGGTGATGGAACAGACGACTTTAATGCAACAACGGGTTCTGTGCTTAGTTACATGAACTTAAGTTCATTACTTGTTGCGCGTGATAGCTTACGTCAATCAGCGGCTGATTTATTAGGTTTACGTTTAGGTCTAAACTTTATTAATGATGCAACGATTAATGCGCAAGATGTAACTTACATTGGTCATTCATTGGGCTCTATTGTAGCCCCTGCATTTATTGCACAAGCTAATAACCCATTAGCGCCAACCGTTGACCCATTATTTAATGTAAACACAGTAGCACTTGCAAGTGGCGGCGGCGGTATAGCTAGCTTCTTACTAGAATCAGCTGCATTTGGTCCATTTATTCAAGGTTCAGTACTTTCACAAGCAGGTACAACAGAAGCTGATGAGTTTAACGCGTATTTACAAGTTGATGCAGTGTCTAACTGTGGTGCAGTATTACCAGATATGGAAGCATATTTAACTTGTGGTTATAACGAGTATGTAGCTTCGTTAACTACAGCTGGTGAAACAAGTAAGCTTACTAATATTCAAGGAGTGTTTACTCAATTTGCATTTGCGGCGCAAACAGCGCTAGATAGCGGCGATCCAACTAATTACGCAGCCACTGTAAAAGCATTAGGTACTCCTGTTTATACTAATGTTGTTGTGGGCGATGGTGTTGATAACAAGCCTGACCAAGTGATACCACCAATGGCAGCAAATAATCCTATTTCAGGCACAATTCCATTAGCTAACTTGATGGGTCTTGAAACAGTAAGTACTTCGCAAGCATTGAGTGAAACACCAACAAGCTACTTAGTTAAATTTACTAAAGGGCATCATGGTTCTATATTAACGCCAGCTCAAGATGATGCACAAGCTGCAACTGTTGAAGGCAGTGCTGCCGCTAATACAGAAATGCAGTTGCAAGTAGCTACTTACTTAGCTGCTCGCGGTCGAATGTTATTAGTTTCCAACCCTGAGGTTGTGACTGATTAATAGCCAATAAAATAATTAACCTTTAAAAGCCACTGAAAAGTGGCTTTTTTTTGCTTTAAAGCATGCTAAATTAGCTGAAATTTATAAATGGAGAAACCAGTTGGAATTTTTATACGAATACGGTTTGTTTTTTGCTAAAACAATTACTTTTGTTATCGCTATAGCAGTTATTCTAATGCTAATAGTTGGCGCTGCAGTTAAGCCTAAAGCCAAAAAAGGTGAAATACAAATTGACGACATATCAGAGCAATTAGTAGATCTTAAAGAAAGTTTTCTACAAAATACGCTGGGTAAAAAAGAGCTTAAAGCACACCAAAAACAGCTTAAATCGCAAAGTAAAAAAGCAGATAAAGATGAGCCTAAACCTCGTTTATATGTAATTGACTTTGTAGGTAGTATGGACGCTCACGAAGTAGAAAGCTTACGAGAAGAAATAACAGCCATTATCTCTATTGCTAACCCAAGTAAAGACAAAGTACTTATTCGTTTAGAAAGTGGCGGCGGAGTAGTGCATGGCTATGGACTTGCTGCATCTCAGCTACAGCGTATTAAAAATGCCGGTATTCCTTTGAGTGTTGCAATTGATAAAGTAGCAGCGAGCGGTGGTTACATGATGGCGTGTGTAGCCGATGAGATACTAGCAGCCCCTTTTGCCATAGTTGGATCTATTGGTGTGATAGCTCAAATACCAAACTTTAATAAAATATTAAAGAAAAATGATGTGGAATTTGAGCAAATAACTGCAGGTGAGTTTAAACGTACGCTTACTTTATTTGGTGAAAACACAGATAAGGCCCGTGAAAAATTTCGTGAAGAAATTGAACAAACACATGATTTATTTAAAACGTTTGTAAGCACTCAACGCCCAAGCTTAGATATAAACTTAGTTGCGACAGGCGAGCATTGGTTTGCAACTCAAGCGATTGATAAAGGTTTGGTAGATGTTATAAAGACAAGTGATGATGCATTACTGGAGCAGCAACATGAGCGCCAAATTTATAAGATTAAATACAAAATTAAAAAGGGATTAAGCGATAAGCTAGCTCTTGGCCTGAGTAGTGGTGTAAATAAAGTGGGAATAAACTTACTCTCTAAATTTAAATCCCTAAATCCTTAGATTAGAATTTTTTTACGATTCAGTTTAATTCTTTCTACTCGAAAAAAAACCTTGATGTATTGCATCAAGGTTTTTTTATAGCTGTATAAATGTAGCTTATGAGTCAATAGACTTATGATAATCTTCTAAGTCTTTAGCTGCATTAGGGTCGTTAAAGATGCTCTCATCAAGTTCACCTTCAGACTTGGCAACAACACAGGTAACCATACAATCGCCAGTTACATTAACTGCTGTACGTGTCATATCAAGTAATCTATCTACACCGATAATAATTGCAATCCCTTCTACAGGTAAGCCAACTTGGTTAAGTACCATCGCGAGCATTATTAAACCAACACCTGGTACGCCTGCTGTACCTACAGAGGCAAGTGTTGCTGTTAGTATAACCATTAGATAATCAGAAATTGTTAAATCTACACTAAACACTTGTGCAATGAATACGGTAGCCACACCTTGCATGATGGCAGTGCCATCCATGTTAATGGTAGCACCCAGTGGGATAGTAAATGAGGCAACCGAGTTATTAGCACCTAGTTTTTTAGTAGCAGTTTCAAGTGTAATAGGCATAGTTGCGCTTGAGCTCGAGGTACTAAATGCAAATAAGCATGTGTGCTTCATTTTTGCTAAGAAAATAAGCGGGTTTAAGCCCGTTAATATTTTTAAAAGCAATGTGTAGTTTACGAAAGCATGTAATAACAGTGCAAGCACTACAACACCAAAGTATTTGGCTAGGCTAACAATTAAGTTAAGCTCAATTGTTGTAAATAGTTTTGCCATTAAAAAGAACACGCCATAAGGTGCAATGTTCATTAACAGCGTAACTAGTTTTAAGATTACTGTGTTTAAATCTTCAAAAACACTTGCTACGCGTTTGCCTGTTTTACCACTTAATGCCATTGCTACACCAAATAATAGTGCAAACACTATAACTTGAAGCATATTACCCTTGGCCATGGCTTCAAATGGGTTAGTAGGAAACATATCTATAATTACACGTGCAAGGGTAGGCGCTTCTTTAGCATCATAAGTTGCATTAGATGGCAAGCTTATACCTTCACCAGGGCTAAATAATAAGGCAAGTGTAATAGCCACCGTTATAGCAATAGCCGTAGTTAATAAATATAAACCAATAGATTTACCACCTAGGCGGCCTAGTTTTTTAGGGTCACTTAAGCTACAGGTACCACAAACGAGCGATACAAAAACAAGAGGCACAACTAACATTTTTAAGCTGGCAATAAATATTTGGCCACCAACATGGAAAATACCATCAACAAAAAAGGCTTTAATTGGCAAAGAGAATAACCCAAGTGGTATTAGATAATCGTCTTCACCAGCTAATATAGCCTGAAATATAAAACCTACTGCAACCCCAAGCGCCATACCAATCATGATGCGAGTGGTTAAACTCATTGAACGGATTTTTGACATATTCCCTGATCTACATTTTATAAATTTGCCATAGACTACCAGCAAGGAAATATTTACTACAGAAAAAATTGGTATTTATTTAAAATTATTTTGCGCAAAAAAGTAATAAAAAACTGAGATTTTAGACTAAGTTATAGGTTAATATTAAGTGAAAATTAATTTTGATTATAATAACAACGCTAGGGAGAGGTTCATGCCTTTAATGCGACTGCTCGGCATTTCATTGCTAAGTTTTTTACTCACAGCCTGTGGTGGCGGTGGGTCACTTGAAAAAGACGGCTCTATTAGTGATGGTGATTCCACGACGGAAACATCAACCTATACAATAAGTTTGAAAGGTTATTTGAAAGCGAGTGATACTGAGTCGAATAGTGTTACTGCTGATGCTCCTTTAGAATTAAGAGCTAGTTTAGTTAATGAAGATGGTGATGCAGTGTCTGGCGAGCGTATTACATTCACGTTAGCGGATTCTATTGGTGAGCTAGACCCAGTAGCAGGTACCGCTCTTACTCAATCAGATGGCGTAGCGACTATTGAACTAATAGCAGGTTCAAGTGCAGGTGCAGGTGAAGTTACAGCCACTTTTACGATTGATAGTGTCAGTTACACGGATACATTTGCTTTTGAATCTGATGGTACCGCGTCAACAGAACCTCAGTTAAATATCACAGCTGTAAACAGTTCAGGTGAGAATACTCGTAATGTTGATTATTCAAACCCTCTTACTGTTCAAGTTGAGCTAGAGATTGATGGAGAGCCTGCTGCATTTAAGCTTGTTGAATTCGTACTCACTGGTTTAGGAACAATCAATCCAACTAACGGCACAGCACTAACAAATGCTCAAGGCATTGCAACAATAAGCCTTCTAGCTGGTACAGAAGTTGGTGCAGGTTCTATAGTTGCAACCTACACTGATAATGAAAACATTGTTTACAGCTCTGATGGTTATACATTTACTACCGAAGGTGATGCACCCGTTCAGGGTGAGTCGTTAGACTTTTCTATAGGATTGAGTCTTACATCTTCGACTTCATTGACCGAAATTAGTACCATTAGTGCAGCCGATAGTGGTGTGGTTAAAGCAACTGTTCTTGATGGTGATGGTATTAAAGTAGAGGGGGCCGTTGTTAATTTTTCTTCTACCCTAGGTAATCTTATCCCAAGCATTGGAACAGCATTAACAAACGAAAATGGTATAGCTTCACTTAATTTAACTTCAGGTACTGTCGAAGGTGCTGGTTTAATAACCGCACAGTATGAAGGTGTGGAGAAAACGTTGGGCTTTTACACCCGAGGCGATGCTGTAAACCCAGATCAAAGCACTGCGGATATCAATTTTAAAATTTTGCAAAACTGTCCGGTTGATTTTAAAACAACTAGAGATGCAAGTTTATGTGAAGAGGTAACAAGTATTTCAGGTGATTCTTCAGCTATTTTATTTATTGAAGTGACTAATGAAGACTCTACAACACCACTTACTCAAGCTTTAGTAACCGCTACTACTACTATTGGATCTATTACTCCTTCAACAGGCACTGCAATTACAGATGCAAATGGTATCGCACTACTCGATATTGTTCCTGGGCAAGATGTAGGGGCAGGTGAAATCACCGTGTCTGTACTTGATAGTAACTTGACTAAAGCGTTTCAGATTGCTGCGGTAGATATCGAAATTTCTATTTCGAGCTCTATTGCTGATGATGAGCTATTAGCGGCAGGGGCTACGGCTCTAATTTCTATTGAAATTTCTAAAGATGGTGAGTTATATACAACTCCATTAACGGTTGAATTCTCATCGGGCTGTGTAAGTTCGGGGCAGGCATCAATTGATGAAACAGTGACTAGTATTGGTGGATTTGCACGTTCTACATATCGCCCTTTAACTTGTGTGGGTGGTGATATTATTACAGCAACGGTTATTACTGGTGGAGATACCGTTTCTGCAAATACTACAATTAATGTATCACCTGCAAATATTGGTTTTTTACAGTTTATAGATGTTACAGAGCCTGTAATTGCATTAAAAGGTACTGGTGGTGCTGACCGTACTGAAATTTCAGAAGTGACTTTCAAACTTGTCGATTCAAACGGGAACGATTTAGCGTCAAGAACGGTTAACTTTGAACTTTCAACTGCTGTAGGTGGCATTACATTAGGCACTGCCAGCGCTATTACTAATGCCAGTGGCGAAGTGAAGACATCAGTACTATCGGGTTCGATTGCAACACCTGTACGTGTTATTGCATCAAGTGAAGAAGAGGTAGAAGGTAATACAGTTGTTGTAACAGCCCCTTCAGATATTCTTGTTGTTAGTACAGGTATAGCTGATCAAAATAGTTTTTCGCTATCGCGTTCTATTTTCAATCCCCATGCATTAAATGTTGATGGTAATACAGTAGCGGTTAACGCACGTTTAGCCGATCACTTTAATAATCCTGTTCCAGATGGTACGGCCGTTACTTTTATTACAGAAGGTGGAGTTATTGAGCCAAGTTGTACTACAACGAATGGAGCATGTAGCGTTACTTGGACAAGTAGCAACCCGCGTCCTTTTACTGATTCAATGTACGAAAATACAATTGCTCAAAAATGTGATGGTGGATTACCGTGCCCATTAGGTATTTTAAATAATGATCTTACAATAGATTTACCACTTGGTGGACGAGCAACCGTTCATGCATATGCTATTGGTGAAGAGACTTTTTCAGACTTAAATGGTAATGGTTACTTTGATAGCGAAGACTTCTTTGATGATTTATTTGATATCCCAGAAGCTTTTATTGATAACAATGAAGATGGTACTTTTGGCGGCAAAGATTGTAGTGATGGAACAGACCCATGTTCTCGTGACAATTCAACAGGTGATGAGTTTGAAGAGTTCGTAGATTTTGATGGTAATGGTTCTTGGACTACCCAAAACGGTTTATACAATGGTTTACTATGTCGTGAAGAAGACGAAACCGCAGGCCTATGTAGCCGTCAATTGGTTAATGTATTTCAAAACCAAGAGATTGTTATGTCGGGTGATGCGGCATTCTTTAGATTAGTAACCTATGCTGATGATTGCTCTGCTATTGCAGGCGTAACAGCATCTGAGGTGCATATAAACAGTGATCCAGCGAGCCCATTAGTACGTCGCTCACAAGCTGATCCAACAAGCCAACAGATGTGTCAAGTCAGTGAAATAGATTTAACCCAGACTCCAACAGGGACTAGTAGTGTCAGTCTGATTATGTATATTGCAGATATGTATAATAATCCTATGCCTGCAGGTACTGAGGTATCTATTAGTACTGATAACGGTGAAATTACTGGCGAAACTAGTTATGTATTTCCTAATACTACGAGCTTTGTTCCAGTAGGTGTTTCTTTTGGTATTAAACGGGAACCTTTGACAGGTGGTAACGATAGTCCATCGGGTAGCTTAAATATATCAGTTGAAGCTCCTTCAGGTTTAGTTTCACCATTTTCAGTTTCAGTAGTCGACGATTTATAATCGTTTAAAATAAAAAATGCCAACCTTTAGGTTGGCATTTTTGTTTCTGTTCTATATATTCCACATCAATTAATCTAAAAACACCTGTTTGTTTAATTTAACGACAAAAATTGTTCGTTTATTCAGTAAATACTGAAAAGTTTGTATTAAAAGCTTGTAACAACTAGTGTTTGTAGATATACCTATAAATATTCGCGCCGCTTATGTCGGCAAAACACATTTTTAATATTTGGTTAGAAATAGGCAACTATGGGCAAATCGCTAGTAATTGTAGAGTCACCTGCTAAGGCTAAAACAATTAATAAATATTTAGGTAATGACTTCATCGTAAAGTCCAGTATTGGGCATGTACGTGATTTACCTACTTCAGGTTCGAGCAAAGCTAAAGTGCCGGCAACTAAAACGCCAGCAGAAGTTCGCAAAATGGAACCTGAAGAGAAAGCAGCGTATAAAAAGCAACGAGATTATACTAACCTGGTCGCGCGTATGGGTATTGATCCTGAGCAAGGTTGGGAGCCGCATTATGAAATCCTGCCAGGTAAAGAGAAGGTTGTTCAAGAATTACAAAAGCTGGCTGAAAATGCAGATCAAATATACCTCGCAACGGATTTGGATAGAGAAGGGGAAGCAATTGCTTGGCACCTTCAAGAAATCATTGGCGGCGAACCTGAAAAGTATAAGCGCGTAGTTTTTAACGAGATTACCAAAAACGCAATACAGCAAGCTTTCGAAACACCTGGCGAGCTTAATACTGACATGGTTTACGCTCAGCAAACACGACGCTTTTTAGACCGTGTTGTAGGCTTTATGGTTTCTCCTTTGTTGTGGGCAAAAGTTGCACGTGGTCTATCTGCAGGACGAGTTCAGTCTGTTGCGGTACGCTTATTAGTTGAGCGTGAACGTGAAATTAAGGCATTTATCCCTGAAGAGTTTTGGGATATTCACGCTGATGTTAAGAATACTGAGTCTGAGTTACGCTTAGAAGTAACCAAACAAGCAGGAAAGGCATTTAAGCCTGTAAATGAAGCTCAGGCTAGCGCAGCTGTTAAAAGCCTTGAGAATGCAGAATACAAAGTAATTAGCGTTGAAGAAAAACCAAGTAAAAGTCGCCCAAGTGCGCCATTAATTACTTCAACCATGCAACAAGCGGCAAGTACACGCCTAGGTTATGGCGTTAAAAAGACTATGATGCTCGCTCAGCGTTTGTATGAAGGCGGTTATATTACTTATATGCGTACCGATTCAACCAATCTTTCAAAAGATGCGGTTGAAATGTGTCGTGAGTATGTAACGAACGAGTTTGGTGCTAAATATTTACCAAAAGATCCAATTAACTATAGCTCTAAAGGCAATGCACAAGAAGCGCATGAGGCAATTCGTCCTTCAAGCGTTACAGTGTTGTCTGGTCATATCGAAGGCGTAGATGCCGATGCTAAAAAGCTGTATGAGCTAATTTGGCGTCAGTTTGTAGCGTGTCAAATGGTACCTGCTGAATACGACTTAACAACACTGACTGTTGCAGCTAACGATTTCCAGCTCAAAGCAAAAGGCCGCGTGCTTCGCTTTGATGGTTGGACAAAAGTACAACCTGCGGTGCGTAAAAAGAACGAAGAAGATCAATCACTGCCAGCTGTTAAAGAAGGTGAAATACTTACTTTAATAGAACTTGATCCTAAGCAGCATTTTACTAAGCCGCCAGCTCGCTTTAGTGAAGCTAGTTTAGTAAAAGAGCTTGAAAAGCGTGGTATTGGTCGTCCATCTACTTATGCGTCGATTATATCAACAATTCAAGATCGTGGTTATGTACGTGTAGAAAATCGCCGTTTCTTTGCTGAAAAAATGGGTGAAATTGTTACTGACCGCTTAGTTGAAAACTTCACTGATTTAATGAACTTTGATTTTACAGCTAAAATGGAAGGTCGTTTAGATGACATTGCTGAAGGCGAGCGTGTATGGACTCAGGTTTTAGATAAGTTTTATGCTGATTTTTCAACGCAACTAACTGTCGCTAAAGACGAGCCAGAGAATGGTGGCATGCGTCTTAATGAGATGGTTGAAACCGATATAGAATGTCCTACATGTAGCCGCAAAATGGGCATACGTACGGCTTCAACCGGTGTTTTCTTAGGGTGTACTGGTTACAGCCTTCCGCCAAAAGAGCGTTGTACTACAACAATGAACTTAGTGTCTGGCGATGAAGCGGTTGCTGCTGATGTCGAAGACGTAGAAACCGAAAAATTAATGCAGATGAAGCGTTGTCCTATTTGTGAAACTGCAATGGACTCATACCTAATTGACGAAACCCGTAAACTACATGTGTGTGGTAATAACCCAGCATGTAAAGGGCATATAGTTGAAGAAGGTACCTTTAAAATTAAAGGCTACGACGGACCAATTATCGAATGTGATAAGTGCGGTTCTGACATGGAGCTTAAATCGGGTCGCTTTGGTAAGTACTTTGGTTGCAATAACGACGAGTGTAAGAACACACGTAAGTTACTTAAAAATGGTGAGGCTGCTCCACCAAAAGAAGATCCTGTTCACATTACTGAATTAGAGTGTGAGAAGTCAGATGCGTATTTTGTTTTACGTGATGGCGCTGCGGGTATATTTTTAGCCGCAAATACTTTTCCTAAGTCACGTGAAACACGTGCACCTAAGGTTGAAGAACTAAAACGCTTTAGAGACCGCATTTCGCCTAAGTTTTATTATTTAGCAGATGCACCAGCTAAAGATCCTGATGGTAATCTTGCTGTTGTACGCTATAGCCGTAAAAATAAATCTCAGTATGTTATGACTGAAGTTGACGGTAAAGCTACCGGCTGGACTGCTCATTATGAGGCAGGTAAATGGACAGAAGAAGCGAAGAAAAAAGCAGCGCCTAAAAAGAAAGCAGCTGCAAAAAAGGCACCAGCTAAAGCTAAGCCTAAAGCGAAAGCTAAAAAAGAAGATGAATAAGCTCGTTATTGCTTATTCATAGCTTTTGTAGATTTAAAAAGTCATAAAAAAACCGGAATGCACAGCTTGTGTCTATTCCGGTTTTTTTGTGCCTAGTTGAATGCTTTCGCAACGGCTTTATTAGCAGTACATTCACCTAAGCGTGTTACCAATTTGATTAAAAACATGGTCATTTTAGCGTATTAAATAACTCAGTTACTGCGTTAAACACTATTCATATATGACTGCGTAGATGCAGAAAGTAGGCATTGCAGGGAGCAGCTGCCGAGAACAAATATATGTCATGCTTTTTCGCTTAGCTATTGAGCTATATTCTTATAGCTTTAACAGATCACTAATTAAATGTAATTGGTATAATTAAATCTTAACAGAAGATACTTTTTTATAGCCTTCAGATTCAAGCTCATCATTTACGCATTTTAATACGTAGGCATTTAGCTCTTCATTGCTTACGTCATCATCTTTAGCCCAGTTAACACACATTTCTGTGTATTCTTTTATCATTTCGGCTGAAGCTGTTGGCGCATCGTCTGCAACCGCGTAAGTCGCAGATACTGCAAATAGTGGTGCTACGATTAATGCTAGCAATGCTTTTTTCATTCGTTTATTCCTAAAAAAATGGTGTGATGACTGATTTATCCAGTTTAAAGTTAGGTATAAATCAGTAGTGCCCAATTCAGAACAACTCTGTTGGTATGCTGATTTTTAATCGAAATTGAAATAAAAGATAACGAAATTTTTTTATCGTGAGGATGAGTAATTTACTTGTCAGTTTTTTAACTTTAGTAAGTACAGCATTATCAGCTGGAGTAATATATTTAGTAGCTAAGAAAACTTGATTCTGCGCTTTATATTAATAACCTTTAGATTGTTTTAGGAAAAGTGATTTTTTAGGTTCAAAAATGAAATGGATAAGCGCCATTGTATATTTCTGCTATGAGGATATTTTAAGTTTGTAATATCAGCCGTATTATTTGCTTTAACTGAATGTCTAAATGTTGAAACTAAAAGTCACTAGAATGCGTTAAATACAAAAAAGCCCAAGTGAATAGCTTGGGCTTTTTCGTGTGTAACGCGCTTACGTATACACTAAACGTAACTTTTGAGTCATTAACACTGAGCGTAAAAACATGCGTAAGGCTCAAGTATTGTGGTGCCTCGGTCTAACTTTGCGCTGTGGTGGCTAAGCTCGGTGTATTCTTTAACGATTGATGTTGGCATATCAATACTTGTTTGCTTAGCGCTGAGATTGAACATACAAAGCATTCTTTGCTTTCCAAGCGTTCTATAAAAAGCAAGCACAGGCTCTGGCGTTTCTATAAATTCAATATCACCTTCAAGTAAAACTGTTTGGCTTTTTCGCCATGCCATAAACTCACGGTAGGCATTTAAAATTGAGTTGTTATCATCTGTTTGTATAGCTACTGATTGCTGCTTATGTGCATTATCAACGGGTAGCCAAGGTTTTACTTCACTAAAACCTGCATGAGATGAATCAGCTAGATCCCAAGGCATTGGTGTTCTACAGCCATCACGTCCTTTAAAGTTAGGCCAAAACGTAATGCCGTAAGGGTCTTGTAAATCTTCAAAGGCAACACTTGCTTCACCTAAACCAAGCTCTTCACCTTGGTACATACATACGCTGCCACGAAGGGAAGCAAGTAGGGCGGTTAGCATTTTACATTGCTGAGGGTTTATTTCGCCATTTTCGCTCCAGCGACTCGCTACGCGCTCTACATCATGGTTGCTAAATGCCCAACACGGCCAACCCTCAGTCATACGTTGTTCAAGAGTTTGAACCGTGGTTCTAATATATTCACTTGAATAATCATTTGTTAAGAGCTCAAAGCTATATCCCATGTGCAGCTTATCGCCACCTTGGGTGTACTGCGCCATTGTCGCTAATGAATCCTCTGATGAGATTTCGCCAAGCGATACAGTACCTGGGTATTTATTAAGTAATGTGCGAATGTCTTGCATAAACTCAATATTTTCTGGTTGAGTGTTGTTGTAGTAATGATACTGAAATGCGTATGGGTTATCCTCACTAAAACCACGACCCTGGCGCTTATCTTTTGGTTTAGCTGGGTTATCGCGAAGTTGTGCATCGTGATAGCAAAAGTTAATAGCATCTAATCTAAAGCCATCTACGCCTTTTTTAAGCCAAAACTCTACGTTATCAAGTACAGCTTGTCTTACGTCAGGGTTATGAAAGTTTAAATCGGGTTGCTCGGTTAAGAAGTTATGCAAATAATATTGCCCACGGCGAGGTTCCCACTGCCACGCGCCACCACCAAAAATAGACAGCCAATTATTAGGTGCTGTGCCGTCATCTTTAGCTTCAGCCCAAACATACCAATCCGCTTTATCGTTATTTTGATTTTCGCGGCTATCTGTAAACCATTGGTGTTGATCTGATGTATGGCTTAGTACTTGGTCAATTATAATTTTGATATTGCGATCATGGGCTTGGCTAATAAGTTCATCAAAATCGTTTAAATCACCAAAAAGCGGGTCAATGTCACGGTAGTCACTAATATCGTAGCCAAAGTCTTTCATTGGCGATTTGAAAAAAGGTGAAATCCAAATTGCATCAACGCCTAAGCTTTTAATGTAATCAATACGATTAATAATCCCTTTTAAATCACCAATACCATCGTTGTTGCTATCTTGAAAGCTACGCGGATAAACTTGATAAATAACCGCACCTTTATACCACTGCTTTTGGGTCATGCTTTTCTCCGTCATTCCACACAGTATTTAGACTATTCTTTATTGTGATTACGATTAATCACGTTATTTGCAAAAAGCATACGTGAAGCCTTTAATCCTGTAAAAAGTCTGCATACGTATGCACTAAAAATAATGCAATAAATTTATTAAAAATAAGTGCTTAGAACAGCTTTAGTAGCGTTCATTTTGCGTATCTACTGTTTACCAATTACGTCAGTCATTGATTTATTAGTTAAATTGAATCTAACAGATTGTACTGTAAGGGAAATATATCCCAGGCTCCCTATGAAATGGTCTGACCAATTTAACGTTTAGTAAATGTGGAATAATTTAAACGTTATATGACAGCGATAATTAATTTCACCTTGTTTACATTTAAGTAAAAGTGCCATTAAGTTTCAATAGAATTGATTTGACTATTGATGTTTGTCTTGTGTTTTTTTTTCTGCCTTATTTCATTTAAAATCAATGGGTTAAAAATTCACGTGTGTAATGTGTGTTAATGTTAGGCTACATTGAAATTGTTGAATACGTATGCATAAAGTTGTTAATAAAATAAATCTGGCGTTAATATTCATCCTGACAACAAAATTAGCTCGCCTTGTTTAACTATCACTTAAACATTGAACGCGGGTATCACAATATGGGTAACGGGAAAACATTATGTCTATGTTCAAACCAAGTATATTAACTTTGGCATTAACAGCTGCAGGCTTATCAAGCTTTGCTACACAGGCTGCTCAAGAAAATACAATAAAAAAAGATGATGTAGAAGTTATCGAAGTTAAAGGCTTTCGTGGAAGTGTTGTAGAATCAATCAACACAAAACGTTTTTCTACACAGGTTGTAGAATCTATTTCTGCAGAAGATATAGGTAAGCTACCTGATTCGTCTATTGCTGAGTCTATTGCACGCTTACCCGGTTTAACCGCCCAGCGCTTAGATGGTCGAGCAAGTCGTGTCTCTATTCGTGGTTTTGGCGAGAATGAAAGTGGCACAACGTTTAATGGTCGTGAACAAGTATCTATTAGTGATAACCGCGGCGTAGAATTTGACCTTTACCCATCAGAAATAATGAGCGGTGTAACTGTTTATAAAACACCAAGTGCAAATTTAGATGCAGAGGGTATTGCGGGCATAATTAACATGCAAACAGTTCGCCCACTAAGTAAAGGTGAACGTGTTGTTCAAGTAAATGGACAGTATGAACAAACAAGCTTTGATAAATTAAACCCTGACGGCAACGACGACGGTTACCGTGGCACTTTCTCATACATCGACCAGTTTGCTGATGATACCATTGGTATTGCATTTGCACTAAACACCATGAGCTCGCCAAATCAAGAAAAACGTTGGAATTCATGGGGCTACCCTGAGTTCACTGCTGAAGATGGTAACTCGTATTCAATTTTAGGCGGTGCTAAACCATATGTTCGTTCATCAACGCTTGAACGTGATTCAGCAATGCTTGTTCTAGAAGCAGCGCCTACAGATAAACTAAATATGACGTTTGATGCGTTGTATGTAGATTTTACAGATGAACAAATTTTACGCGGCATTGAAGTTCCTTTCGCTTGGGGTCAAGGTAGTATTGATGCAAGCAGTGCTATTGTAGATGCAGAAAGTGGATTTATAACAAGTGCTGTAACACAAGGCCAACGTGTTGTTGTACGTAACGATTACCAAGAGCGTGATGCTGAACTAACTGCATTTGGCTTTAATACAAAATACGATATTGATGATTCATGGTCAGTAGAATTTGATGCAAGTTACTCGCAAGTTGACCGTAAAATTTGGAGTATAGAAAGCTACTCAGGTACAGGACGTGGTGATTCTCGGGGTGTTGCAGATAACTTAGGTTATGCTTTTAATGGTGGCAATACTGGCGCTACTTTTTCACATGACTTAGATTACAGCGATTATGATTTAATCCAATTAGGTGGACCGCTTTCGTGGGGCGCAAGCTCTGCACTAAATGATGCATATGGATTAACTGGCACAGAGTATGAAAACCAAGCTCAAGATGGTTTTATTAATGCTCCAACTATTGAAGATGAATTAGTTACATTAAAACTTGCAGCGTCTAAAGTACTAGAAAACGAATACATTAGCTCAATTGAATTTGGCTTAGGTTATAAAGAGCGTGAAAAGTCTAAATCTTCGCAAGGTTACTTTTTAACTTTAACTGATTTTTCTCTTGAAAATCCAGGAATACTTAGTGTACCTGAGCAATATCGTTTAGGCAGTGTTGGCCTAGACTTTATTGGGCTAGGCGACATGATAGCCTACGATGTAAATGGTTTAGTTAATGATGGTTACTATGAAACCCTTGACGAAAGTTTAACTAGCTCAACTCATGCAACTAAGTCGTGGACAGTAAAAGAAGAAATCACCTCAGCATTTGCACAAGCTAATATTAATGCAGAAGTAAGTGGTCTTCCATTAACGGGTAATGTGGGGGTGCGCTATGTTCACACAGATCAATCCTCTCAAGGTAATGCTTTTGGTGTAGATGGGAATACTGGTCTCGTTATTACTTCACCTACAGATATTGGTCACGATTATTCTCACGTTTTACCAAGCTTAAATTTATCACTTGCGATTGATGAGCAGCAAACAATACGTTTTGGCGCAGCTAAAACAATCTCACGTGCGCGTATAGATGAAATGAACGCCTCTGTTAATGCATCATATAATGATACACCGGATGAAAACGGTAACTTTTGGTCTGTATCGGGTGGTAACCCTAATTTAGAACCTAAAGAAGCAACAGGCTACGATTTATCATATGAAAACTACTTTAGTGATGAAGGTTACTTCTCTGCTGCATTTTTCTATAAAGACTTAACCCAGTGGATTTTTGACGGTACTTACGCGATTGATATGTCGGGTGTTGCGGACCCATCAACAGGTGAAGTCCCAGCTACGTCAGAAGGTACTGGCAGTGGTAAAGTAAATGGCGGCGGCGGTGACCTATACGGTTACGAGCTATCTCTAGCGTTACCATTTAAAATTTTCCACCCGTCTCTTGAAGGCTTTGGCTTAATTGCTAGTCATACAGGTATTGAATCTGATATTGAAGATGGAAATGGCAATGAGTACGAACTACCGGGTCTATCAGATAAAATTCAAAGCTTAACGGTTTACTACGAAATGAATGGCATGCAATTACGGACCAGCATGCGTAAGCGGAGTGACTTCAAAGGTGATGTTTACGGATTAGGCTTTAATACAGATCAAGTAAATATTATCGGCGAAACAATTTGGGATATTCAGGCCGGTTATGACTTCTCTGAAGCAGGGGTTGAGAGCCTTGAAGGTTTATCAATTCAGTTCCAAGTTCAAAACTTAACAGAAGAGCCGTTCACATCGCTTTCTGGCGATAACGCGCTACAAGTTCGCGACTACCAAGATTACGGTCGTACTTACTTGTTAGGCTTTAGCTACCAGCTATAATAAAGGTTGTGTGTAGGAGCCCTTGTAATTTTTTTACAAGGGCTTTTTTATAGCTAGTTTATCAAACACTGATTAATACCAATTAGCTTAATTAAGTTTATTGAGCGCTGTATTAAAGCGTGGGCAATAATATGAAACCAATAAAACACGTGGTAATTGCAGGCGGTGGTACCGCAGGCTGGATAACAGCAGCACTGCTTAATAAAGTGTTAGGTAAAGTAATTAATATCACACTAATAGAGTCATCAGCTATTGGTACGGTAGGAGTGGGTGAAGCAACAATACCGCCCATTATTCAACTTAATAACGCGCTGGGTATAAACGAGCAAGATTTTATTAATGCCACTAATGCTTCAATAAAATTAGGTATAGAGTTCGAAAATTGGAAAACGCCAGGGCATAGCTATATGCATGCGTTTGGCTCGTTCGGAAAGGACTTTCCCTTTTGCGATTTTTATAACTTTTGGTTAAAAGGCCAAGTTACGGGTTGCGAAGACGAACTATGGGATTTTTCACTCAATTACCAAGCGGCTAAACAGCATAAATTCACGCCCCTCAATACAATTCCTAATACCCAACTACCTGGGCTGAGTTACGCATATCATTTTGATGCAACGCTTTACGCTGAATACTTAAAAGAGTTGGCTATATCGCGCGGTGTTAAACACATAGATGCAAAAATAGACCATGCTGAACAATGCTATACAGGCAATATTAAAAGCCTAACACTTAATAACGACAGTCAAATTAGTGGTGATTTATTTATAGATTGCACCGGGCTGCGTGCCTTGTTAATTGAGCAAACACTTAATACAGGGTTTATTGATTGGTCTCATTACTTACCATGCGATAGTGCAGTGGCTGTTCAAACAAAAAGTACTCATGAGCTTAAGCCCTATACGCGATCTATTGCACATAGTGCTGGTTGGCAATGGCAAATACCACTGCAAAATCGTATTGGCAATGGCCTTGTTTATTGCAGTAGATACTTGTCAGATGATGATGCTAAGCAGTTACTGCTAAAAAGCTTACCCGCTGAGCCAATTACAGAGCCCCGTATTATAAAATTCAAAACAGGTCGGCGCTTAAAGCAGTGGCATAAAAACGTGGTCGCGGTTGGTTTATCAAGTGGATTTTTAGAGCCGCTTGAGTCAACCAGTATTCATTTAATTCAAACTGCGGTTACACGCTTAATTAAACTATTTCCACATAATGGCATTAGCGATGCGTTACTAACGCAGTTTAATAAACAAAGTGTTATTGAATTAGAGCATATACGCGATTTTATTATTTTGCATTATAAACTCACCGAGCGAGAAGATACCCCGTTTTGGCGTCAATGCATGCAAATGGATATACCAAATTCCCTTACCCATAAACTGAGTTTATTTAAACAAACAGGCAAAGTAGTGCGGGAAGATGATGAACTATTCGCCGAAGTTGCTTGGCAGCAAGTCATGATAGGGCAAGGGCTTATCCCTGATGACTATAACAGTATTGTTGATTCACTAAGTGATGATCAACTGAGCGATTTATTCTCTACTTTAAAAACATTGATAAACTCAACAGTTGCGCAGCTACCAACTCACCAGAATTTTTTAGCCAGCATTAAAAAGGTATAACAATGCGATTTTTAAACACACTTTTACTAGTAAGCGCATGTAGCTTACCAAGCTTTAGTTATGCACTTAATGTAGAGCCTGCCAATTGGTGGGTAGGCATGAATAAAAATAACATTACAGTACTCGTGCATGAGCAAAATATAGCGAACGAAGAATTTAAATTAGATAAGTATAAAGGGGTTGAACTTAATAACGTAACACGCACTGACAACCCTAATTATGCTTTTCTACATTTAAATATTAGCGATAACGCCAAAGCAGGAACGCTTCAATTTAAGAGTAGCGATCCAGTACATAGCTTTGAATTTCCTTTACTTACCCGAGATAAACATAGCGCGCAACGCCAAGGTTTCACAAATGCAGATGCTTTATATTTAATTAACCCAGATCGCTTTGTAAATGGTGATGAAAAAAACGATACAGTTAGAGGTATGTTAGAGAGTGCAAATGCAAGCTTTAAAGGCGGGCGACATGGTGGTGATATTCAAGGTGTAATTAATGCGCTACCGTATTTAAATAATCTAGGCGTGACACAGCTTTGGCTAACACCTGTGCTTGAAAACAACATGCCTGATTACTCTTATCATGGTTACGCGATCACAGACTTTTACAACGTTGATCCACGTATGGGTTCAAACCAGTTGTATAAAACGTTGTCAACAAAGGCTAAAGAGCAGGGCATTGGGCTTGTTATGGACATGGTGCTTAATCATTTTGGTTCTGAGCACCTGTGGATGAGGGATAAACCAACTCAAGATTGGATTAACTTTAATGGGCAGTTTGAAAATGGCAAAAATGCCACAAGCCATGCGCGCCAAACAATTCAAGATCCACACGCAAGTAATTACGATAAACGCCAATTTAGCGATGGTTGGTTTGTCGCTAGCATGCCCGATTTAAATCAGCGCCAACCATTATTAAATGAGTATTTGATTCAAAATGCAATTTGGTGGATTGAATACGCAGATTTAAGCGGTATTCGTGTAGATACCTATTCTTATTCAGATAAAGCGTTTTTAAGTGATTGGACCAAGGCCATTATGGATGAATACCCACACTTTAATATTGTTGGCGAAGAGTGGACTTCAAACTCTGCAATAGCGTCGTATTGGCAGCGCGGCAAAGTTAATCAAGATGGGTATGTGTCAAGCTTACCCAGTGTGATGGACTTTTCGTTGCAAGAGGCGGTAATTCGAGCTTTAAATGAAGATGAAAGTTGGAGCACAGGCTGGGTTAAAGTATATCAGTCATTAGCTAACGATTTTTTATACCCAGACACCAATAACATTATGGTGTTTGCTGATAACCACGATATGAGCCGTGTATATACGGAGCTTGGGCAAGACTTAGCTAAAACTAAAATGGCGATGACTTTGTTTTTAACAACGCGTGGCATTGCACAAATATATTATGGAACCGAAATATTATTGGATAACACGCCGAGTAAAGATCATGGTGATATACGTATTGATTTTCCAGGTGGGTTTAAAAATCAAAACGCCAATGGGTTTACTGGAATAGGTTTAAGTAAAGAGCAGCGCGATATGCACAAGACTATAAGCACGCTTCTTAACTTTAGAAAGCAAAGCCCGGCACTTACAAAGGGTAAGCTCGTTCATTTCAGCCCGAACAATGGTGTGTATAGTTATGCTCGCGTTAGTGATACGCAAACAGTATTAGTTTTTATGAATAAAAACAAAGTAACACAAAAGCATAATCTTGATTACATGCAAGAAGTTATACCAAAAAATGCCAATGCGCAGGCATTATTCAAACAACACACTTTTAAACTAACTAACAGTATTAACTTAAAGCCAATGGCTGCTACGGTATTAGTGATTAATACGCCGTGAATGTTTAAGTGAATACGTATGCAGCAACTGTATGCTTGCTGCAGATATCTTTAGTATAAAACTATAACACTACTGACAAAAAGACACACAATGAAAAAATCAGTTTATGTACCTGCATTACTGTGTAGCGCACTTATAACAAGTGCGTGCTCAGACAATAATGAAACCGAACAACAGCAAGCCCCTAAACAGGTGCAAAATGAGTTAACAAAGCCTGTTGTATACCAAGTATTTACACGCTTATTTGGTAACACACAGACCGCGAATGTGCCCTGGGGTACAAAAGAGCAAAATGGCGTAGGTAAATTTGCCGACTTTAACGATGCTGCACTTAAAGGTATTAAAGAATTGGGTACGACCCATGTTTGGTATACCGGTGTTTTACATCATGCGCTAGTGGGCGATTATACCGAGTATGGGATTACGCAAGACGACCCTGATGTAGTTAAAGGCCGTGCAGGTTCACCTTATGCAATAAAAGATTACTACGACGTAAACCCAGATTTAGCTATAAATGTGACTAATAGAATGAGTGAGTTTAGTGATCTGATTGAGCGCACTCATGAGCATGGCATGAAAGTGGTTATAGATATTGTACCTAACCATGTGGCTCGTAATTATAAATCAGTAGCAAAACCCAAAGGAATAAAAGACTTTGGTGAACAAGACGACACCAGCAAAGAGTACGATAAAAATAATAACTTTTATTATGTACCAGGCCAGTCTTTTCAGGTTCCAACATCACAAAGCTATACAGTTTTAGGGGGTAATACTCACCCTTTAGCTGACGGTTTTTTTGATGAAACGCCAGCAAAATGGACGGGTAATGGTGCGCGTGCACCCAAGCCAGATATTAACGATTGGTACGAAACCGTAAGAGTGAATTATGGCGTTAAGCCTGATGGTAGCTATGACTTTCCTGTATTACCTAAAGAGTTAGAAAACCAAGATTATCGCGCTCATTATGCGTTTTGGCAAAATAAAGAGCTTCCTAATAGTTGGTATAAATTTAGAGACATCACTTTGTACTGGCTTGATAAAGGCGTAGATGGCTTTAGGTACGATATGGCCGAAATGGTGCCGGTTGAATTTTGGAGCTTTTTAAATTCATCAATAAAAATGCAAAAGCCCGATGCGTTTTTATTGGCTGAAGTTTACAACCCACAAATGTACAGAGCGTATATTCAGCAAGGAAAAATGGATTACTTGTATGACAAAGTCGGCTTTTACGACACATTAAAAGCCATTATGCAGGGTAAGCAAGCTGCTAATACTATTTTTGCAGCCCAAAGCCAAGTGGCTGATATTGAAGCGCACATGCTGCACTTTTTAGAAAATCACGACGAACAACGCATTGCGAGCCCCGATTTTGCAGGTGATGCACGCTGGGGGAAACCAGCAATGGTCGTTTCTAGCTTAATGAGTCGCGCACCCACTTTATTATACTTTGCCCAAGATGTGGGGGAGGACGGATCTGAAAACGCAGGTTTTGGTACATCTACCCGCACCAGTATTTTTGACTACATTGGTGTACCAGCGCATCAAGCATGGATGAATAAAGGCAAATTCGACGGCGCTAACTTATCGAGCGAGCAAGCATTACTTCGTGATTATTATAAATCAATAATGGCTCTTAATCGTTTACCCGCTGTTGTAGGTGGAACCATGTCAGAGCTTTCACTTAGCAATAGCGAACGCGTTGTTGGTTTTGTACGCTCGCTGGGACAGCAATCTGTTTATGTTTTTAGTAATTTTAGTGAGGAGCCACAAACGGTATTAATTAATTTAACACCAGAGCAAGCAAATACCTTTGAGCGAAATAAACCGCTACACGACTTACTTGAACAAAACACGGTAAAGATCATCACTGACAAAGAAGTTACAAAGCTTATGCTTTCGCTAGATGCATTTAGTAGCGCAGTATTAACTAATAAGGCTAATCATGAATAATCAAAATAATAATTATGACAGCAACAAACCAAATCTAAGTTTTTGGCAAATATGGAATATGTGCTTTGGCTTTTTAGGTATTCAATTTGGTTTTGCACTACAAAACGGCAATGTGAGCCGTATTTTTCAAACCTTAGGCGCACAAGTTGATGATATTCCTATTTTATGGGTTGCAGCACCGCTAACGGGTTTAATAGTGCAACCAATAATTGGTTATTGGAGTGATAAAACATGGGGGCGTTTTGGTCGTCGTCGTCCGTTCTTTTTCATAGGGGCGGTACTTACTACTATCTCACTCTTTATCATGCCGCATTCACCAACCCTTTGGATTGCTGCAGGTATGTTGTGGATTATGGATGCATCAATCAACGTCACTATGGAACCTTTTAGAGCACTTGTAGGCGATAACCTGCCAGAAAAACAACGTGCTACGGGCTATGGCTTGCAAAGCTTTTTTATTGGTATTGGTGCGGTATTAGCCTCAGCACTACCATGGATGATGACCAATTGGTTTGACGTAAGTAATACCGCTGCGCCAGGGCAAATCCCTGAATCTGTTAAATATTCATTTTATTGGGGTGGGGTTGTGTTACTTGTTGCCGTGCTTTGGACCGTAGCACGCACTAAAGAATACAGCCCTGAGCAATTAGCTGCTTTTGAAAACCACACTGCCAAACCAACGAACACAGTATTAGTAGATATCAATTTCAATAAAGGTGCCATTACTTTTGTGGTGCTAGGTTTAGCAACACTTGCTTTAGTAATGGGTTTATCGCTTGAAAAAGAGTTATACCTACTTGCTGGTGGCTTACTAGCGTTTGGTATTGTGCAGTGGATAGCAAGCGCATTAAAGGCTGCTAACAAAATACAAGGCGGTTTTTACCAAGTAGTACAAGATGTATTTACCATGCCAGAGGCAATGAAGCAGCTTGCTTGGGTGCAGTTTTTTAGCTGGTTTACGTTATTTGCTATGTGGATATACACCACAGCCGCAGTAACAAGCTTTCATTACGGCAGCAGTGATGCAACAAGTAAAGCCTTTAACGATGGGGCTGATTGGGTCGGTATTTTATTTGCAGCTTACAATGGCTTTGCGGCTATTGCTGCTATGTGTATTCCGTTTTTAGTTAAAAAAATGGGATTAAAAGGCGCGCATTGCTTTAACTTATTACTAGGCGCATTGGGCCTTGCGAGCTTTATGTTTATAACAGATCCAAAAATACTCCTTATTCCAATGATAGGCGTTGGCTTTGCATGGGCTTCTATTTTATCGCTTCCTTATGCAATGTTAAGCAATGCACTACCGAGTAACAAAATGGGCGTGTATATGGGTATTTTTAACTTCTTTATTGTTATACCGCAATTGCTTGCCGCTAGTATTTTAGGGCTTATTTTACGCCACGTATTTTCTAATCAGCCTATTTACGCATTATTAATTGGTGCTGCATCATTCGTTGTTGCTGCAATTGCTGTAATGCGCGTTAAAAATTCAAACTAAGGGTCACACAATGAAAAAATATAACCTGATTACCACCGCTCTTTTAACTTTGGGTTTAACAGCCTGTGGTGCACAAAATACGAATAACGAAAATATTGACGCTACAGTTTCAGCCGCTCCTGGCGCACCAGGTGCTGAACCATTTTGGGCTTACGCGGGTAAAACCGGAATTGGTACTTCTTTTGAGCAATATCAAAACGGCCAATATAATAACAACGCTGCGACAGGTGAAGTATCAAAAGTATGGTTTTCAATTGCTAAAGGTATGATCACCGAAACTATGTTTGGACTCATTCACCAAGCACAAATAAAAGATATGCAGTTTGTAGTAACCGGTAAAGACTTTACAGTCACTGAAGCTGACGACTTAGACGTTACAATTGATTACTTACATAAAGACGATAAAGGTAGACCACTATCGCTTGCTTACAAAGTAACAAGCACAGATAAGCAAGGGCGTTTTACCCTCGAAAAACACATATTCACCGATCCAGGCGGACAAACATTGTTTGTACGCAGTATTTTTAATACATCACTTAAAGGCGTGAGAGCGTATGTTGCTGTTAACCCCTATATAAACAACAACGCCTTAGGTGATTTTGCAAAAACCACTGAGCAAGGCTTAGTTGCCTGGGAAGACGATAACTTTTTAACGTTGCAATCATCTACGCCATTCAAAATGCAAAGTGTAGGCTTTACAGGTGTGAGCGATGGCATCACCTCACTTAAAAAACAACACACACTAAGCAAACAATATTCAAACACTGGCGATAAGGCAGGTAACGTCACTCTGCTGGCAGAGCTTGGCAGTATAAGTCGTAATACCACATTTGATTTAGCACTAAGCTTTGGTAAAACCCAGCAGCAAAGCCATCAACAAGGTGCACAGAGCTTATCTAAAGGTTATCAAAATGTGCTTGATGCCTACAACGGTAAAGGTGAAGCGCTAGGCTGGGAAGATTATTTACAAAGCCTTGAGCCATTAAACGCCATGGTTAATCAAACAGCCGATGACGGTAAGCTACTTTATACCAGTGCAATGGTGCTAAAGGCGCAAGAGGACAAAACCAATGCGGGTGCGCTCATTGCCTCACTTTCTAATCCTTGGGGTGAAACTGTTTCAGCCAAAGAGGGTTCTACAGGTTACAAAGCGGTATGGGTTCGTGACTTTTATCAAGTAGCTATGGCGTTTATGGCCTTAGGCGATACAGCCACTGCAAAAACGGCCTTCGAATACCTTGAAAAAGTACAAGTTACTAGCAAAACTCCCGGTAACAATGGCGACACTGGCTGGTTTTTACAAAAAACACATGTTGACGGTGAACTTGAATGGGTAGGGGTACAGCTAGATCAAACGGCTATGCCAATTATGCTCGCGTGGAAGTTACATCAAGCAAACGTACTAAGTGATAACGAACTTAAAGATTGGTACGCACGCATGCTAAAACCGGCAGCTGACTTTTTAGTTAATGGCGGAAGAGCTAAAATTTTATGGAACGACATGCAAATTACTCCACCTGCAACACAGCAAGAGCGCTGGGAAGAGCAAAGTGGTTATTCTCCTTCTACAACGGCTGCCGTTGTTGCTGGCCTTATAACAGCCAGTGACATAGCAACACTCAGTGGTGATACTCAAAATGCTGATCGTTATTTAGCAACGGCTAAAAAGTACAACAGTAATATAGAATCGCAAATGTTTACCACCGAAGGTAATTTAAAGGGTGATAGCACCGATGGCGAGTATTTTATTCGTATAGGTCAAGACACCGACGCTAACTCTAATACTAAAATTAACGCCAACAATGGCCGTGAAGGTTTTAACAAAAAGCAGATTTTAGACGGTGGGTTTTTAGAGCTAGTACGCTATGGCGTACGCGGTGCAAATGATGAAAGCATCGTTAAAACACTACCTGAGTACGATGACGAAACGCTTGAAGATAACTTACAAGTTAAATACAGCTTTAACTTTACCGATGGTAGCGGCACATTTGCAGGCTATCGCCGTTATGGTAACGACGGTTACGGCGAAGATGAAACCACAGGTACTAATTACGCCGAAAGTGGGAGCAACACGCCAGGCCAACGTGGTCGTGTATGGCCATTTTTTACAGGCGAACGCGGACACTATGAAATAGCGGCTGCAAATGCAAATAATGCGCTTGATGATGCAAAACAAGCGGACATTAAAAATAGTTACGTAAAAGGTTTAGAGCAGTTTGCTAATAGCGGCATGATGCTACCGGAGCAAGTATGGGATGGCGTAGGCGTAAATAAAGCAGGTTATGAGTTAGGCGAGGGTACAAACTCAGCAACACCTCTAGCTTGGACACACGCAGAATACATTAAGCTTGTACGCTCACTCAGTGATAAACAAGTTTGGGATTATTATCCTGTGGTTGGCGAGTCACTTAAAGACTAATATAAAGCAAGCTGCAGTTATTAAAAAGGCTTCTAAATAAATTTAGAAGCCTTTTTTACTATTCAGTTATTCTGTATTTAAACTAATATGAATCAGCAATAATACTTAATTATTTGTTGGTAATAACTAGATAACGAAATTTTTATCTTGTTATCAGTACGATTTTCTTACCTCAAAATAGATCACCTAATTAGGCGATTTGATATGAAGGGTGCTCTTCATATGAAATGAATGCCACCCTTTTATTACATTATTTGAGGCCACATTTATTATCAAACCAAGATAACAACTCTGTATAAAACTCTTTTTTATGATCGTAGAAAAGCGTATCAGAAAAGTGATCAGCATCTTCTAGCTCAATATATTTAAAGTCTTTTTTGTACTTTTCAAGCTCAGATACAAAGTCTCTACTGTGTTTTACTGGAACACGACTGTCGATATCGCCATGTACAACCAGTATAGGAATATTTACTTTATTTACTTGCTCTACAGGAGAGACACCAGTAATAGTAGGGCGTTGTAAGATACTTAAAAAGCGATTTTCGTTAAGAGTTGCATTGATACGACTTAAATCACTTACACCCGCACCGGCAACAACACATTTATATATGTTGTTTTCACGCATAGATGCAGCAAATGCAGCATAACCACCATAACTCCAACCAAATAAAGCAAGCTTATCTTTTGTTGCTAAACCTTTATCTATTAAATATTGTGCGGCGTCATCTAAATCATCTTGTTTTTTCAAGCCCCAGTTATTATCACCGGCTATCCAATGCTCCAAACCGTAACCTGTAGAACCTCGGTAGTTTGGTTGAATAACTACGTAACCATGATAGGCGAGTAACTGTGCCCAGTCATCAAATACAACAGAGTCACGAACCCAAGGACCACCGTGAGGGAGTACTATTGCGGGGTAAGGACCTTTAGTTGCAGGAATAGTTACGTATGCTTTTATTTTACGTCCATCTCTTGCTTTATAAGAGATATATTTAACGGTTCCTAATTTACTTTTATCAATAAACGGAAGGCGATCACCAATCTTAGTTAACTTCTGTTTATTAGTAACAATGTAATAGCTGCCAGGGTTATCGTCAGCAGATACTCTCACTACTAATACATTATCGTTATCAGAGCTACTGATGATTTGTACAAATTTACCTTCAAATAAAGACGCAACAGATTCGTTAAGTGTTTGTAGGGTAGGATCTGTGAAATAAAACTTAGGTTGCTTAGTTGTATAGCGAAAGCCTTGTAAGGTGCCGTCGGTATCAAGTATTACACCATCAGTATCTACAGACTTAAGACCAAATTGACGTTCAGAATACTGACCTGTTTTAATATTATAAATATAAATGCCAGTCGTATTTTCGCCTAAGTTGGCATTAACATAAACTTCGTTAGGGTTACCTTTCGCAAACCCTAAAATCTCAAAGTTTTCACGCTTTTTAGGACTAACTTGCTTAATTACTTTCCAATCATCATTACCTTTATCTCGGGCATAATAATCGATTGCGTTATCAGACTTATTCCAACCTTGGGCTATTCTTATTTCACCGTCGTAGTCAGAAACGAATGAGCCTGATACTTTTTCATTTCCGCGCATTACAGTAACGCTTCGTCCAGTATTAATATTAAAGCGCACTACATCTGGAATGTAGTTATTATTAATATCAACCTCTACTAATACTTCATCTTTTTTGTCAGGAAGTATATTTATTATATTAAATTGAACATTTCGTTTTTTCTTAAATGGTAATAGCCAGTCGCCTTTACCATCTGCATCGGTTATTGCAAACTTATTAACCCAGTATTTGCGACTTCCATCTTCTAATATTTGCCTAAACATAACGCCAAGTTTTTCATCGTTTAACCATACGATTGAAGATATTAGCATTTTATCAGCGCCTAATCTTACAGGCTCTGCATCTAGGTTATTTGGATCTCTTATCTCAATTATATAGTCACCATTTTTAGTAGTCGCTCTTAAAATAGCAAGCTTCTTACCATCAGGTGATGCTACAACACTGCGTATAGCAGATGACATTGAGAAAGCATCAATACTGCTTACTTGTGCCGCATCTCCAGTTTCGCTATTAGCAAAAGAAGATAGGCCTAGTAGGGTTAATCCTACTAATATTCTTTTTTTAAATTTCATTTTTATTCCCTCAAAAAAAATGGCCTAAAATTTTAGGCCATCTGGATTGAATATTTACTCAGCCAATTCTAATTAAAAAGAAGCTGTAAAACTGATGTATGGGCTACGACCTGAAGTGTCATAACCAACACCTAGAGGGATATTAGTGTTTGAAAAAGAACCACTTGGATCTACTTTAGGAGGTGCTTCATTAAACACGTTACGAACACCAAAGTTCACTTTATAAGCATCGTTAGACCAAGTCATACCAATGTTATGTACAAAGTAGTCATCGGTGAAGCCAACTGGGCGACATTTAAGTGCTTCACCGTTAGCGTCAGTTAAACCACGACAACCTGCAGTGCCTTCTTCAAATTCACCTAAATCATCCTCATCTTCACGACCTTTACCGATGAAACGCGTTTCCCAGTTAAATCTAAAATCAGAGTATTTAAGTTGTAAGCGAGCGGTACCACGCCATTCTGGAGAATCTGGCTCGCCCATATTGTCATCAATAGTACCAAGCACGTCAAAAACTTGCTCTGTCATGCGAGTAGCTTGAAGATCAAGTGTAATACCTAGGTTTTCTTCTGCAATTACTGTATCTGTTTCAAAGTAGATATTGTAATCAAAACCTTTAGATGAGATTAAACCAATATTGATAAAGCTAGCATCAACTAAATCAATTTGACCATTTTCATCACGCCCGATACGGCTACAGAAAGCATCATTACCATCAGCAGAATAACACTGACCAATACTGTAACCAGCGCTTGGCTCTGCAATACTATTCGTTACTTCAATATCAAAACGAGTTAATGACATTGTTAAATCAAATGCATCAGTGAACGGTTGTTCAAAGATAAAACCATATGTTTTAGCCACTGATGTTTCAGCACTAAGCTCAGTTGTACCGCCAGTTTCAATCTCAGCGCTGTAAGCAGCAGTGTATGAGTCAGTTCCATTTTGACCTAAACCAAGAGTAGTTGGATCAATACCTGATGCTTGACAAGCGTTTAGTACAGCTGTATCACGTGTTTCTTCAGCTGCATTATATGTAGCTGCTGAACCTGGGTTCAATGGGTCGATATTACGAGCATCTTCCGGAACAACACATGGATCGGCAACTGTATTAAAACCAGACGTACCGTTTAAGAAACGCTCGCGTAGGTTAGGTGCTCTGTACGAAGTACCTTTTGTTGCACGTAGAGTAAACCACTCAACAGGACGGTAAATTGTTTTAAGACTATAAGTTGATTCTGCATCGTAGAAAGATTCTTCAGAAACACGGCCAGAAGCTGTAAATGTAAGTTCTTCAGCGCCTTTAACACCTTTAAGTAGAGGGAATTCAACTTCTGTGAATATTTCCTTTAAGTTACGTGAGCCATCAGCGCCTTGGTCAGCAAAATAGCCCCATAGTAAGCCTTGAGATGCAGCAGCATTTGGATTTGATTCAATTTCATCACGACGATATTCAACCCCAACGATACCTGCAACAGTTTCGTTGTTCCATGGTAATGCGAAGAAATCACCACCCATGAATGCATTGAAAACAAACTGGTTTACTTTAGTTTCGATATCGCGGTCGATAAATAAGTAAGCAGCTTCTTCAGGTGAAAGCGTACCGCCACCTTCTTGATAAATACTATCTGCAAATAAATTAACAGGAACACATCCATCAGAACCGGTACCACAGGTAACAGTACCATCATCATTAAGAACAGCGGTTTCTAATGAGTTAATTAAGCGCTCTTCATCAATACCAACACGGTGGTCAGTACCTTTTGATGCGCTGTACGATACAGACGCGTCGTAGTACCAATTGTCTAAACCGATGTTTTCAAACATACCAAGATTACCAGTAACACCAGTAACTAAACGATATTGTGAAACTTCAACCTCAGTTTGATCACGGTCACCACGAATATTGATGATTGGCTGAACGGCTTCTGGTCCACCAGGGCCCACACCTAACACGCCAAAACAGTCAATACCGTTTGTTCCACAAGGGTTATATGGGTTTGATGCCGCTACTTGTTGGAATATCTGTGCACCTGGGCTAAAAATTGGTGATTTACGACTAGCGTATAAACCTTCGTAGTAGAAAGTTGTATCGTTATCATCTTGGAAGTTATATTCACCATTAAGCATTAGTGAAATACGTTCATTTTTACTTCTGTAATCACCACTTTTGTAGTAATCAGATTGTTGGAAAGCATATAGAGGGTCTTGGAAATCAACGTCACGGAAACCATCGCCGTTACCATCTACAAATACACCATCATTGATACCATCGCCATCAAAATCGCCCGCTACCCATGAAGGTAAAAACCCTTCAAGACTTGATGGTACAGTTGATTCGCTGAAGTTTGGAATACCAGTGTTTGTAAAGTCAGGTGTATAATAAACACTACCAAAGAAAGATGGTACGCTAATACGGTTTGTTAGAGGGAAAATGTCACATGAATCTTCACCGCTTGCTACAGGACCATAGCCACTGTTTCGGGTTACGATACTGCCATCTTCAGCTTCCCAAATACGCTCTTCACACCCTTTAACAAAAGGGTTGCCAGCTAAAGATTGAGATTTCTGTTCTGAATATTCAACACCAACGGTGATAAAACCATTATCCATGGTTTTGCCCCACATACCCGAAAGTACAGTTTCTTCACCGCCTTCACCTTTAGGTTGACGGTAAGATGCATCAAAAATAAAGCCTTCAACATCTTTTTTTAATATTACGTTAGCTACACCCGCTACTGCATCAGAACCATAAACGGTTGATGCGCCATCAAATAAATTCTCTACACGCTCAATCATTACACCTGGTATTAAGTTCAAATCAGGTGAAGTTGGCGCACCACCTACACCTGCGGGAGCCATTCTTCGACCGTTGATAAGTACAAGAGTACGCTCAGCACCTAAACCACGAAATCCGATTGTTGCAGCGCCTGGACCGTTATCTAGTACAAAACCACCAAATGTATTATCTATTTGAGCACCAGCCGCTTGGCTGGTTGACTGGAGCATTGAACCTGCATCAAATAAACCCATTTCACGAGATAAGTCACCGTTGATAATTTGAATTGGCGATGCATTTGAAAATTCAGCTTTTCTTATACGCGAACCTGTTACAACAATTCGCTCTGGCGCTTCTTCTTCTAGCTCAACGTCTGAGTTTAAGTCATTTTCCTGGGCTAGCGCGTTAGGCGCTAAGGCTACAGATCCTAGCAATAAAGAATATCTTATTGCATTTGATAGTGCTTTAGTTTTAAACATATGTAAATCCCTGAGATATTATTGTTATTTAAGCTATAAATCATAAATTAAACAAAGTGAAATATAGCATCACAATAAATTTACATTATTGAAACTAAATAGTAAATGCGGTTAATGGTGAGTAACTACGCAATAGGTGCTGAAACAGTCAGTTTTGGGCCTTAAAAGTGATTTTTTTCGCTAATTTTTTTTTAATTGTCTGTTTTTAAATGGTTTTCTTGTTTGTAAACGAATGTGAATGGATGTAATCGGCATATACATGGAAAGAGAAGGCTCAGCTTGACTTTCTAGGAATGAGAATAGGAGGCAACAGGGTGCTTTGAACTTCTTCACCACGTATCAGTTTTAATAGGTTCTCTACTAACATTTGCCCAGCAATAGTGGTGTTTTGCTCTATTGTAGTTAGTGGTGGGTTTACATAACTTGCAATGGCTATATTATCAAAGCCGACTACCGCAACATCTTTCGGCACGTTAATATTTGCTTCTTTAAGTGCGCGTATAGCCCCTATAGCAATTAAGTCACTTGCAGCAAATAAGGCGTTAAATTTAATATTATTAGCAATTAGTGAGCGTGTGGCGTGATAACCTGATTCTTCAGTAGATATAGCATTAGCCATTTTACGTTCATTTATTTTAACGTTGTTAGCCAATAGCTCATCTTTAAAACCCTGAAAACGACTAAAAAATTCGGGGCTGTGATCAGAAGCATCACCAATAAAAGCGCAATCAGTTCTGCTATGCGCAATAAAGTGCTCAGCGGCGAGCTTACCGCCACCGTAGTTATCACAACAAACAGTTAAATCGGGACGGTTATCTACCGTTGCACCCCAGCAAACAAACTTAGTGTTTTGTTCAAGTAAGGTGTTAAATTTTGGTTGGTAATCAATGTAATCGCCATACCCGAGTAAAATAATGCCATCAGCTCTGTGGCTGTCTTCGTAGTCTGCTTGCCAATCAGCACTGGCCGATTGAAATGAAACTAATAAATCGTAACCTTCTTTAGCGCAAGCACGGGTAATACTGCCAAGCATGGCTAAAAAGAAAGGATTTATTTGGGACTCGTCAGAAGTGGGATCTTCAAACAACAATAATGCAAGCGTACTACTTTGTTGAGTGCGAAGGTTACTCGCATTTTTATCAACTTTATAATTAAGCTTTTTGGCTATCTCGAAAACACGCTTGCGTGTTTCTTCATTAACAAGGTGGCTGTTACGTAAAGCGCGAGATACAGTCGATTGAGATACCCCTGCATAGTGGGCAATATCAAATGAGGTAGCTTTACCTTTCATTGTTACAACTTAATTAAATTGATAAATAATTGTGTCATTTTCGTTTATTGATGAGTAATTTCAAGCTTTTTGTGAATTAACGTATATTTTTATTGATAAATTCCTGACACCGGTGTCATAATGTCAGTGTTTTATCATTTTGTTGTCAAAACGTATTCGCTGTCTATATCTTTATAGGCAGCATTTTTTACTGTGATAGCTACTTTGAGGTGATAGCTCAAAGTATAAATAACAATGGTACACCATTGTAAAATAATAAGCATGAGTCGCTTAACAAAAGAGATAATACTATGAGCCCAAACGCTTCTGCCCAATTTGATCCCATCTTAGTTGCTGATGTCGGCGGCACTAATGCCCGCTTTGCTTTAATAACTGCTTTTAATGAACAGACTAACCAATTTATAATAGAGCACATTAATATTTTTCCTAGTGCCAATTTTGGTTCTCTTGAAAGTGCGCTCGAGCAATATTTACAAACAGTCCCACATATTGCACCCAAACGCGCATGTTTAGCCGTTGCAGGGCCAATAAAAGCCGGGCAAGTGCATTTAACCAATTTAGGTTGGCATTTTAGCGTCAGTGAATTTAAAACTCATTTTGATTTACAACAACTTGAAGTCATTAATGATTTTGCTGCCTTTGCTTACGCTGCCCCTTACTTAGATCCTAAACAAAATGTCATTGTTAAATCAGGTCAAGCTGATGATAACGCAAACATTGGTGTTATAGGTCCAGGTACTGGTTTTGGTGCCGCGTGCTTAGTTAGAACGTCTCAATCTACCGCAGTGCTAAGTTCAGAAGGGGGGCATATATCACTTGCACCTGTTAATGAACTCGATACTTTATTATTAAATGAGTTACGTAAAGATCATCCCCATGTTTCTATCGAAACAGTTTTTTCAGGTCCTGGCATAACGCATTTATACAAAGCAATGTCTGCGGTTAAGGGTGTAACAGCTAAAAATTTAGATGCCGCACAAATTAGCAGCCTTGCAAATAGTGGTGAATGTGATGTGTGTGATGCAACCTTAAACCAGTTTTGTGATTGGATTGGCAGTGTTGCCGGTGATTTAGCGGTTGTTTATGGCGCGTTAGGTGGATTATTTATTGGCGGTGGAATACTACCTCGTATGCAAGCGAGACTTCTTGAGAGTCGTTTTGTTGAACGATTTTCGCAAAAGGGTATTATGTCGCAGTATGCAGGACAAATCCCTGTAACACTCGTAACACAAGACAACATACCGCTTATTGGCGCTGCTGCGTGTTTACACAATAGCAAATAGGGCTTTGGTCTTACAGGTTGTATTTGGATAATGGACAGATGAAAAAAGTAACCATAAATAGTGTAGCAAGCCATGCAGGGGTTTCTAAAAAAACCGTCTCACGCGTGTTAAACAATGAGCCTAATGTAAGTGCCGCCACCCGAGAAAAGGTGCTTGCGGTATTTAAAGAGCTTGATTACACCCCAAATCCAATTGCACGAGGTCTTGCTCAAAATCGTAGCTTTATTATTGGCTGTTTATACGATAACCCAAGTAAAAGTTATATTACCCGAGTGCAAACGGGCGCCTTAGAAGCGTGTAAAGAAAACAACTATAATTTATTGATACACCCTTGTGAGTTTCGTGGTGAAGCACTTATAAATAATATTGAGCAATTACTACAAACTTCTCGATTAGATGGCATTGTGCTAACACCTCCTTTTGGTGATTTTGCTGAGCTTGCTTCTTTTTTAAAATCTAAAAAAATTCCTTATGCAAGAGTTGCTTCAGCTTTACTACAAGATGATTCAATTTCAGTGCGTAGTAACGACGAGCAAGGCGCATTTGAAATTACCGAGCATTTAATTAACCTCGGTCATAAATCTATAGCCTTTATTAAAGGGCACCCGGATCACAGTGCCACGCAACAACGTTTTAAAGGTTACAGGCGTTCACTTGCAAGCCATGGTATAGAATTTGATGAGCGCTTAGTCGAGGAGGGTAACTTTAGTTATCACTCAGGTGTAGATAGTGCACGCAGCATATTAGATTTATCCCCTAGGCCAACCGCTGTATTTGCATCAAACGATTACATGGCGGCTGCCGTACTTAAATTAGCAACTCAGCGCCAATTAAAAGTGCCTGATGACATTTCAATAGCTGGGTTTGATAATGCGCCCATTGCACGTCATATTTGGCCTGGGTTAACAACGATTGCACAGCCCGTTGAAGAAATGACTAAACAAGCCGTAACGCAACTTATTTCACACATAGCTCAACCACAAGAGCAGCCGTATCAGGTAACGCTTGAGTCGCGCTTGATTACACGCGAGTCTACCTCAGCAATAAAATAGTGAGTTTAAAACACTTTCACAGTAGCCCGAATATGAGTGACGCTTATTCGGGCTTTTTTTACTCTGAACTTGCTAAAACATGGTTTGTGCCTAAAAATCAATTAGGTCATTATTCGGTCATGTTAAAATATTAAACTATTTTTGTTACCCGGGGTTGACACCGGTGTCATTGCTATGCGTTAATACAGTGACACCGGTGTCAGGGTTGTTGTGAGAGGCTCCCTGGTAGCGTACCTTTGAACGGGTAAATCAAAGATGCTCAGTACAGTTATTTACGTGGAGTCTGTAGTTGCTACTGAGCCTTTATCCTCTAACTAATAGAGATGAGTTAAATTATGTTACATCCTCGTATTCAAGAAGTTACCCAGCGCGTTATCGAACGCAGTAAAAATACCCGTCAAGATTATTTAGATCGCATTTCGCACGCAAAAAAACAAACAAGAGTTCGTGCCGGTTTAGGTTGCGGAAATATAGCCCATGTTATGGCTGCATGTAGCAGTGATGACAAAGCGCGCTTAAAGGCTGATGAGCAACCAAATCTTGCTATTATCAACTCATACAACGACATGTTATCGGCTCATGTGCCATACAAAGACTACCCAGATTTAATTAAAGACATTGCAACAAAATACGATGCTACAGCTCAAGTTGCTGGTGGCGTGCCTGCAATGTGTGATGGTGTTACGCAAGGGCGTGACGGCATGGAACTTTCACTTTTTTCTCGCGATGTAATTGCTATGTCTACGGCAATTTCCCTTTCGCACGATGTGTTTGATGGCGTTTTTTGTTTAGGCGTTTGCGACAAAATCGTCCCGGGTTTATTAATTGGTGCATTGTCGTTTGGTCATTTACCTGTGTTCTTTTTACCAGCAGGTCCAATGCAATCAGGTATTCCGAATAAAGAAAAAGCACGTATTCGCCAAAAGTTTGCACAAGGTCTAGTGAGCCGCGAAGACTTACTTGAAGCTGAAAGTGCGTCTTATCACAGCGCTGGTACGTGTACGTTCTACGGTACTGCCAATTCAAACCAAATGTTGATGGAAATAATGGGCTTACACCTTCCAGGTAGCTCGTTTATTAACCCTTACACTGAGCTTCGCGATGGCCTTACAGGTAATGCTGTAGAGACAATGCTTAAGCAGCTTACGGATGATAAAGAAAGCCCGTGTTTAGCCGATGTGATCAGCGAAAAAACGATTATAAATGGTTTAGTGGGTCTGCTTTCTACAGGTGGTTCTACTAACCATGCAATCCATATTGTTGCGATAGCAAAAGCTGCCGGCATTCAGGTTACGTGGAAAGATATGTCTGACTTATCAGAAGTTGTACCACTTCTTACACGTATTTACCCTAACGGCTCAGCTGATGTAAACCACTTTCAAGCAGCAGGCGGTATGGGTTTCTTAATGCGAGAACTAGCAAGCGCTGGTTACTTACATACAGACGTTAAAACAATGCTTGGCGATGGTTTAGCACCATACATGACAGAGCCTCGTTTGGATAAAGACGATAGCTTGATCATGAGCGACTCAACTGGCCCAACTAAAGTTAAATGGGTAGATTGCCCAGCAAACTCGCACGATGAAGAAGTACTTCGCCCAGTGAGTAACCCATTTAGTAAGCAAGGTGGTCTGCAACTTCTAACTGGCAACTTAGGTAAAGCTGTTATCAAAGTGTCAGCTGTTGCTGAAGAACATCAAACCGTTACTGCTCCTGCAAAAGTATTTAGTTCACAAAGTGCTCTGCAAGATGCATACACTCGTGGCGAATTAAACCAAGACTTTATTGCCGTGCTAAAAGAGCAAGGCCCTAAAGCGAAAGGTATGCCAGAGCTACACAAGTTAACGCCAGTAATGGCAACGCTTCAAGATGAAGGCTTTAAAGTAGCCATTGTTACTGACGGTCGGATGTCGGGTGCATCAGGTAAAGTACCTGCTGCTATTCACTTAGCACCAGAGGCAGTAGAAGGCGGCGTTATTGCTAAAATCCGAGAAGGCGATTTAGTGACGCTTGATGCGCCAAACGGAATATTAAAAGTACACGTTAGCGACGAAGAACTTGCTAAGCGTGAAGCAGAGCTTAGCCTGCCAAGTGCAACATTTGGTACAGGTCGTGAATTATTTACTGGATTTAGAAATATCGTAAGCAGTGCCGATTTAGGCGCGAGTGCTTTTGGACTTGAATAAATATTAGCCATACTGGGTAATGAGGAACAAGTAATGAGTATTGAAAAAATCTTAGCATCGGCACCCGTAGTGCCAGTGGTTGTAATCGAAAAATTAGAAGATGCAGCACCACTTGCAAGAGCTTTATACAACGGTGGCTTAAAAGCCTTAGAAATAACACTACGTACACCCATTGCTGCAGAAGCTGTAAAGCTAATGAAAGCAGAAGTACCTGAAGCCTATGTAGGTACTGGTACGGTAGTAGATAAGGCAAGTTTTGATCTTTCGGTTGCCGCTGGTGCTGATTTTATGGTGAGTCCAGGTGTTAGTGATGAGCTTATTGCTTTAGCTAAAACATCAGATATACCATTTTTACCAGGCGCTGCAACTGCAAGTGAAGTTATGCAACTTGCGTCGCATGGTTTTAAGTATTTAAAATTCTTCCCAGCAGAAGCTGCAGGCGGAACAGCTATGCTTAAATCAATCGGTGGCCCATTACCACATATTACTTTTTGCCCAACTGGCGGCATTAGCCTAGCAACTGCTCCTAATTATTTAGCGCTTAACAACGTTATTTGTGTTGGTGGTACGTGGATGCTAGATAAACAACTAATTGAAAATAAAGACTGGCAAGCAATTGAAGCGCTTGCTCGCCAAGCAAGTGAACTTAAATAGGAGTCTAAAATGATTAATGTAGCAATTAACGGTTACGGCCGTATCGGTAGAAATGTTTTACGTGCACTTTATGAGTCAGCTCAAAACAGCGAAATTAAAATTGTAGCAATTAACGATTTAGCACCAGCTAACGTAAATGCACATTTAACGCAATATGACTCAGTTCATGGTCAATTTTCAAAAAAAGTAACACTTGAAAACAACACTATGCTAATTGGGGATGACGTAATTACGTTAACGCAAGAGCGTGACCCTGCAAACTTACCGTGGAAAGAGCTAAACGTAGATATCGTTTTAGAATGTACTGGTTTTTTCACTAAACGTGATGACGCTGCTAAGCACATTACTGCAGGCGCGAAAAAAGTAATCGTATCTGCTCCAGGTACTGGTTTAGATGCAACAGTAGTGCATGGTGTAAACAGCGACGTAATTAATGCTGATAGCAATATCATTTCTAACGCTTCTTGTACTACTAACTGTTTAGCGCCAATTGCAAAAGCAATTAACGATACAGTAGGTATTGAGCAAGGTAGCATGACGACTATTCACGCTTACACCAACGATCAAAACTTATCTGACGTTTACCACCCAGATTTATACCGTGCGCGTAGTGCAACTCAATCTATGATCCCAACTAAAACAGGAGCTGCGGCAGCTGTTGGTTTAGTATTACCAGAACTTGCTGGTAAATTAGATGGTATGTCGGTACGTGTACCTACAATCAATGTTTCTTTAGTTGATTTTACGTTTATCACTAAGCGTGATACGACTGCAGAAGAAATCAATGCAATCATGAAAGAAGCATCAACGGGTTCAATGAAGAGTATTTTAGAATATAACGAGCTTCCGCTTGTTTCTATCGACTTTAACCATAACCCAGCGTCGTCTATCTTTGATGCAACGCAAACTAAAGCCAATGGCAAACTAGTTAAAGTAATGGCTTGGTACGACAATGAGTGGGGTTTCTCAAACCGCATGTTAGACCAAGTTAAAGCATTAGGTCAGTACTTATAATTGACCTTGTAAAAGTTTAGCTTTATCCAACCAAGCCACGCATTGCGTGGCTTTTTTGCGTTTAGTTTATCTGTATATTTGCAATTCAAAATTAGAAGGGAACTATTTGTATTTTTTATACCCTAAATTTTGTTAATATGTGGGTGTGTAAATCAATGGAATTTCGTTGTATTTAATCAACTCAACGACGCAAGGAATAATAAAAATGATCAGAGCTCTATCGCGAAAAGTATTTCGCACAAATCATCTTCAGATAGGTGAGGGCAACATAAGTGGCTACATAGCCTGCTTTTTAGCAATACTGAGTTGCTTAGGCGTATTAGCGTTTCACTTTCCTGAATATTTAACCACACCAGAGCTGAGAAAAAGCTACAGCGTCGACTTTTTACGTCAGCTTATGTTTGCATCATTATTGGTCTCGGGCAGTTTAGGATTACTTAACTTTGTACGTAATACCAATAAGCGTTTAGGGGCTACAGCGTGGTTTTTTATTTTACTCGCTATTATGTTTGGCGGACCAAACGTTGAAGTAAACGAATTTGCTTCTGATACACCTTATATAGGGCTTGATTGGTTTATTTTAGATTTACTCGGCTCAACACTTATATTTATTGTGATTGAAAAGTTATTACCTCATCGTAAAGATCAAAAAATATTACGTAGCGAATGGCGAGGCGATTTAAACCACTTTTTTGTAAATCATTTAATTATTGGTTTTGTATTACTCGTTACTAACCACTTTGTGCATTATGGCTTTGGCTGGGCTGTATCATCTACAGTACAAGGTTATATAGAGCAAACACCCTTTATAGTGCAGTTGTTTTTAATAATACTCGTGGCTGATTTAATGCAGTATTGGGTGCATCGTGCCTATCACGAAGTCCCTTTATTATGGCGCTTTCATGGCGTACATCACAGTGCTAAAGAAATGGATTGGTTAGCGGGCTCTCGCCAGCATATTCTTGAAATACTCGTAACGCGCAGCTTAGTGCTCACGCCTATATTTGTACTTGGTTTTTCACAGCAAATAATTAGTTTGTACGTAATAATTGTGGGTTTGCAGGCTGTGTTTAACCATGCAAATGTGCGTGTGAAATTTGGTTGGCTAAAATATTTTATGGTTACACCGCAGTTTCACCATTGGCATCATGCGTCAGATAAAGCCGCGATTGACCGAAATTACGCTGCACATTTTTCGTTTTTAGATTATGTGTTTGGTACTGCTGTTAAAGGCCAAAAAGAGTGGCCACAAGCGTATGGTGTAGTCGGGGATTACATGCCCGTAGGTATGCTTAAACAACAGGTTTACCCGTTTAAGCGCACTAAATAAGTACGGAAAATCCGAATAAACATAAAATAAAAGCGAGTAAGATGTTACATTTTGCTCGCTTATATTATTAATATTAAATTTATTTTAGCTCTGCTAATAACTCAGTAAATGTAGGTCTTTGATTTAATGTAGGTTGCATGGCACATTTTGCCATATCGGACATTTTAACAAAGAGCTCACTTTGTTTATCATCGCCAGTTACCGTGCCTATTAAGTCTTCAATTAAACACCCTAATGCACGTACTTCAATTAACTCGATTTGCTTTTGTTGATAATCACTTAACATGGCTAAGTTTGTGGCTGCACCAAAATCACCAAATAATACATCAGCATCTTTGTTTATCATGGTGTTATGCGCATACACGTCGCCATGGCTTACTTTACAAATATGCAAGTGATGTAAGGTACTTACCATTTGCTGTGCAATTTTTAAAATAGCGTGAGTTGAGTAATGGCAATCATCATTAAAGGTATCACGAGTACAGGTTTCAAGGCTTGGAGGCAGGCCTAAATTAGCAAAGCTTTTATCTATTAGCTCCATTACTAAACCTAGCTGATCACTTTGCTCAATGTAGGCAAGTACTTGAATTAAATTAGCGTGATCGCCTGCTTGTAAGCAGCAATTTACTTCATCAAGCGGGTAGCCGTCGCTGGTAATTGCGCCTTTAAATAATTTAATCGCTACAGCACTTTCAATAGCTTGTGCTAAATGAATAACGCCCGATGCACCTTGGCCAATAACATGACTAAGTGTGTAATCGTTAAGAGACTTATTTTCTAAGCAGCTTTTTGTAAGGCACTGGGCTTTATTAAAATCGTTACCGGCAAACGCAAGCCAAGCAAGTTTAGGCAATTCAAACAGCCAGTCGTCTACGTGTGTTAAGTTATTAGCAGAGAGCCTAACAAGCTCAAGGTTTTTACACTGCGCCATGCTACTTGGCAGTTGCTTAAGTTGATTGCCTGCAAGCGCAAGCTTTTTAAGCTGGGTATAATTACCGAAATCTTCAGGCAATTCGCTTAACGTATTATCGGTGAGTATTAGCCACTCAATATTTTTTGGCAGGCTGTTTAAAGCAAATTCAGAAATTTGGTTACCTTTAAACGCGACCATAATTAAAGCAGGGCATTTAGCGAGCACTTTAGGAATATGCTTAAACTGATTAAACGATAAAAACACACGCTTCAGGTTTGTTAAACAGGCAAATTCATCAGGTAGTGTTGATAAGTTATTATTTGATAAATCGAGAACTTCAAGCGTGTCAGCTAAGCTAAAGATTTCTTCAGGAAATGTCGTTAGCTCTTCTACCAATTGCAGGCGAGTAGCACCAACAAGTTTGCCACTTTTAAGCTCTTTAAGGGAGTTCATATTAATACCATGTTCTAAAAATGAAAAAGCCAACATAGCTGTTGGCTTAAAGTCGTTCTAACTTACTAAATCGCTCTTTAGAATTGCGCGTTATGGTAAACGTTTTGCACGTCGTCGCAATCTTCTAACATTGCTAAAAAGCGTTCCATAACTTCAACGTCTTCGCCTTCAATCGGCGTTTCAATTTGTGGCACAAAGCTAATTAGGTCTTCGTCAAATTCAGTCACGCCCATTTCTTCAAGCGCTGTACGTGTATTGTTGTACTCTGTGTGAGGAGCAAAAACAGTAACTTTACCGTCATCTACTTCTACGTCAGTTACATCAACATCAGCCATCATAAGAGCTTCAAGTACTGCTTCGTCGTCATCACCGTCAAATACAAAAATAGCAAGGTGATCAAATAAATGTGAAACAGAGTTTTGAGCGCCAATTTTAGCATTCGCTTTGGTAAAACAAACACGTACATCAGCAAAGGTACGCTTGTTGTTGTCTGTTAAACAGTCAACAATAATCATACAGTTACCAGGGCCGTAACCTTCGTAACGTGTTGCTGCGTAGTCTTCACCGCCGCCGCCTTTTGCTTTGTCTATTGCGCGGTCAATAACGTGTGCTGGTACTTGGTCTTTTTTAGCGCGTTCAATTAAACGACGTAATGATAAGTTACCATCTGGATCTACACCGCCGTTTTTTGCACAAATATAAATTTCTTTGCCGTACTTAGAATAAACTTTAGTTTTAGCACCCGCAGTCTTAGCCATTGAATCTTTTTTGTTTTGGTAAGCTCTTCCCATCTGCGTTTCGCCTTAATATATGTAAATAATAGAATAAAATTATAATGCGTATTCTAAAGGTAAATGCATTCAAGGGCTAGTAAGTATTAAAACAGATTAAATCGGTAACGTTTAAAAGCCATGTAAACTGTATTTTATTAATGGGATCATCGAGGGTTCTAGACGTTGGAATTATATCTATTATGTGTAAATTTAATTCAATAAAAAAGCAACCTGTATAACAGGTTGCCTTACTAAGTAATAAAAAGTAAGTGTTACTTACCAAATACGTACACGCTCATCTTCAGGAAGGTATAACGCATCGCCTGGTTTTACATCAAACGCTTTGTACCATGCATCATGGTTACGCGGCGCTTGTGCTCTAAAGCGACCTGGGGCATGTGTGCCACCACGCAGTTGGTTAAGCATGCTTTGCTCAGTACGTTTTTCTTTCCATACTTGTGCCCACGCAAGGAAGAAACGCTGATCGCCAGTAACGCCGTCAATAACAGGCGCTTCTTTACCATTTAAACTGAGCTTGTACGCGTGATAAGCCATTGATAGCCCACCTACATCACCAATGTTTTCGCCAAGGCTATTTCGACCATTAACAAAATTACCTTCGATTGGCTCGTATTTACTGTACTGCGCAGCCAGTTGATCGGCTTTTTTGTCAAATGCAGCGCGGTCAGCATCAGTCCACCAGTTACGTTGCACACCGTTTTCGTCAGATTTTGAACCTTGATCGTCAAACCCATGACCCATTTCATGACCAATTACAGCGCCAATACCGCCATAGTTTACAGCCGGATCGGCATTTGGATCGAAAAACGGCGGTTGTAATATCGCAGCCGGAAATACAATTTCATTAAACGAGCTATTGTAGTAAGCGTTTACGCGTTGTGGCGTCATGCCCCAGCGGTTACGGTCTGTTTTTTGTAGCTCTTTTTCAACACTTTCTGCATGAAAAAATTCACGCATGTTTTTCACATTACCGATTAAATCGTTTTTAGTAATGCTTAAACCTTCATAAGACTGCCATACATTGGGGTAACCAATTTTTGGTACAAATGCAGCCAGTTTAGCGCGCGCATTTACTTTAGTTTCATCGCCCATCCATTCTAGGTTATCAATACGTTCACCAAGGGCTGTACGAAGGTTTTCAACTAGCTCTGACATTTGTTGTTTTGATGACTCAGGAAAGTAACGTGCTACGTATATTTTACCAATAGCAAAACCAAGCGAATTTGTACCCGACATTTCACTGATTGCACGCTTCCAACGAGGGCGAGGCTCTTGTTGTCCGCTTAGTTCTTTACCAAAAAAAGCAAAGTTAGTATTAAATACGTCTTCTGATAGTAAACCTGCGTTACCGCTAATAGCGTGATACGTTAGGTAGTCTTTCCATACTGCAATATCTTCTTGATTGATTAGCTCAATCATCGCTTTTATTGGCTCAGGCTGAGATACATTTAACTGAGGTACTTTATAACCTGTTTGCGCAAAGTATAAATCCCAGTTAAAACCAGGATAAGCAGTGCTTAAATCGGCGCGTTCAATTTGGTTTAGCGTTAAATCGCGATTACGGCGCTTTTCACGAGGCCAATGACCTTGTGCAATTTTGGTTTCAAGATCAACAATTGCTTGAGCGCGCTCAGCGGTATTTTCTACTCCTGCAAACTCAAGCATGTCAGCAATGTGGGCAACATAAGCTGTACGGGTTTTAACAAAGCGCTCAGCGTCCTCAAGGTAGTAAGAGCGATCTGGTAAGCCTAACCCACCCGCACCTAGTGACATTTCATATTTGTTAGGGTCTAATCGATTAAACCACATGCCGCCGCCAAAAGGGGCTTTATTACCGGTTAACCAAGATTTACCAAACATTTCAGCTAAATCGTCGGTTGACGCTATATCACTAATTTCACTTAACAATGGCTTGATTGGCGCTACACCTAGTTTATTAAGTGTTTCGGTATCCATATAGGCATTGTAAAAATCAGCAACGAGTTTTTCTTCTGCGTTTAAATCTTTACGTGCGGCTATTTCTTCAATAATAGCTTTAACATCGCCTTCGCTGCGCTCTGCTAATCCAGAAAATGCACCATAGCGGGTTTTATCTGCAGGCATTTCGTAGTTGTCATACCACGTGCCGCTGGAATACATAAAAAAGTCATCGCCTGGTTTCACGGCTTCGTTACGAGCTGTTAGATCAACACCAAAACTACCTAACTCTGCTTTTTCTGTCACTGTTGCTGTAGTTACTTTAGGTTGTTGCTCGTCTATTTTTGTTGTTTGCGGCTCTGAACAACCTGTAATAAATGTGGCAGCTAATGCTGCGGCAATTAAACTCTTTTTCATTACTTACTCCTGAGTATCACTGATTGAATTAAAGCAGCAGTGAATCATTTTTATTGTTACGAATATTTAACTTATCGATTGTTATTGATATTAATCAGACAAACAAATCTTTTGAGGTGAATCACCACAGTGCTCGATAAAGCTAATATAGGAGAAAAGAGAAAGGCTAATAGGTTCTATAAACGCTTTATTTAGCTCGAATACTTGAAAGTATCCGAGCTAAGAGGGGTTACACTCTATTTACTTTTTATGCTGAAGCTCCCACATACGGGCATATTCTCCGGCGAGTGTAAGTAACTCATCGTGCTTACCTTGCTCAATAATTTGTCCGGCTTTGAGCACAATAATGGTGTCTGCATCGGTAATAGTAGATAACCGATGAGCAATAACAATACTCGTATGGTTACTGGCAACTTCACGCATTGCTGCGAGAATTGCTTGCTCAGAATGAGAGTCGAGTGCAGATGTTGCTTCATCAAAAATTAAAATAGGGGATTTTTTCAAAATAGCGCGGGCAATGGCAATACGCTGTTTTTCGCCGCCTGATACTTTTAAACCGCGCTCGCCAACCAGTGTTTTATCGCCTTTATCAAGTGTGCCTATAAAGTCTTTTAAATGCGCCATAGCAATGGCTTCGTCAATTTCAGCATCGCTTGCTGATGGTCTACCGTAAGCGATATTTTCACGAATGGTGGTGTTAAACAGCACGGTGTCTTGCGGCACTATTGCAATGGCTTTTCGTAAACTATTAAGTGTTACTGAGTTTATTGCTTGATTATCAATACTAATTTCACCGGCGCTTACATCATAAAAACGATATAGCAGTCGCGCCAATGAGCTTTTACCAGCCCCACTGGCACCAACAATAGCTACTTTGCTGCCTGCTTTAACACTAAAGCTAAGATTATTAAGAATAGGGCGATGCGCATCGTAACTAAAACTTACATTATTAAATGTTATTTCACCTTGGCTAATATTGAGCTCTTTAGCATTAAGTGCATCGGTTATTTGTGGTTTTTTGTTAAGTAGCCCAAGCATGTTTTCAAGGTCGGTTAGCGCGCGTCTTATTTCGCGGTACACAAAGCCTAAAAAGTTAAGCGGTAAAAACAATTGAATCATATACGCGTTGATCATCACTAGTTCACCAATAGAAAGCGTACCTGCAACTACCTCGGTTGAGCCCAACCACATTAACGCGGTAATAGCACAGGCAATAATAAGTGCTTGGCCTGAGTTGAGGGCGAGCAACGACATTCTATTTTTTAAACGGGCTTTTTCCCAGTTTGCTAAAAAGGTGTCGTACGTTTTGGCTTCAAACTGCTCATTATTAAAATATTTTACAGTTTCATAATTAAGCAGGCTGTCTATTGCGCGGGTATTACTTTTATTGTCGGCAGCATTTGCTTCTCTAATAAAGCGGTTTCGCCACTGAGTAACCACCACAGTAAAGGTAATATAAATAGCAACTGCCAGTAATGTAATCAGCGCAAACCAAACAGAAAACAACGTGCCAAAAATAATCGCAACGGTCAGTATTTCAAACAAAGTAGGCACAATGTTAAACATTAAAAAACGCATTAAAAAGCTTAACCCACTTGTACCGCGTTCTATATCGCGGCTAATGCCACCGGTTTGCCTATCTAAATGAAAAGCCAGTTCAAGCGAGTGTAAATGCTTAAATACTTTTAAACCAATATCACGCATGGCGTGCTCGGTTACGCGAGAAAATACAGCATCTCTTATTTCACCTAAAAATACGCTAGCAAAACGCAGTGCACCGTACATCAATAACAATAAAGCGGGAATAACTATCAGTGGGTTAATCGACTTATCTACAGAGTCTATTATTTCTTTAAGCGCCCAAGGCATTAAAAGCGTAGCACCTTTTGCGCCTATAAGCGCCATAAGTGCAATAAAAACACGGCCTTTAAATTTTGTAAGGTAGGGCCAAAGCGTTTTTACACTTTGGCGTAGGTTCATGGCGTCTGGTCGTTTTTCACTGCTTTGTCTGGGGCGCATTAGTGATCTCTGTTAAAACTAAATACTTAATTAATAAGCATTGTATTTTAAACGCTTGCCCTTATATACTACGCATCCCTTATTTTAGTTTTAAAACGTGAATGTTTAAATTTAGAGTGTTTTTAACTGCCTTTTTGCTACTTGCTGCACTTTTTAGTGTGCAGAGCAATGCTATGGGCGCCTCACAAAATTTAAATATTACTGTTAGTACGCAGGTTTCGCTTACTGATATTGCCGATTTAACTAAAATACAGCCTATTAGTAAGTCTGTAGATACTGCGCAGCATAAAAAAACGCATCAAACCGATTTTGACGCGCACCAACCAAGGTTAACTGCCAATAATTCATCATTGTTTTTGCACACTGTTCAAAGTGAGCCAGAATACGATGTGGTTTTTGAATTTTTTGCTCAAAATCTTGTTAGGCATATATTCTTACGACCAAGAGCGATTAATCCTATACAGCCTTGGTATACGCTTGTAACTAATAGTAAAAAGTCGCGCTTGAGTGGCTGGAAAGACGTTAATTTACTCTACAGAGCTGTAACTACCTACCACGCTTAATTTTCCTTATTTAATTTTATTAGGTTTTAACTTTTAAAGTTTTAGCCTGCAGATTAATTGTGCTTTTAAAAAGTACGTTGCTAGCTTTGCTGGCAATAAGGATTCAACATGTTAAGTTTTAAAAAAGACAAAAAACCGTCTACGGCTAAGTTCAAATTAAGCTATATAGCCATGCTAATAGTATTGGTTATATTAGCTATCAGCGCATTACCAAATTTATACCCAAATAAATCGTGGTTGCACATCAGTGCTGCTCCGCACAGTGAAACGCAATCTTTACCGAGCACTAAAACGCTAGTTACTTTTTTAAATAACCAAGGGTTAGAGGTTGAGCAGGGTTTAGATAAGCAATCAACTATTAATGTACTTTTAAACGAGCCAACTAAAAGCGCTCAGGCACAAGCGGCTATAAAAGCGCAATACCCAAACACGCAAGTTAAAATTGTTGAGCATGCAACCAGCCCTACATGGTTACAAAATTTTGGTTTATCACCAATAAAGCTGGGCCTTGATTTAAATGGCGGTGTGCTATTTGTATTAGACGTAGATTTAGATAAAGCCGTTGATGAGCAGTTAGTCAGTGCGTATCAACAAGCTAAATCAATCATTATTAAGCAAAAAGCACATGGCGTAAAAGCGCAGCAAACTCAGCACGGGTTTGAAATAAACGCATTGCCTAATGCAACAGACAAGTTAACCCCCGTTATTGAAGAGCTACAAAGCCGGTTTGCTAATTTAGCCGTTGTAACAAGCAATAACGGCAGCGTTGAAACTGCTAAATTTAGTTATTCGGAGCAAGGCCGCAGCAGCTTTGATAAAGAAGTAATGGGGCAAACACTCACAACCCTTCGTTCACGTATTGAAGAGTTAGGCATTACCGAAGCGGTAACACAGCGCCAAGGAAAGCACCGTATTCGTATAGAGCTACCAGGCGTGCAAGATCCAACCGAAGCAAAACGTATTATTGGTGCAACAGCATCGCTTGGTTTTTATCAATTAAAAGAAATTGGCGGGCAAACATTTAATATGCAATCGGGCGGAAAGATAAAGCTCGATCCTGTGCCAATTTTTACAGGCGATCATATTAATAATGCAAACATAGGCCGCGACGATTGGGGTAAACCATTGGTACAACTAAGCCTAGACGGCCAAGGCGGGGATGCAATGTCGGCGTTTTCAAAAGCCAATATTGGTAAGCCAATGGCGACGGTTTACTCTGAGTACTCTCAAAATGCTAAAGGCGAAGTAGTTAAAAAAAGCGAAGTTATTAACGTTGCCAATATTGCTCAGCATTTAAGTTCGCGTTTTAGTATTACCAATATGAAAAGCCAACAAGCGGCAGCCGATCTGGCATTATTACTACGTGCAGGCTCGCTTACAGCACCCGTTACAATTGTGCACGAACAAACAATAGGGCCAAGCCTCGGCAGCGAAAATATTAGTAATGGCTTAGCCGCGCTTATGTTAGGTATGGGTATTACCCTTGCATTTATGGCGCTTTGGTATCGTCGTTTAGGCCTTATTGCAAACGTGGCACTTATATTAAATTTAACGTCGCTTGTGGGCTTAATGTCATTATTACCAGGGGTTGTGTTAACGCTTCCGGGTATCGCTGGCCTAGTGCTAACCATAGGTATGGCGGTAGACACTAACGTAATAATATTTGAACGCATTAAAGAAGAACGCCGCCAAGGCCGTGCACCATATCAAGCTATTCAAGAGGGTTATAAACAAGCCGCAAATACAATATTTGATGCCAATATAACCACCATGATCACCGCACTTATCTTATACGGCATAGGCTATGGGCCCGTTAAAGGTTTTGCCATTACACTCGCACTGGGGCTTTTAACGTCTGTATTTACGGGTGTGTACGTATCAAAAATATTAAGCCAAACGTTGTATTTAAAAATGGGTAAAAAAGTAGGAGAAAAAGCACATGCTTAACACTTTTTTGAAAGGCGAGGCGGGCACACGTTTACGCTTTATGGGCATGCTTTTAAGCGCCATGTTAGTGCTGCTATCCGTATTTACGCTTACGCAAAAAGGTCTAAATTTTGGCCTAGATTTTACCGGCGGTTATTTAACTGAGTTTACAACCAGCCAAAGTGTTGAGCTAAAAGAGCTTCAATCGTTTATTGCTAAAAATCATAACGGTGAGTTTGAGCTAACCGCGCAAGGTAATAGCCATTTTCAATTAAGAGAAGCGCCAAGTGCATCAACAACAGGTAATAGCCTTGATTGGCAAAGCGCTGTTACACAAAACGATGATATAAACGCACAGGTATTATCGTCAGCTTATATTGGCTCACAAGTGGGCGATGAGTTATTTGATCAAGGCTGTTTAGCCATGTTTGCTGCAATGATTGCGGTAATGATTTACCTTGCAGTGCGTTTTGAATGGCGATTAGCGGTAGGCTCTGTGGTTGCGCTAGTGCACGATTTAATACTCGTTCTTGGGTTATTTTCACTATTACAAATTGAGTTTAACCTGACCGTGCTGGCCAGCTTACTGGCTATTATTGGTTACTCACTTAACGACTCAATAATAGTGGGGGATAGAGTGCGTGAGCTTTTACGTGTTCAATCAAATAATGTACTTAGCCCAGCGACTATTATTAATAATGCGATTAAAAGCACACTAACGCGCACCTTAATAACGTCGGGTACCACACTTGCGACGGTTGCGAGCGTTTGGTTACTTGCAGGCGCACCACTGCAAGGCTTTGCTATAGCATTATTTACCGGCATTGTAGTGGGTACGTTCTCGTCTATTTGTATAGCGGCAACCTTGCCAGAGCTATTGGGCTTAAGCGCTAAAAACTACGAAGTTAAAGTAGATGCCCACACGCAAACATTATTAGATATGCCATAAGGTTTTTAATAAAGCACAAGCAAAGAGCTGCACCAACCAACAGCTCTTTACTTGTTTAATGCTAATTTAAGCCCCGCTAGTATTCCCACCAAACTTGCGGGGGTTTAAAACAATGGTTTTAAGCCTAGCAAAAATGTTAAACTAACTGCCTTATTTTTACTGCCAGTATTGTATTAATCCCCATGAATAAAACCCACGTTATCGAACATCTTCGTTTTGCGCTAGAAGCGCAGCTTACAACAGCAAAAGTAGCGGCAAAAACTGCGCACGACACCGCCACACATGAAGAAAACATAGCCGAAAATAAATACGATACTCTAGGCCTCGAAGCCGCTTATTTAGCACAAGGCCAAGCCCAGCGCGTAAACGATTGCTATAAAAGCATAGAATTGTTCGAACCTGCCTTTAATGAAAAACCAACCGACAAAATAGCTATCGGTTCGCTGGTATGTTTAGAAGATGATAACGCAGCCCAAAAATGGTTTTATTTAGGCCCTGCAGCTGGTGGTTTAACAGTAAACGTTAAAAAGCACGCAATTGCTGTTGTAACACCCGGCGCACCAATGGGTAAGCAGTTACTAAATAAACAGATTGATGATGAAATTACGTTAACAATTGCAGGTAAAGCCCACGAATATGCAGTGGTAGAGATTTTATAAAGCTTTGGTTTTTTAAGAGAACACCATCTGACAAAGCTATGCCAACGTAATAAGCGCTTATTTATATTCATAAATTAATTGTCGGATGGCATGGCTCCGCCATTTATCCAACCTACAGCTATGTTTTTATAGCGTAACGTGGTGTGTATTTCAATTTCTACAAAGGCATATAATGAGAAGTACCTAATAGTTTAAAAGTGAGCAGGGTTGACGTTAGGTGCTCCCTTTTTAATTGATTTTAGTGGTTTTACAGCCTCGTTAGTTGTATTTCCCAAGTTGGCTACTCGGTGCTACTATAGTGATACATTTGTTTGGGGATTATTATGAGAGTAGAACTAGTAACAACATTGAAGCGTCAAGCAACGAAGATATTATCTGAACTTCATTCCTCTAAAGAACCTGTGTTGATAACTGAACATGGACAACCATCTGCATACTTAGTAGATGTTGATGATTATGAATTTATGCAAAAGCGTATGCAAATTCTTGAGTCTCTTGCAAAAGGAGAGCAGGCAATAAGTCGTGGTGAAACCATGTCGAATGTTGAAGCTAAAGATAAAATGAATAAATGGCTGAAATAATTTGGACTAATCCAGCTTTGGATGATCTTAACGATATCGCTGAATATATCGCATTAAGCAATTTGCAGTCAGCGAAAAAATTGGTTTCCAAAATATTTGAAAAAGTTGAACGTCTCGAACCCTTTCCTGAATCAGGTAAAAAACCAATTGAGTTAGCTAACCTAAATTATCTTGAACTGGTCGTGAATCCTTGTCGTATATTTTACAAGAAAGATAACAATAAAGTATATATTTTGCACGTAATGAGACAAGAACGAGACTTACGAAAATTTTTGTTGCTAACGCAATATACAGCTAACAAGTAGGTAATCCCTGAGTGAAATTAGTATGACCCTCATACTAATTATTATAAGAAGCAATTATTAAAAAGCTATCCAAACATCTATCAAAATTCCAACTTAACAAATATAAGAACTAAATTTTGGTTTGTTTATTAAAAAAAATTGCTACACACGTTCCTTAAGTGTTTAATATACCGTATATAAATAATATGGAGGTTGAAATATGAGACATAACAATTGGTCTTGCTCTAAGTGTAATAATAACGAATTTGATACCGGTGAAATAAGAGTTTCGGGTGGCTTTTGGTCAAGAATTTTTGATGTTCAAAATAAAAAGTACACCGCTGTGACATGCAGTCGATGTAGTTTTACTGAATTTTATAAAGGTTCATCATCAACACTTGGTAACGTATTTGATTTCTTTACTGGGTAATCAAAGCTTAAAAAGCACTTTAACTGAAATGTAAACAGATCAGTTCAAGAGATACCTCCTCATTAAGCTGAGGAGGTTAAATGCTTAAATATACCTAAGCGATAATTCGCCTTATTAAATGTAGGTGGACCTTTAGAAATATACCAACTAATAGCAGTTAAACAAAATCTATTATATGCACTAATAATAGGCTTCAATAACAGGCCATAAGGCTTGGATGAATTTATTTTTATGATTTTTCATCTAACATCCTATATTTTAAATATCCAATTTTAGGTAGCTTTTTTCACAAATTTCGCTGTTACCATCATTTCGCCAATGCCTTCTACTTTACAATCAAGTTCGTGATCTTTTTTATCAAGCACTCTTCTAACGACCGCTTTGGTGCCAATTTTAATTACTTGCGAGCTGCCTTTAATTTTTAAATCTTTGGCTACGGTCACTTTATCGCCATCATTAAGTAAAGTGCCGTTGGCATCTTTTACTAAAATTGCGTCTTCATCATTTGTAGTATTTGGGTTCCACTCATGGGCGCACTCGGGGCAAATAAGCAGTTGTTGGTCTTCGTAAACATATTCACATTGGCATTTTGGGCAAGCAGGCAGCGACATTTTTAACTCTCATAAGGTGTTGTTTTGCGTATTTTAATCTGCATTATTAGTTAATCAATATTTTTCATCTTCACGCTAAAAATATCTCGTTTGTGCGTTTTTAAAAAAGGGCATATAAAGCACATGTCGCTTAAGCAATTTAAGCGCTAACTCGTACAGTAGGTACCTGTTAAAGCACCCATCATATTAAGTGATTCGCGCAATGCCCACTTAGTACGATGGGTGTTTCTATTTATAATGCTTAGTATTTTACTAAGCATGCTTTTTATATTTTGACTTAACTAGGAAAAGTCGTGTTTAAAACCTTAATTGTGGTTGATAACAACGAGCAAACGCTTGCTCAATCGTTCGAAAATGTAATTACGTTTAATACCTACTTACGTGATTACCCAAAACATAACGAACCAAAAACACGCATTATTAATCTGTGCGACTCAAGCCAATACTTGAGCAAAGGTTACTATTGCTCATTACTTGCAGAGGCGCGCAAGCACCAAGTTTTACCCAGTGTAAAAACCATTAATGCTCTTCGTAGTGGCCAAGCTCCTATGTTAAATGTGGGCCAAATAGATGGCACACTTTACTTTGGTAATGCCCAAAACGATTTACAATCAAAAGCGGCAAAGTCGGTATTTAAACAATACCCAGCGCCTATTTTATTTGTTGATGAACAAGGATTATTGCAACAAGGCTCGATGTCGTCTTTAAGCGAGCAGCAGTACAGCGAATTTGTAGCCAAGCTAGATAACTTTACTAAAACGCAGTGGCGTATTAGTTCTGTGCAACGTCGTTTTAGATGGGACATGGCAATACTTGTTGATCATAACGAAAAAGTACCACCGAGTGAGAAAGACGCCATTGCACGTTTTATTAAAGCAGCTGCTAAACACGGTATTTATGCACAAGCATTAAGCTTTGACGAAATTGATAACATTGCCCAGTTTGATGCGTTATTTATTCGCCAAACTACAGCGATTGACCACCTAACGTATCGCCTTGCAAGCAAAGCGCAAAGCCTGGGTTTAGTGGTTATTGACGATGCTGAGTCTATTTTACGTTGTTGTAATAAAGTGTATTTACACGATGCATTTAATTATCAAAAAGTGCCAAGTTTAAAAACGGTTGTAGTGGCTGATCAAGCAAATGAAACGCTTGAGCAATTAGAAGAAGCGTTTACGTATCCGCTTGTTTTAAAAATGCCTGAAGGGTCGTTCTCAAAAGGTGTGTTTAAAGTTTCAAACCGTGATGAGCTTGCCGCTAAGCTTACAGAGCTGTTTGAATATAGCGCATTAGTGCTTGCACAAGAGTACATGTATACCGAATATGATTGGCGAGTGGGTGTGTTAAATGGCCGTGCAATTTATGCATGCCGCTATTTAATGGCGCGTAACCATTGGCAAATTTATAACCACGACGCTAAACGGTTTTTCTCTGGCGGCTTTGAAACTCTACCAACCTTTGAGTTACCAAAAGCGGTGTTAGATGCAGCATTAAAAGCATGTAAAACAGTGGGTAGGGGTTTATATGGCGTAGATGTTAAAGAGCATCAAGGCAAAGCATATGTACTTGAAGTAAACGACAACCCAAGTATTGATCACAAGGTAGAAGACGGCTATTTAGGCGACGAGCTATACATGATCATTATGGATGAGTTTAAACAACGCTTAGAAGCACGAGGCCGTGGGTAATAACATGAGCAACCTTGTTATTCGAAAGGCGCTTAGTAGTGATTTAAATGCACTGATTGACGTTGAAAACGCTTGCTTTAATAACGATAAATTAAGTCCGCGTAGTTTAAAACGCTGGCTTAGTGCAAAACACGGTATTTTACTCGTTGCCCAAAATGGCGAGCAAGTATGTGGATATGGATTAGTGTGGTGCCATAAAGGGACTCGTTTAGCGCGTTTATATTCGCTTGCTGTAAAACCCACAATGCAAGGTAAGGGCGTTGCAAAGACATTGCTTACTAGCCTTGAAAAAGAAACGTATGAGCGAGGGCGTATTTACCTTCGTTTAGAAGTGGCTGTAAATAACGAAGGTGCGATAGGGCTTTATAAAAGCTTAGGTTACAGAGTGTTTGGTCAATATAGCGATTATTACGATGACCACAGTGACGCACTACGAATGCAAAAAAACATTCGACAAACGAGTGAGTTAAAAGTGGCGCGTTTAACGCCGTGGTATCAGCAAACTACTGAGTTTACGTGCGGACCTGCTGCACTATTAATGGCAATGGGCGCACTTGAGCCAACAACTGAGCTTACCCAATCGCATGAGCTGGCACTTTGGCGTGAAGGTACCACCATTTTTATGACATCGGGTCATGGTGGTTGCCATCCGTTTGGTTTGGCACTTGGGGCTAATAAGCGTGGTTTTATAAGCGAAGTAATGGTTAATACCACAGAGCCTTTGTTTTTAGATGGCGTACGCAACGAAAACAAAAAAGTGGTACTTGCCACAGTGCATCAGCAATTTGTAGATGGTATTGCACAGGCAAATATACCGCTTACGTATAAAGATGTAGAGCTTGAGCATATTGAGCAGTGGTTAAGTAAAGGCTTTAGTGTGCTGTTATTAATTAGTACATACAGTTTTGATGGTAAAAAATCGCCACATTGGGTGTGTGTTACGCACCTTGATGAGCACTGCGTGTATGTTCACGACCCGTTTTGTGAGCCCGGTAACGATAAACAGCTCGCAATAGATTGCCAATATGTACCTATTGCACGAAGTGATTTTAGTAAAATGTCAGCGTTTGGTAGCCAACGTTTAAGAACGGCGGTGGCTATAGCTAATAAAATATAAGGTTAACAGTGACTTTTTTAGATTTAATTGATGTAGCCCCGTATTCTTGGGCAGCTATTGGTACTGCGGCTTTTTGTGGTGCTATTATTGGAATAGAGCGCCAATTGCGCGGCAAGCCTGTAGGTATTCGTACATCAGCCCTAATAACGCTGGGCACGTATTTGTTTTTATCCACTGCGTTTAATTTACAGGGGGATGTAATAGATCATTCTCGTGTAGTTGGGCAAATAATTACAGGTATTGGCTTTTTAGGGGCAGGCGTTATGCTCGCAAAAGATGGTGCGGTAGTTGGCGTAACCTCTGCTGCAACCATTTGGGTGCTTGCATCAATAGGCGTGATGATAGCGACCGAAAACCTTGGGGCTGCAATAAAACTCTCGGTGCTGGTGGTCGGTATTTTATACGGTGTAGACGTACTTGAGGCTAAATTTAAAAGCTTAAGCAAAGGCGTACACACTAAAGTAAAAAACTATCAAAAGCGCTATTATCGAAAAGAATTTAACGAATCAGAACGCCACTAAAAGTGGCGTTTATTAATTATAGCGTAATTGTTTGATATTGGATGGCATCTTCAATAGGAGCTGGGCGCCCAATAAAATAGCCTTGTACGTTATCAACGCCTAGTTTTCTTAGTGTGTTTAATTCATCTTGATTTTCTATACCCTCAGCTACAATTGAGCAATTAATAGCTTTGGCAAATCCGCATAGTGCTTTAGCTAATAAAAACTTTCTACTGTCTTTATTTATATTTTGAGTGAGGCTTATATCTAACTTAATGATATCTGCCTCTAATTCTAAAATATGTTGAAAAGACGAATAGCCAGCTCCAACATCATCTATAGCTAATCTTACGCCTTTGCTTCTTAATGGTTGAAGTGCAGTTCGCATCGCTTGGTAGTCTAAAATAGGTGAATGTTCAGTCACTTCTAAAATTATTCTATTACAATCGATGCTTTGTAATACTTTGTCTATTGAGCCTGATAAAATATGCTGAGGTGAAGTATTTATAGTGATATAAGCTTTTTCATCAAATTGATCTAAGCAATGTAATGTATTTTGTATAGCAAGTATTTCTAATGCTTCTCCTAAACCCAGTTTTTCAGCATCTTTAAACCAAATATCAGGTGTTTTATAGGGTTCAATAAAAAAGCGTGACAGAGATTCATAACCCGAAAGTTGGTTGGTTGATAAATTAAATATGGGCTGAAAATAAATCGTAATATCGTTTGTTTTTATAATATTTTCAATAAGCGACTTTGACTCATTATTTAAAATGTCAGACTGAACTTTTTTTTCGATTAACTCAGTAGCTATTTCAGAAATGAGCCTAAGAAATGACAAATCTTTGTCGTTCAGGGCATTGTCTAATACGGTTTTATAACAGCAAAAAGTTCCATAAACTTTTCCGGTGGATAAATAATGGGTACACCAATATAAGAGCCAATATTTAGCTTTTCTGTGACTGGCATGTTGCGGGTTATTGGGTGCTCAAGAGTATTAGGGATTATTTGTTCTAGCTCGTTATCAGATATTTTTTTACAGTAAGTTTCGCAAATTGGATCTGAATTACCTACTGATACGCATGTATTTGTAGTTTGGTTATCTACCACTTTAAAAACGCGCTCAGTATTGGTGAATTTTGAAATAAACGCGACTTCCATACTTAAATGTTTTCGTACAAGTGAAAGTAACTTTAATAACTTTGATTCAATAGAAGCATCGCTTTGTGGATCAAAAAGGTGCTTACTAAGTTTATCTCTCATGCAGTTACCTTGGTATGGCGTAAATTATATTATTGATAAGAGTATAATTTATGTATAAAAAAATGCCAATTTAGAGTGTCGTCGCTGGTTAGCCAAATAACTTTCTCCTAACTACTTTTCTGTAGCCACTGGGTGTTTGGCTTAATACTTTTTTGAACACGCGGGTTAAATGCCCTTGGTCGTTATATCCAACTTCTAAAGCCACTTCTTGAATTGATAAATTTGATGATGCTAATAACTCTTTTGCGCCTTCTACACGTAGTTGTTGCCAATACTCAATTGGGCTTTGGTTAGTGGCGGCTCTAAAACGGCGGGTAAAAGTACGATAGCTTAAGCTAAATTGGGCAGCAACTTCTTGCAAGTTTAGCTCGGTGGCTAAATTAGTTTTTAGCCAAAATTGAATTTGCGCAATTAGCTCATCGGGGTGGCGGTCTACTGCACCTTCTAAATAGCGTTGATCTTCGTAGGGTTTGCGTATTTCGTGCGAAAAATTACGCTCTACATGCTGCGCGGCGGCTTTTGTGTAGTACTGGCTGATAATATGTACGATAACATCTGCAAGGGCATTAAGGCTTGCTACGGTATACATGCGCTCTGATTGGGTTATAAAAAAGTCGGGCTTTAAGCGCACCTGCGGGTAGTCATGGCTAAATTGTTTGGCGTAATGCCAATGGGTGGTAGCAGGGTGGCCATCAAGTAAGCCAGCCTCAGCTAATAAACAGTTGCCAGTACCTACACCAATTATATGGCTGCCTGCGCTAAAGCTTTCACTTAGCCAATCAACTATTTCTTGATTTGTTCGCACCACTGGGCGCGGATTTCGCCAAATACCCGGCACTATAATTAAATCGCTGTAGGGCGCGTTAGTTGTTATGCAATCAGGATTTATAGCAAGGCCTGCGCGGGTGGGTATAGATTCAGCACTTTTAGCCACTAAATTTATAGCAAGTGGCCTAAAGCTTTGCTTATCAAGATGCCCTTTAGCAAAGGCCTCGCCGGCTCTTAGCATTTCTATAGGCAGCGTTAAACTAGTCACTAATAAATGCGGATATACCGCTATAGCAATGTTTAGTGGTGGATTAGTGTGTTTATCAGTCATATAAATGCTCCGACCAGTACATTTTGGCCTTTTGTGCTGAATATTTGGCTATTAAAGCACAATGCGTGGTGCATAATCCATTTAAACTGCCTCTTCTCCTTATAACACGTTTCTAAAAGGTAAATTATGACAGCATTACCCGTTATAGTAGGCATGGGTGGCATTAACGCCGCTGGCCGTACTTCTTTTCATCAAGGTTATCGCCGTATCGTGTTAGATAGTTTAAATGCTCAAGATCGCAGTGAAACATTTTTAGGCCTCGCCACACTGATGAATCTAGTAAGCGTTGTAAACGGCCAATTACAAGATACACAAGGTAATAATGTTGAGCAAAGCGACATAGAAGCACGCTTTGGTGAGCAAATTATTGCTGGTACACTTATTCGTAAAATTGAAAAAGAACACTTTGATGCCGACGCAACACCGTGGCAGCAAAAAATGACACTAACCGCATCAAGCGATAACGCAATTGTGTTTGAAACGCGCGCTCGCGACTTACCTGCACCAGTTCCTGCTAGCTGGCAAGTTGAAGAGCTTGAAGGCAAAAAAGTTAAAGTAACTATTGCAGCCGACTTAGACGTAAAGCACGACTCAACACGCGATAACCCAATTAAATCTGCTGGGCAATTTCCGACTGGGTTTGATCCATCAGTTATGTATAACAGCCGCTATCAGCCTCGTGGTTTGCAAGCCACTATTTTTGCAGCTACAGATGCGATTAAATCAACAGGGCTTGATTGGCAGCATATTATGAATAGCGTAGAGCCAGATAAAATTGGTACCTATTCAGCATCGGTAATTGGCCAAATGGACGACAAAGGCCTAGGCGGTTTAGTAAAGGCGCGCCAACAAGGCGACCGTGTTAGCACTAAGCAGTTAGCACTGGGCTTAAATACAATGTCGACCGATTTTATAAACGCCTATGTTACGGGCAATGTAGGTACTACATTTTCGACCTCGGGCGCATGTGCAACGTTTTTATATAATTTACGTGCAGCGGTTAATGACATACAAGCAGGGCGTACACGCGTTGCGGTTGTCGCAAGTGTTGAGTGTGCTATTACACCAGAAGTTGTAGAAGGCTTTGGTAACATGAGCGCACTTGCAAACGTTGAAGGGCTGCGTCGTTTAGATAACTTATCAAATGATGAAGAACCAGACTACCGTAATAGCAGCCGCCCATTTGGCGATAACTGTGGCTTTACATTAGGTGAAGGCGCGCAAGTTGCTATTTTAATGGATGATGCTTTAGCCCTTGAGTTGGGCGCTGATATTATGGGCAGCGTACCGGATGTGTTTGTCAATGCAGATGGCGTTAAAAAGTCGATTACGTCACCTGGCCCAGGTAATTATATTACCATGGCAAAATCAGCCGCACTTGCTAGCAGCTTATTAGGTAAAGAAGCACTGCAAGAACGTAGCTTTATTTTAGCCCATGGTTCTAGTACACCGCAAAACCGTGTAACAGAGTCTTTGATTTATCATAAAGTAGCGCAAACGTTTGCTATTGATAACTGGAAAGTAACAGCGCCAAAAGCGTATGTTGGCCATACTATTGCACCTGCAAGCGGTGACCAGTTAGCGATTGCGTTAGGCATATTTAGTCATAATATTATGCTGGGTATTACCACAATTGATAAAGTGGCTGATGATGTTTACACCGATCATCTTGATATTCGTAATAGCCATTACGAATGCGCCGATATGGATATTGCTTTTATAAATTCAAAAGGCTTTGGCGGTAATAATGCAACAGCTACCGTACTTTCACCAAAAGTAACAATGCAAATGCTCGCTAAGCGCCATGGCGATGATGTTATGACTAGTTACACACAGAAAAATAGTGTGGTTAGCGCTTCGCAGAAAACGTATCAAACGCAAGCTGATTTAGGCCAGTACGAGCTTATTTATCGTTTTGGCGACGGACTTATTGACGACAACGACATTGTAATAGACGAGCAAAGTATTCAGTTACCAGGCTTTGAAAAAGCAATTACGTTTAGCACAACAAACTCCTATCAAGATATGTTTTAAGCACACATACTTGTTAGCAAGGCGCTTTTTAAGCGCCTTTTTTAATGTCTCAAATATATTTATCTATTAAGTTTTTTCTAAGTTAAGCTCATTAAATGAACTAATTTTTTGTATTTACACTTGCTTTTATATGGATCGTTTGTTTCTATTATATAAACACTATCTAGGATGGATAAAATCGATGAAAAAACTCATATTAGCGCTTTCTTTAACTTCTGCTTTTACTCAACTCCCTGTGTTTGCTGACGACTTTGTCCCTGCAGAGGTGATTAATAAAAATTACGATCAACTTACTAATACCTCACCGCGTGCGTCTCGATTAGAAGGAATTAATTTAAGTAGTTATCTTGTTGATGAAAACGGCCAAGTGAGCGATATCGAAATTGTAGCTACAGCTGGTCAAAAAAAGTATCAAAGAGAAGTAATGGACTACGTGTCTAAGCTCAACTACAAAAGTGCAAAATTAAATGGCGAGACTATACCTGTAGCAAAAACTATTACTGTAAGTTCGCAAAATTTACATGCTGGTTTTTCAAATGATAAAGCGTCTCGCGGCTTTTTTAATGATTATGAACAAGCTAGTAAGTTAATCGATGAAAAGAAATACGATGAAGCGAAAAGCCGTATTGATGAGTTAGAAAACGAACATACGAAAAATACGGTTGAGATTGTTTTGCTTGCATGGCTTAAAAGCCAGCACAGTTATTTTGTACAAGACTGGAAGAGCTTTGATCAGCACATCAACGAAGCATTTTTATTTCGAGGTAACCTACCAGATCAAATTCAAAAGCGTGTGATAAAAAATGCATTACAATGGTTTATATCAAAACAAGATTATGTACGTGCCTATGACGCAATAGATGCGTTAGGCAATATTGAATCCATCACTTTTACACAGCAAAATAAGGAGCAGTTATTAGCTCAAGTTAATGACATTTATAAAAGTTCTGGCGATATAAAACAACAAATAGAGCTATTGCCTAAGCAGGCGGTATTACCTTTATTGTCAAAAAGTGAAGTAGCGCTTGAAGCGCAAATGCCGCTAACTAAAGTCCAGTTACGCTGCGAGAACAAAGTAATAAATTACGATACAAGCACAATTGATAAAATTGTAATTTCACAAAACGATGTGCGTTGTGGATTATTAATTAAAAGCGCTCAAGCACAAACTGTTACGCTAAAGCAAAGTGGTGATAGCTTTTTATAAGTTTTACGTATTGGTTAATGACATAAAACCCCGCAAATATTATGCGGGGTTTGTGTTTTTACTTATATATATTTAGCAATTAAGCTATGTTTGTGGCTTCGCTTCCAAACAATGTATCGCTTAGCGAGTAGGGTTGTTAGTCCTATTACAACGGCTATAAATAAAAGTGTTGCTGTGTAACTCATGCCATAACCTTCAGGCAAACCAACGAGAGTATCTGCGTAGGTCATATCGCTAAAATTGAAGCCAAGAATAGGTATAAGTAACCAAGCAATAGCATGTAATAAATACAAATGCACAAGGTATGAAAACATACTTGTTTTACCCAGTACTTGTAAAAAGTTATGCGAAAACTCGGTTTTTAAACCACTTAATGCCTTTAAAGAAATAAGCCCAAGGCCAACAGTAAGTAACATAAACTGCAGCGAAAGCGGATACTTTGTTGGGTTTAGAAACGACATAACAGTGAGTAATGAGCTTGTATGTATAGCAAACTGTGACATATCACCGTATAAGTTAAATCCACGTAAAACGCCATAAAGCGCAAGGCAAGTAACGCCTAATAATAATGCGTGATTCATCACTTTTTTACTGTATTGTTGCGCTTTGTAATAAACACCAGCGCAATATGCCAATGCCATTAAGCCAACAATGGGGGCAACTGGGTAGGTTGTTCTAATTTGAAAATCAAAAGGGAGATCAAGTACATTTTTTTGATGCGCAATGGACCAAGCAGTATGTGCAAATGTATTAGGCTCAAAGCTTGTTCCATCAAATAAATTATGCCCAAACACGAGTAATAAGCCTGCTACAAAAATGGCATAAATGCCCAGGAAACGCAGCAGTCCTAAAATAACAAAGCCCCAGCCGATAGCCCAAATAACTTGTGCGTATAGCATTGGGTATAATGGGTTAAAGCTCCAAGACCACGAAACAATAGTAAATTCAAACAAAATTAGCACTAAACCACGAATAATCAAGCTTTGTGAAAATGCTTTAGTGGATACATATTTATGCTCTGTTATAGCCGCAGATAGACCTGCTAAGAATACGAAGAGTGGTGCGCAAAAGTGAGAAACAAAACGCGTAAAAAAGGTAACGGGATCAGTCCCTGGAATGGTCATCGGATCGGTAACTGAGTAATTAAGGCAATAATACATACCATGGTCAATAACCATAAATATAATTATAATGCCCCGTAATATATCAATATGATGTAAGCGGTTATCGGTTGAAGGTAGCGACATAAGAGAGCTATATAGAGTGATTTAAAACTGCATTTATTATATGTTATATTGTATCAAATTGAAATCGTGTATTTATATTTTGCCAGTGATTATACACATGTAATACGACCAATATCTGCTCGCATTACTTGTAATAATACAGCTAATTATCACTTAAACTTTTTTACATACCTTAGCGTTATAAAATTAATAATGGCAAGCAAAATGGCTATTTCGTAACGGCTATAGGCTACAGCTATACCAATTAAGCCCATATTCCAAATACTGGCTGCGGTTGCTGTACCGGAGGTTGATTTGTTATTTTTCAAAATTGCACCACCGCCAATAAAACCAATGCCAGTAATGATGCCTTGCAACATTTTAGATTGAGCTTCTGCGCCATCTAAAACCGACATCGCTATTAATGCATACCCACACGATGCAACAGCAACAAGAGGAAAGGTACGAAGGCCTGCACCATCATGGCTACGCTCTCTGTCGTAAGCCATAGGTAGCGCAAGTAGGTATGCAATACCTAAATGTATTAAGTTATCGATGATTTCATTCCACTGTAAATCAATTTCCATTATTGAGCCTATGCGGGTTAATTTTGTTAATAATAAGCAAACAGTGGGCCATTGCATAAATAACTAATAATCAATGGTTTATTGTAGGAAGCTGAGTTTAATAAAAATTATTGAGGAAACTTTTACATGTTTTTATTACTATTTTACGCGATAGTTAATTTGATCTGAGTTTTAAAGCCCCGTATTCTTTTATCATACCTAAAAGACACCTATGTGAACCTTTTGCCTTTAAATAAAACATTAATCACACCCACTAAACTTGAAAAAACAGCGTTACTATTTTGCGCTGGGTTATCTGTTTTTGCTTTTTTATTTCTTGAACTTCTCACAGAACACTTACAACCTACCATTAATAAAATTTTAGGTTATTTAGGGTCGCCATTTTTTATATTGCAGCTGGTGGGTGTTACAAGAAAGTTTATAAATGATTTTAGGTAGTAATACTTACATTTTTTTCCAGAGTTACAATAAAAAACGTATACAATTTAGATAATATTTTGTTAAGGATGAATGATGAAAACAATTATTGTACTTTTGTTTTTTTATTGCCTTTCTGGCTGTACAGTTGCGGGCGCTATTATTGATGGGCAAGCACAATCTCAGGCGCGTAATGATAAAAATAGTATTAGCCCGGCACAGTCAACACCTTATAAAAACCCACTAGAGCCAGTACCTACAGATAAAAACGGATTTAACTTTACTGATATGGGATTAAAGATAGATTCGGCTCTTGTTAGCCTAGTTAAAGGGGAAAGCACTACTACGCAAGTATGTAGGCAGGTCACTAAAAGTCTAAAAGAGTGTGTAGAGGTAGAAAAGTCATCTCTACACACTAATGAGGCTAAGCAGTTAAAAACTGATGATGAAATAATAAGTGTTGGTCAATAAAGCTGCTTATAAAAAAGTAGCTATGATCGTAGCCTGCTTGCATTTCAAGTGTAAGCGGGTAGCTTTTTTTATCAGCAATAGCGACCAAGTTTTCTGGCTTAAGTTGTTCTTGTAAAAAACCATCGGCATCACCTTGACTCACTAACATGGGTAAGTAATGAGCTTGCTCTGCGTTTTTCATCAGCTCGCAGCTGTCGTATTGCTTCCAAAGCGCTTTATCATTTCCTAAATAACCAGTAAATGCTTTTACACCCCAAGGGCATTCAATCGGATTTACAATAGGGCTAAAAGCCGAGGCACTTACAAAAGCAGTCGGGTTTTTAAGTGCGACCATTAATGCACCGTGCCCGCCCATAGAGTGACCACTAATTGCTTTTGTGCTTGTTACCGGAAAATGTTGCTCTATCAATGCTGGTAATTCACTAACAACATAATCGTACATATTAAAATGGGTGTTGTAAGGAGCTTGCGTGGCATTTACGTAAAAGCCTGCGCCTTGTGCAAAGTCGTAGCTGTCTTCATTGGGTACGTTTTCGCCACGCGGGCTAGTGTCAGGCGCTACAATAGCAATACCCAGCTCTGCTGCTTTTTTAAATGCACCGGCTTTTTGCATAAAATTTTCGTCGGTACAGGTTAATCCCGATAACCAATAAAGTACCGGTACTTTATTTGCTTCACTTGCGCCAGGTGGTAAAAATACGGCAAAGCGCATAGTGCAATGTGTACTTTGCGAGCTGTGAGTATATTGCTTATGCCAACCGCCAGACACTTTTACACTTGAGATATTTTCTAACATACTTAATCCTTAAAAGCCGTAAACTTAAAAGTATTACGGCTTATTAATAAGCTATTTTACGAATGCAGTTTATTAGTAATGAATGACTGTACGAATACTTTTGCCTTCGTGCATTAAATCAAACGCTTCGTTAATATCTTCAAGGCTCATTGTGTGAGTAATAAAGTCGCTAAGAGCAAATTCACCTGCCATGTAACGCTCAACAATTTCAGGGAGTTGTGAACGGCCTTTAACGCCACCAAATGCACTACCACGCCATACACGCCCAGTTACCAGCTGAAACGGACGGGTTGATATTTCTTGGCCTGCACCTGCCACACCAATAATGACCGACTCACCCCAACCTTTGTGGCAACACTCAAGCGCTGAGCGCATTACGTCAACATTACCGATACATTCAAACGAGTAGTCAACGCCGCCATCTGTCATTTCAACAATAACTTCTTGAATTGGCTTGTCGAAATCTTTTGGGTTAATTAAATCAGTAGCACCTAGTTTTGTAGCTAAATCGAATTTAGTGGTGTTTATATCAACACCGATAATACGACCTGCACCAGCCATTTTTGCGCCAATAATCGCAGACAAACCAATACCGCCTAAGCCAAATATAGCAACAGTGTCGCCAGGCTTTACTTTAGCTGTGTTGGTAACTGCGCCCATGCCCGTTGTTACACCACAGCCTAGTAAGCAAATCTCTTCTAGTGATGCTTCTTTATTTACTTTAGCAAGTGAGATTTCTGGCAATACAGTGTACTCAGAGAACGTTGATGTACCCATGTAGTGATAAATTGGTTGGCCATCTTTAAAAAAGCGTGTAGTGCCGTCTGGCATTAGGCCTTTACCTTGTGTTTCGCGCACGGCTGAACACAGGTTAGTTTTACCTGAAGTACACATTTTACATACGCCACATTCTGCAGTGTATAAAGGAATAACATGATCCCCCACTTCAACACTCGTTACGCCTTCGCCAACTGCATAGACAACACCAGCGCCTTCGTGACCTAAAATAGCAGGAAATATGCCTTCAGGATCTTGTCCTGATAATGTAAATGCATCAGTATGACACACACCTGTAGCGGTAATTTTTACCATAACTTCGCCTTTTTTAGGCATCATCACATCAACTTCTTCAACACTAAGTGGTTGATTAGGACCCCAAGCAATGGCAGCTTTTGATTTAATAAATTCAGACATGTGTTTTATTTCCTTTAACTGGCTATTAAAAAATAATTGTAGACCCAATTTGCTTGGGTGATGGGCTTATTGTATTTGTTTCTCAAATAATGATAATCTCAATTTTATTAAAACACTTTTACAGTATGGTAATAATGGCACGTTGGGATGGAATTGATGAGTTTATAGCGGTTGGTGAAGAGGGCAGCTTTACTGCGGCTGCAAAAATGCTTGGGCTTTCGGTTGCGCATATTAGCCGCCATGTTACGGCGCTTGAGCAACGTTTAAATACCCAGCTTTTAACTCGTACTACTCGTAAAGTGGTTTTAACTAAAGAAGGTGAAGTGTACTTACATCAAATAAAGCACTTACAACACGCTATGGACGAGGCAACTCAAGGCCTTGCTCAGCAACAAAGTACGCCTAAAGGTAAAATAAAGCTCACAGCACCAGTTATGTACGGAGAGAGCTTTATTATGCCCATAGTGCATAATTTTATGAAGGAGCATCCCGAGGTAGAAGTTGTTGCCACACTAAGTAACGAGCAAGAAAACTTATTAGAGGGCGGATTTGATTTAGCCATAAGGTTAGGGCATTTAAAAGATTCGAGCTTAAAAGCGCGTAGGTTAAGTGCGCGGCGTTTTATTATGTGCGCTGCACCGCAGTATTTAACGCGATTTGGTGAGCCGCATACTTTAGGCGAGCTAAACAGCCATGAATGTTTAATTGGGAATAGTAGCTACTGGCGCGTAAACGAAAATGGGCGCGATAAACACATTAAAATAGCAGGGCGGCTACAGTGTAATAGTGGTTGGGCGCTGGTGGATGGCGCAAAAAAGGGGCTCGGTATTGTACAACTCCCAGACTACTACATTGAAAACGAAATTAACTCAGGGCAATTGGTGCCTATTTTAACACCCTATCAACCACAGCAAGAAGGGGTATGGGGCGTATATCCACCAAGGCAGTTTGTGGCGACTAATGTACGGGTATTGCTCGATTATTTAGTTAAAGGGCTGAAAGCTTAATCGCGAATTAATGGTTAAGCATGTATTGCTGTAAATATAGCCAAGTATCAGATTTTTAAATTATTTCTTACATTTTACGCCATACCCAAAGGCACTTTTTTCGTGCTACTATTGCTCAATACTTTTACGATAAGTGTTAAAAATAATATGTTTCAACCGGTTAGCTTATTTATAGGGCTTAGATATAGTCGCTCCTCTAAAGGAAATGCGTTTATATCGTTTATTTCGTTTTTTTCTATTGCCGGTATCGCTATTGGTTTAATGGCATTATTTACGGTAAGCAGTGTAATGAACGGGTTTGAAAATAGCCTAAAAACCAATATGCTTGGACTTATTCCGCATGTTGAAGTTAGCGCAGGTAAACACACTGCCACCCAAATGGGCACCCTTAAAACCGACCTCGAACAATCTCCTTATGTTGATCATGTAAGCTTATATCGCCACGGCGAAGCTATTTTGCAAACGAATAAAGACTTGCACGGCGTTTTACTACAAGGCCTTTATAACGACAGCGGGTCTTTGTATAAAATTACCGATAAAATAGTGCAAGGCGATTGGAAAACTGTATTAAACAAAAATTACAACATTGCTATAAGCCGTTATTTGAGTCGTAAATTAGGCGTTAGCGTGGGTGATAAGCTTCGCGTTATTATGCCTAATGCTTCAACATATACACCTCTTGGACGAGTACCCAGCCAGCGTTTATTTAAAGTGGCCGCAATATACGAAACCGGATCTGAGATAGATATGGCACTTGCGTTTACAAGTGGCGCTTCACTACAACGGGTATTAAAGCTGGATAAAAACACTGCCCCAAATTTAAGTGTTTCATTGCACGAACCTTTCGAACTAGATGAATTTATTGAAGCAAGCCAACGTATTTTACAAGATCATAATTATAGTGATTGGCGCAGTACCCAAGGTACTCTATTTGCAGCCGTTGCTATGGAAAAGCGCATTATGTCTATGTTGCTTGCCCTCATTGTATTGGTGGCTGTATTTAATATTGTATCGGCATTAACCATGATGGTAAGCGAAAAACAAGGTGAAGTGGCCATACTACAAACGTTAGGTTTAACGCCTTCGCAAGTGCAAAAAGTGTTTATGGTGCAAGGCTTATATAACGGCGTAATTGGTACAGCAATAGGCGCATTTTTAGGTGTAATATTTAGTTTATATATAAATGAGCTACTTGCATTAGTGGGCTTAAACTTATTGGCAGGTATAGAGCTTCCGGTAAAATTTGATATTTTGAGTTTAGTAATAATAGCGTTTGCCAGTATTGCTATGAGCTTTTTAGCTACCTTATATCCTGCGCGTAAAGCCGCAAAAGTAAAACCAGCAGAGGTATTACGTTATGAATGATTTAGTAATTAGTTGTGAAAATTTAAGTAAAGTTTATCAAGATGGCAGCAACCAAGTTGAAGTATTAAAAGGTGTTGATTTAGCGCTGCAGCAAGGTGAAATGCTCGCTATTGTAGGGAGTTCTGGCTCTGGTAAAAGTACGCTTTTACACATACTTGGCACATTAGATACCGCAAGCTCAGGTAGCGCTAAAATTAAAAACCAAGAAGTTGCAAAACTTTCGCGAACAGAGCAAGCCGCATTTAGAAACCAAAACTTGGGCTTTATCTATCAATTTCATCACTTATTAATGGAGTTTAGCGCAGTCGAAAACGTGGCTATGCCATTATTAATTAAAGGCTTGAGTGCAAAAGAAGCCAAAGCTCAAGCGCTCGATATGCTCGAAAAAGTAGGCCTTGCACATCGCAGCTCGCATAAACCGTCTGCGCTTTCTGGTGGAGAGCGCCAACGCGTAGCTATTGCCCGTGCACTGGTTACAAAACCTGCGCTTGTGCTTGCTGATGAACCAACCGGTAATTTAGATAAACAAAATGCGATTAAAATTTACGATTTAATTAATGAGCTTAACCAAAGCTTAAACACCAGTTTTGTGGTAGTTACACACGATTTAGAACTTGCCGATAAGCTGGGCAAAATAGCTTATTTAGACGATGGAAAACTAGCTATTAAAGAGTCGCAGCATGTTGCTTAGTGCATTTTTAAGTAAACGTTTTAGAGCCTATTCAGGCCACAAAGATGAAAAAAACGGCTTTGTTAGTTTTATCGCTAAAGCGTCGACTATTGGTATTTTATTAGGTGTCGCGGTTTTAATTGTGGCGCTGTCGGTAATTAATGGTTTTGAGCAGCAACTAGTACATAGATTACTAAGTGTTGTGCCACAGGTTGAATATGTAGCACCAAGTAGACCCATCGCGAATTGGTCGCAAAAAATTGAGGATTTACAAACACAACCGCATGTAACAGGGGCTGCGCCATTTATTGCAGTGAATGGGATGGCGCAATATAAAAGCCAGCTAAAAGCGATAGAAATTCGAGGTGTTGAGCCATCACTAGAGAGTAATGTATCGGCGGTAAATCAGTTTACCAGTGGTAAATTAGTCAGCCAGCTAGGCCTGGATGACGTTATTTTAGGCAAGCAAATAGTAAAACAGTTAGATGCCAAAGTAGGCGATAACATTACATTACTTATTCCGCAAATTAGTCAAAAAGGTCAATCATTATTAGCGCCTAAACGCGTAACACTTAACCTTGCAGGTGTTATAGAAATGGGCGGACCGATTGATAGTACCGCTGCTTTTATACATCTTAACAAAGCACAGCAAACATTGGGTTACGATGAAACCCAAGTAACAGGGCTGCGTTTAAGTGTTGATGATGTGTTTTCGGCGCATCAAATAGCGCTAAGAGTGGGCCAAACTATTGACGACTACGTGTATATTTCTAGTTGGTTTAGAACCCAAGGCAGCCTTTATCAAGATATTCAAATGGTGCGTACCATTGTTTATATTGTGGTGTTTTTAATTATAGCGGTAGCCAGTTTTAATATTGTCTCCTCCTTGGTGATGGAGGTACGCGAAAAACAAGGCAATATCGCAATTTTAAAAACCATGGGCGCGAAAGACAGTACTATTTTAGCCACCTTTGTAATGCAGGGCTTAATGCAAGCATTTGTAGGCGTGGCACTAGGAACACTAATTGGTGTGGTATTAGCGCTTAATATAAGTGAGCTTTTTACGTGGATAAGCCAATTATTTGGAGCCAATCCACTTGAGGGCGTTTATTTTATAGAGTTTTTACCAAGTAAATTAGTACTTGAAGACATTGGTATTACAGTGATTGTTACGTTTGTGCTTGCGATACTTGCCACTATTTATCCTGCATGGCAAGCAACGCGCGTAGATCCTGCCAAGGTGCTTGGTAACTAGGTATAAGAAGCTCAGATAAAAATTAATAGGGTGGTATTAGTAAACCTGTTAAACTAGGTGCTTATATAAAATTAAGCAATAACTGCTTGGTTGCTATACCTCACTTTGGGATTTACTTTGACTAATAACGATATTTTACGCCGCATTCGCTACACTTTTAACTTAACTGATACTGCTATGGTCAATGTTTTTGCATCAGCAGAGCATACGGTCACCAAAGAGCAAGTAATTGCATGGTTAACTAAAGAAGGTGAAGAGGCTTTTACCCCAATAAGTGATACTGAGTTTGCAAGCTTTTTAAATGGGTTTATTAATACCCAACGTGGCAAACGCGAAGGTGAGCAACCAGAGCCAGAGAAAAAGCTAAACAACAATATTATCTTTATGAAGCTACGTATTGCTTTAAATATGAAAGCAGAAGATGTTATAGCAACACTTGCACTTGTTGATTTTGATTTAAGTAAGCATGAGTTAAGCGCATTTTCTCGTAAAGTAGATAACAAACATTACCGTGTTTGTAACGATCAAATATTACGTTTGTTTTTAACCGGCGTACAAAAGCAGCATCGTCCAGAAGAGTCTGCTTAGTAACTGGTTTTAGCTAATTAGCTTTTAGTTAATGGGCTTGTGTATGTGCAATGCTACATAAAGCCTATTATCAATGGTAAACCCCAACACTTAATAATTAAATACATTTATAACAACACCAAGTTACTTATTGGTTTACTTGCGTGTAAAAATTATATTGCCCCCGCACAAATAGTTCACAGATTAACGCTAATTTTGGCAAAATAAAGATAATAATTGCATTCGTAAGCTATAACGCTGTAAAGCTCGGTCATAACAGCGTAGGATCAAGTTACTTTCGAATGAAAATTAGGTTTGCACTTTAGGTGCATTAACATATAAAAAATTATGCAACTAACTGCAAAACCATTACTTCCTAATGCGTTACTTATTTCTATTAGCACACCACAATTTAAAGGCGACGAAGCAACAGAATCGCTTGCAGAGCTTGCTCGTTTGGTAACTACGTTAGGCTTTAAAGTAGTAGGTACACAATCGCAAAAGCAAAGCTCAACTCAAAAAGTTAATGTACTGGGCTCAGGAAAACTAGCTGAAATAGCACACCTTACCGGCAATAAAGGGATGGTTGAAAACGAGCAAGAAGATGATTTACTCGATGAAGACCCTTTAACCGAAATATCCTCAGAATTTCCATCAAACGATTTAGAGTTTGCATGTGCCGATGTAGTGGTATTTGACTGCGATTTAACGCCTTCTCAACTGCGTAATGTTGAGAACCAATTAGGTGTAGAAGTATTTGATCGCACTGGTATTATCATTGAAATATTTAGCCGTCATGCGCGTACTAAAACAGCAAAATTACAAGTTGAAATTGCTCGCCTTAATTATGTCGCGCCACGGCTTCGTGAAACATCAACAGGTGATAAAGAACGCCAAATGGGTAAAGGTGCGGGTGAAACCACACTTGAGCTAAATCGCCGTAAGGTGCGCGATCAGTTAGCAGAATTAAAGCGCGAACTTGTTAGTGTTCAAGATGTAATGATGGACAGACGTACGCAGCGCTCTGAGCTATTCTCAGTGGCTTTAATTGGTTATACCAATGCGGGCAAGTCATCAATGATGCGCGCAATTACAGGTAGTGATGTAGAAGGTGAAAACAAACTTTTTGCAACGCTAGATACCACTGTTCGCGCGCTGTATCCGATTACCCAGCCTCGTATATTGGTTTCAGATACGGTTGGTTTTATTAAAAAATTACCTCATGATTTGGTTGCTTCATTTCATTCAACGCTCGCTGAGGCACATGATGCGTCGTTACTGTTATATGTTGTAGATGCTTCAGATCCTTCTTTTCGCTCACAACTTGAAGTAGTACATAAAGTACTGGCAGAAGTTGGGGTAGAAGGTAGCAAAAAATTATTAGTACTGAATAAGTCAGACCAATTAAGTACTGATCAACAGCAGTCGCTAATGGATGAGTTTCCTGATGCGATGATGACTTCTACACGTAATCCAGATGATATTAGTAAACTGCACAAATACATTATTGGCATTGCTCAAGAGGACATGATTGAAGAAGAGATTGTTATACCGTACACAGCTAAAGGTATTGTGGGCGAAATTCGATCGAGTATGAGTGTTGTTAAAGAAGAATATGAATACAGCCATATTAAATTAACAGTGCGTTCGAGTGCGATTGATTTAGAACGTTTAAAAAAGAGAATGTTGAATTTATAATAAATTCAGTACATAAAAAGCACAGCCAATTGGCTGTGCTTTTTAGTATTAGTCCTAACATACGTAAATTTAACGCTGCTAGCTCTGAACATAGCTCTGAGATAAATTCCCTACCCAGAGCCTCAGTTACTTAAAGACGAAACTAGGAAAAAGCGTTGTCGCTTAGCTCTTCTTGCATTTGCTCGCGCATTTTAAATTTTTGCAGTTTACCCGTTACTGTCATTGGGTAGTTTTCTACGAAACGGATATGTCGTGGCATTTTAAAGTAGGCTAGTTTGTCTTTTAAAAACTCACGAATTGCTTGCTCATCAAGTACAGCATCTTCTTTTGGTTGGATCCAAGCGCACACTTCTTCGCCATACTTTTCATCGGTTATACCAAATATGGCAGCATCTTGAATGCCAGGGTAAGTGTAAAGTACTTCTTCTATTTCTCGAGGGTAAATGTTTTCGCCGCCGCGAATAATCATATCTTTTATACGCCCAACAATCGTAACAAACCCTTCTGTATCCATGACACCTAAATCGCCAGAGTGCAGCCAACCTTCGTCATCTATTGTGGCTTTTGTTTTAGCTTCGTCATTCCAATAGCAGCGCATTATGCCTGCACCTTTACTACACACTTCGCCAGGTTGACCAATTTTTTGAATGTTACCCAGCTCGTCAATTATTTTAACCTCGGTATGGGCAAGTGCGCGGCCAACCGTTGTTACTTGCCGCTCTATTGAAGAGTCTGTTTCGGTAATGTTGTTTATGGGGCTGCACTCCGTTTGCCCGTAAGCAATCAGTATTTGATGCATGTTCATTTGTGTTTGTACTTTGCGCATTACTTGCTCTGGGCATGTAGAGCCTGCCATTACACCCGTGCGTAAAGTACTTAGGTCATAATCGTTAAAGTTACTCAGCTCAAGCTCACTAATAAACATAGTAGGTACACCGTGCAGCGCTGTACATCCTTCTTGTTGAACTACATCAAGCGTGGTTTTTGCATCGAACGAATCACTAGGGTAAATGGCTGCTGCACCTTTACTAACACACAATAAGCTACCCAATACCATTGCAAAGCAATGATATAACGGGATAGGGATACATAACTTGTCATCGCTCGTAAAGTGCATAGATTCGGCGACGAATAGCGCATTATTTAAAATATTTTTATGAGTGAGCGTTGCGCCTTTTGGGTTGCCTGTTGTACCTGATGTAAATTGTATATTGATGTCTTGATCAGCATTTAAGTTTTCACCTATTGCTTTTAATTCAAGCTCATGAGCTGCTGTTGGCAAGTTAATAACATCATTAAAAGAGTGCATACCAGGAGATGCTTCATCGCCAATGCGGATTATATTTTTAAGAGTGGGTAGTGCTTTTAAATTAAGTGTGTACTTATCGCAAGTTGCAAGTTCTGGCGCTAAACTATTAAGCATTTCTAAGTAATCACTGCCTTTAAAATTTGATGCTGTGATTAGAGTTGAGCATTCAACACTATTTAAAGCATATTGTAATTCGTTAGGACGATATGCCGGGTTGATGCACACCATTATTGCGCCAATTTTTGCCGTTGCAAATTGGGTTAAGCACCACTCAATATTATTAGGAGACCAAATACCAACGCGCTCACCTGGTTTTACGCCAAGGGCAAGTAACCCCTTCGCAAGCTGATTAACTTCTTTTTGAAATTCTTTATACGTTAATCTAATACCTTGGTGATGAACTACAACAGCTAACGCCTCCGGCCTTTTGTCGACAATAAAGTCAAAGTACTCGCCTATAGTTGAATTTGTTAAAGGTGTGCTTTGTATACCTTTAAAGTAGCTTTGGGATAACGGCAAGTGATTTGTTTGCTCTACTTCTTTTACCGGGGTAGTGTGTGTGTGCATTGCTCTCTCCATGAAAATGTGTGTGAGTTATGTAAACTACAAAGTTAAAATAAACACATATTGTCGACAAAGAGAAGTGCAGTTAGACTAATGTATTATTAGATTAATAAAAGCTAATACTACTTTTTAGACACAAAAAAACGCGTCTTACAATGTAAGTACGCGTTTTTAAACGAGTAATGAGTTTACATTTCGTCGCTGCGGTATGTTTTTTTCATGATATAAACGTAAGCGTTTACAAAAGCATTTTCTTGGTACTTTTTAAGGCCTGTTTCTTCAAAATCAATAGGGATGGGGTTGCGTTTTAACTGCTCTTTAACTTCAGTTGTAGTAAATAAACGTACATCTAAGTTGTCAATTAATTGAATTGCAGTTTCCATTTTAAAGCCTTTTGCACTGCCAGCAAATTTACCTTTAGGCTGACGCTCACGAATTGCAACAGAATCAATTTGGTAATCTTGCATTAGTTTTGCAAAATCGAATTGAAATTTACGCATTACTTCAGTGTCGTTACCGTTACCTAAGGTAAAGCGTGTTTGGCGCACATCGCGAATATCAAATACGTCATTATCTTTACTTAAAATACAAAGTAGTACATCACTACCGGTAATTTCTACACCACATGTTCTCATGTCTATTCTCTAAAATAACTTAATTACGCAGTATTATACGCAACGCACATTAAAATGCGAGTGTGGGTATAGCTGTAGGCGCGTAATTAATGCATTGATGCTTTTATATTTTAATAAAATGATTTTTTTGCTTTAAAAGCTACATTTTGTGGATAAAACGGGTCGATTTCACCCCTTTAAACTTGTAATTAAATGCGCGGCACGCGACAATATATCTTTGTAGTTGAATAGACTCCTCATCTACATATATTAGTCAATGCTTATTCGTAAAAGCGTTGTCGAGTCATTCTCATTTAATTTATTAAAAATACACGTGATACATTGTAGGTGTCACCACTGTAGCAAGGATTTATAATGCCAGTTATTACTCTTCCAGACGGAAGTCAACGTAGTTTTGAAAACCCTGTAAGCACGCTTGATGTTGCAAACGACATTGGTCCTGGTTTAGCTAAAGCGACCATTGCGGGCCGTGTAAATGGCGACCGTGTTGATGCATGTGATTTAATTAGTGATGACTCTCGTCTTGAGATCATTACCGCTAAAGACGATGACGGCCTTGAAATCATTCGTCACTCTTGTGCTCACTTAATCGGTCATGCAGTTAAGCAACTTTTCCCAGACGCAAAAATGGCAATTGGTCCTACCATTGATAACGGTTTTTACTACGATATCGATATGGAACACTCACTATCACAAGATGATCTTGAAGCAATTGAAAAGCGTATGCTGCAACTTGCAAAAACCAACTACGACGTAGTGAAAAAAACAGTAAGCTGGCAAGAAGCACGCGATACATTTGAAGCGCGTGGCGAAACATACAAAATAGAAATTTTGGACGAAAACATCGCTAAAGATGACCGTCCTGGGTTATATCATCACGAAGAATATGTAGACATGTGTCGTGGACCTCACGTTCCTAACATGAAATTTTGCCAAAACTTTAAAATAATGAAAGTGGCGGGTGCATATTGGCGTGGTGATTCAGAAAACAAAATGCTACAACGCATTTACGGCACCGCGTGGGGCGATAAAAAGCAACTTAAAGCGTATTTAAAGCGCCTTGAAGAAGCTGAAAAACGCGATCACCGTCGTATTGGTAAAGCGCTTGATTTATGGCATTGGCAAGAAGAAGCGCCAGGCATGGTATTTTGGCACAACGATGGTTGGAGCATTTACCGCGAGCTTGAAGAATTTGTACGTGAAAAATTACGCGAATATGAGTACGAAGAAGTAAAAGGTCCAATGATGATGGACCGTTCACTTTGGGAAAAATCAGGTCACTGGGAAAAATATTCAGAAGCAATGTTTACCACTGAGTCTGAAAAACGTGAATACGCAATTAAACCAATGAACTGCCCTGGTCACGTGCAAATCTTTAACCAAGGTTTAAAATCGTACCGTGATTTACCACTTCGTATGGCTGAATTTGGTTGTTGTCACCGTAATGAACCATCAGGTGCACTACACGGTTTAATGCGTGTACGTGGCTTTACACAAGATGACGCTCACATTTTCTGTACTGAAGAGCAGATAATGGACGAAGTGTCAGCGTGTATTAAGATGGTTTATGATACATATGAAACATTCGGATTTGAGAAGATTGTAGTTAAGCTATCTACTCGCCCAGAACAACGCATTGGTGAAGACCATATGTGGGATAAAGCAGAGCTTGCTTTAGCTGATGCACTTAAGCTAAACGATATTGAATTTGATTATCTTCCGGGCGAAGGCGCGTTTTACGGTCCTAAGATTGAATTTACTTTGTACGATTGTTTAGACAGAGCGTGGCAGTGTGGTACAGTGCAATTAGACTTTGCATTACCGGGTCGTTTAGGTGCTACTTATGTAGCAGAAAATAACGAGCGTCGTACACCTGTAATGATACATCGTGCTATTTTAGGTTCTATTGAACGCTTTATTGGCATTTTAACTGAAGAGTACGCTGGTTTATTCCCGACGTGGCTTGCACCAAAGCAAGTGGTAATTATGAATATTACCGATAAACAGGCTCCTTATGTTAAAGAAGTTGTACAAAAATTAAATAAACTTGGAATTAGAGCCGCTGCTGACTTGAGAAATGAGAAGATTGGCTTTAAAATCCGTGAGCATACACTGAAGCGTATTCCATATTTACTTGTTGTTGGCGATAAAGAAGTTGAACAGCAAGAAGTAGCAGTGCGTACTCGCACAGGTGAAGACCTTGGCAAATTTAATGTTGATGATTTTGTAGCTAAAATTAGTGAAGAAATTAAAAATCGACAGTAAAAATCGAGCGTGTAAGGCATTAACAAACAGCCATTTACACGCTTATATTATTGATATTCTTGGAGGAACGTACTATTAGAGGCGGCAAGAAAGGGCAACAAACAGCTCAAAAAAATCGTATTAACGAAGAAATTACAGCGCAAGAAGTTCGTTTAATTGACATTGAAGGCGAACAAGCTGGAATTCAGTCATTACAAGACGCGCAAACTATGGCCGATGCAGCGGGTGTTGATCTTGTTGAGATCAGTCCAAACGCTGAGCCGCCTGTTTGTAGAATCATGGACTACGGTAAGTTCATCTTTGAAAAAAGCAAAGAACTAAAAGAGCAGAAGAAGAAGCAAAAGCAAATCCAGATAAAAGAAATCAAATTCCGTCCTGGTACGGATGAAGGTGATTATCAGGTTAAGCTTCGCAACTTACGTAAGTTCTTAGAAGCTGGTGATAAAGCTAAGATTACTATCCGCTTCCGTGGTCGTGAAATGGCTCACCAAGAAATTGGTATAGAATTATTAAACCGTATCAAAGCCGATTTAGAAGAGCTTGCAGTAGTTGAGTCTTTCCCAAATCGTGTTGAAGGCCGCCAAATGGTTATGATGATGGCGCCTGTTGCTAAAAAATAATTTTTAAGCGATAATACGCACCGAAATTAGCTCAGGTCTGCAAGCAATATGCGAATATTCACCTGAGTTAACCGGTCTTAAAGCAAGATTGCGGCATTTATGTTGGGTCTTCACCGGAACATGGCAGTAAGTTAGGCCTAAAAGTGGAGCTATAGAAATATATCTCACGCCTGCTTACTAATTTAAAAGCAATACAATTGGAGTTATTGCAATGGCTTATAAGCTAAAAAGTCACAGTGGCGCTGCTAAGCGTTTCAAAAAGACTGCTTCTGGCGGTTTCAAGCGTAAACAAGCGCATCTTCGTCATATTCTGACTAAGAAAACTTCTAAGCGTAAGTTACACCTACGTCCTAAGATGATGGTTCATAAAAATGACCATGGTCTAGTTTCACGTATGTTACCGTTCGCTTAATAGGGGTTTTTAGAAATGGCAAGAGTTAAACGCGGCGTTGTCGCACGTGCACGTCACAAAAAAGTTTTAAAACAAGCAAAAGGTTACTACGGAGCACGTTCACGTGTTTACCGCGTAGCTTTCCAGGCTGTTACTAAAGCGGGTCAATACGCTTACCGTGACCGTCGTGCGAAGAAACGTACTTTCCGTCAATTATGGATTGCACGTATCAATGCTGCTTCACGTCAAAATGGTCTGTCTTACAGCCGTTTTATCAATGGTCTTAAAAAGACTTCTGTAGAAATCGATCGTAAGATCCTTGCAGATATCGCTGTTTATGACCAAGTTGCATTCGCAGCGCTTGTAGAAAAAGCAAAAGAAGGCCTAGCCGCTTAAGCTTTTTTATATAAGTATTAAAAAGGAGCCTATGGCTCCTTTTTTTGTGCTTGTAATTTAGTAACTTAACCCAATGAGTAATACTAATTCGCTTAATTAAATGATCTATTTTGAGGGCGGAAAAACGTGTTGATAGCTAGGCAAAAAATTCGCTATTTAGTTGTTCTCGGCAATTGCTCCTGCATTGCTCTACCTTCTGCATCCATGCAGTCATAAATGAGAGTTTTTTAACGCAGGTAGCGACATGTTTAGCCCCGCAAAATGATTAAGTATTATTGCACATTGGTATAATACTTAATAAGGTTATAAAGCCTAAAAACACAGGTGTGAATGAGTGAAATGTATTTGGCTGCATTTTTTTGTTGAATCACCGCAGTTTCCTCATTATAAAAAATTTAGTTGATATAATTTATATAATTAAGGCGTTTGTTAGAGAATTTTATGTTTGCAAGTTTACTCATTTTATCTGCAAGTGTGGCGTATGACGCACACTTACCTCCACTCATTGAGTGGCAGGGGAAAAGCGTAGAGCTTTTACAAAAACAAGGGCCGTTAACTACTGACTTTGAGTTATCTGCAGGTGAAGCGTCGCCCGATTATGCAAATACAATGGCATTTGTAGATAGGTTAGTTGCTGCAAACCCTACTCAGTTTCAATCTCAAACCATTGGCTATAGTAATAGTAAGCGTGCAATAAAAATGTTGATTGCCAGTGAGCAAGGTTTTTTTAAAGCAAGGCAAATGGCTAATAGCACTAAGCCAACTATTTTTATCCAGGCAGGAATACATTCTGGGGAAATAGACGGTAAAGATGCCATGTTCATGTTACTCAGAGATATAGCGACGGGTAAGCGCCGTGACATTTTAAAAAAGGTAAACATATTATTTATTCCTATTTTAAATGTAGATGGCCACGAACGTAGCAGTGCATTCAATCGTATTAATCAAAGGGGCCCTGCAAAAATGGGCTTTAGAACAAATGCTAATAACCTTAATTTAAATCGTGATTTTACTAAATTAGATACCCCAGAAGTTAGAAGTGTTTTAAAGGTTATTAACGACTACAACCCAAATTTATACATTGATGTACACGTTACCGACGGCGCAGATTACCAATACGATGTGACTTATGGTTACAATCCGGTATTTTCGAGCGAATCGCCTGCGGTATCAGATACATTAAACCAGTTTTTTAAACCTCTCATTGACGATACGCTAGCGAAGCAAGGACACATCCCAGGACCACTTGTTTTTGTTATGGACAAGCGCGACTTTAAAAAAGGGTTAGCGGGCTGGGTTGCTACGCCACGTTTTTCAAATGGTTGGGGGGATTTAAAGTCATTGCCGACTATTTTAGTCGAAAATCATTCATTGAAGCCTTACAAGCAACGTGTATTGGGAACTTATGTATTTTTAGATGGTGCTATTACTGCGCTATCAAAGCACAGTCATGAATTAGCTAATGCAGTAAAAAAAGAACAAGAATTTGTTCCTAAACAGTTAATAGTAAAGCGTGGCTATGCCAAGCAAGCTGATACGATTGCGCAGTTTAAAGGTATTGAATATTCATCAAGCATGAATTCACTTTCGGGTCAAAATGAAGTGAAGTATTTGGGTAAAGCACATACATATACTGACTTACCTATTTATTGGCAAAAAGATGTACAACATACAGTTGAAGTACCTAAAGCTTTTTTTATTCCGCCTGTATATAGCAACATTATTGAGAAACTAAAGTTACATGGTGTCTCTATTAATAAACTTGAAGGGGCAAACACACAGCCTTTGAAAGTTGCAAAGGTGGCTGACTACACGTTTGATAAAGCACCATTTGAAGGGCGTTTTAGAGTATCAGCAACTTTTGATTACGTCCCTGCTATAAATGTTGATTTAGATGGTTGGTATCAAGTCAATACTCAACAAAAAGCAGGTGAGCTTGCTGTGCATTTATTGCACCCAGAAGCTCCTGATTCATTTTTTGCGTGGGGTGAGTTTAATACTATTTTTCAGCGTACCGAGTACATGGAAAACTATGCGCTAATTCCGTATGCACGCCAAATGCTAAAAGATAACCCAAAGCTTGCGCTTAAGTTTGATGAAAAACTTAAAGATAAATCATTCGCGAGTGACGCAGAAGCTCGATTAAACTGGTTATATGAACAAAGTCCATTTTATGATCAAGCGTACTTAAAGTATCCAATACTTATGTCATTCGAAGAAGAAGTTGTTATTCCAGATCAAAAAAGTAAAGAAATTTAATATGGAAATCATAACTATACCTGTCACTGCCTTTGCACAAAACAGCCGTATTATTTGGTGTAGCGAAACTAAACACGCTGTGGTTATCGACCCAGGTGGCGACACTGATAAAATAATAACGGTCCTTAATGAGCATAAACTAGCATTAAGTGCTATTTGGTTAACGCACGGGCATTTAGATCATGTGGGTGGGGCTGATATTTTACGAAATCAATTTAACGTACAAATTATTGGTCCACAAAAAGATGAGTACTTTTGGTTTGAAAACTTACCTATGCAAGCACAGATGTTTGGATTTAAACCCATTGAACCGTTTTATCCGGATATTTGGCTAAACCATAATGACACCGTGAGCGTAGGTAAACTTAGCTTTTTAGTGAAACATTGCCCGGGGCATACACCCGGTCATATAGTGTTTTACCAACCAGACTATGAGTGCGTTATTGTCGGTGACGTTATTTTTAAAGGCTCAGTAGGGCGCACTGACTTTCCTAAGGGGAACAGTGAACAACTTATAGAGTCGATTAAGACGCATATTTTAACCTTACCTGATAATACTAAAATATTGGCAGGACATGGTAGCGACACTACGGTGGGGTTTGAAAAGAAAACAAATCCTTTTGTAAGTGGTAAGTTTGGTTAAGTTGCTTATTTTAAGTTTACAAACTGCATAAACATTAAAAATAAGCAGACTGAGTTTTAAAATGGTTGTATAATTTAACCAGTTTATTTGATAAATAAGAAATAAAATGTCTCTAAATCACGTAGATCGCCAAATATTGGCACTTTTACAACAAGATGCTAGTTTATCAACCGCAGAAATTGCAGATAAAGTAGGCTTGTCTCAATCTCCATGCTGGCGTCGAATCGCTAAGCTAGAGCAAGATGGTTATATAAAAAGCAAAGTGGCTCTTTTAGATGAGAAAAAACTTGGCTTTGATATGCTTGTATATGCACATGTGCGTTTATCAAATCACGGTAAAAAGAATCTTGCTGAGTTTGAAAAGCTGATCATGAGCTACGACGAGGTAACAGAGTGTTACACTATGGCTGGTACCATGGACTTTATGCTACGCATAATTTCACAAGGCATAGAAGGGTATGAGCATTTTGTGCGCGATAATTTACTAAGCTTAGAATACGTCCAAGAAGTACATTCTAATGTAACAATGACATGTGTAAAACGCAGTACTTCCCTTCCTTTGTAAAAGCACTTCTTTTAAAAGCTAAACCATTTTTAGTTTAGCTTAACCACATAATGATAATTGTTAACTGAGCGCTAATTTGGTAGAATTTAGCGCTTTTTTTGATACCCATTACACCATTTGAGGACCTCAATGTTTAACTTACTCAGTAGGGCGCCTAGCTCTGCTAAAAACGATATTCTATCTGGATTAACTGTGGCGTTAGCCTTAGTCCCAGAAGCAGTTGCGTTTGCCTTTGTTGCAAATGTAGAACCTTTGGTTGGTCTATATGCCGCGTTTATCGTTGGTTTAATTACGGCTATTTTTGGTGGTCGCCCTGGTATGATTTCAGGTGCAACCGGTGCACTAGCTGTTGTTATGGTAAGTTTAGTGCTTGATCACGGTGTTGAGTATCTATTTGCAACTGTGTTGCTGATGGGAATACTGCAAATTCTCGCGGGTGTATTTAAGCTCGGTAAGTTTATCCGTATGGTTCCTCATCCGGTAATGCTTGGTTTTGTAAACGGGTTAGCAATTGTTATATTTTTAGCTCAGCTAGGGCAGTTTAAAGTGCCAGATGGTATGGGCGGACAAGAATGGATGACAGGTAATCCATTATTTATCATGCTTGGCTTAGTTGCATTAACCATGGCAATAATCCACTTTTTGCCAAAATTGACTACAGCAGTGCCTTCATCTCTAGTTGCTATTGTAACTGTAACTGGATTAGTGATTGGATTTGATTTAGAAGCGCATACAGTATTAGATTTCTTAAAAGGAATGACTGGAGACGAAGCTGCAACAATCGCTGGCGGCTTGCCTGAATTTCATATTCCTATGGTGCCGTTTACTTTCGAAACGCTACAAATTATTTTTCCTTATGCACTTATTTTAGCGGCTATTGGTTTAATTGAATCATTATTAACGCTTAGCTTAATTGATGAGATTACAGAAACCCGTGGTCATAGTAATAAAGAATGTATTGGTCAAGGTGCTGCAAATATTACCTGCGGTATGTTTGGTGCAATGGGTGGTTGTGCAATGATTGGTCAATCAATGATCAATATAAATTCAGGTGGTCGCTCTCGTTTATCAGGTATAAGCGCTGCACTTATGCTACTTGGTTTTATTATTTTTGCCTCTAGCTTAATTGAAATGATCCCATTAGCTGCACTTGTTGGTGTTATGTTTATGGTAGTACTTGGTACATTTGAATGGGCAAGCTTTAAAATGATGAAGCGCGTACCATTATCTGATGCATTTGTAATTGTTCTTGTGTCGGGCGTGACGGTTATTACAGATTTAGCGATTGCTGTATGTGTGGGTGTTATTGTATCGGCTCTAGTATTTGCTTGGCAGCATGCGAAGCAGATATATACAACTAACTACATTGATCAGGAAGGCGCTAAGGTGTACGAACTACATGGTCCGTTATTCTTTGGCTCTGTTAAAAACTTTTCTGAGTTATTCGATGTGAAAAATGATCCTAAAAATGTGATTGTTGAATTTAAACACAGCCGCGTATCTGACCACAGTGCAATAGAAGCAATTGATACACTTGCTGACAAATACACAAAAGCAGGTAAACAACTTCATTTACGTCACTTAAGTAAAGACTGTACGCAGTTGCTTCATAAAGCACGAGATTTAGTTGAAGTGAATGTGATTGAAGATCCAACCTACAAAGTAGCATCAGATAAACTAGCTTAATTTACACAAGGCTATTGATATTTAAAAAGCGGAAGGCGGATAACCTTTCGCTTTTTTAGTGTCTCGACTATTTGTTTGCGGTAAGACTCTTAAAAAGCAAGGCAAGCTGTAGTGCTATGCAAACTCATAAATCTATATAATAAGACTACCTAATTTTGTGAAAATTAGCCCTACATAGGTAAAAATAATAAAAATAACAAACGCCTATTTTATGGAATTAGCTTTAACCATACGGAGTAAACATCTATTTTGAACTGGCAATCTTTAGTCGATAACAGGCAACGTTTTTTTTGGCTTTTGCAAATCGCGGGCTGGATTGGTTACGCGTTAGTAAATTATATCGGCTCTAAAGTATTTGAAATGCGTGATATATATGTATTTGTTATTTTATTGAATGCTTACGCTGGTTGTTTGATGACAGTGCCGCTTAGGTATATTTACCGTAAAATTTGGAATGCCTCGCCCTGGGTGTTAATGATTGTAGTATTTGGTGCCTCTTATATAACGGGCACTCTATGGGCTGTCGTTCAAAAATTCAATCTATGGGAAATATACCGCCATGGTTATAGACCAGAGGAGTGGTTTTATTACCTGCAGCAAGGTTTAGATTCGGTTTATATTATTTTATGTTGGAGTGGTTTGTACTTTGGCGTTAAATATTATCAGTTATTACAAAGTGAGCGACAAAAAGCGTTAAAGGCCACAACGATGGCACACGAAGCGCAACTAAAAATGCTCAGGTATCAGCTCAACCCCCATTTTCTATTCAATACACTTAACGCTATTTCTACTTTAATTTTGGTTAAAGAAAACAAAGATGCTAACTTAATGGTAGCAAGGTTAAGTGACTTTTTACGTTACACACTTAATACCGATCCAATTAAAAAAGTACCGCTTGAGCAAGAGCTACATGCTCTCATGCTTTATTTAGAAATAGAGCGCGTCCGTTTTGATGAGCGATTGAAAGTAAATGTAGATATTAGCGAGCAAGCAAAAGAGGCTTTAGTACCGAGCTTAATTTTGCAACCAATTATAGAAAACGCGATTAAATATGCCATTGCCCATCTGACAGAAGGTGGTGTAATTGATATTAAAGCACAAGTATTTGCGAATGAATTATTACTAGAAGTGGGTGACAACGGCCCAGGCACTGAAATACTTGATGGCCAATTAGTTAACGCCCAAGGTGTAGGTGTTGCTAACACCAAAGATAGATTAAAAACGTTGTATGAAAATAATTATTCGTTTGTATTATCACATAATACGCCAAGTGGATTAAAAGTTAATCTGCGAGTACCTTTTGAGAAGGCTGTGAAAAATGACTAAAATAAAAACACTCATTGTTGATGATGAACCGTTAGCGCGAAAAGGTTTAGCGGTAAGACTTGAAGAATATTCTGATATTGAAGTAATTAAATTGTGTAGTTCAGGCGCTGATGCAATTGAAATGTGCCAAAGCGAGAAAATCGATTTGGTTTTTTTAGATATTCAGATGCCAGGTATGAATGGCTTTGAGGTGGCAAGAGCGCTTAGCGAAAGTACAAAAGTACTACCTGCTATTGTATTTGTAACTGCTTTTGATCAGTTTGCTGTAAAAGCATTTGAAATTCATGCTCTCGATTACATTTTAAAACCCGTTGATGATAACAGATTAAAACAGGCGGTAGAAAAAGTGCATACTTATTTAAAAACGCAGCAAGACAACGCCCATAAGAAAAAACTAGCGAGTTTTGTAGCCGGTATTACTGGTAATAATTGCGAAGAAATATTAAAAAAATTAGCCACTGGCGATACCTTAACAGATAGACGTTACCCAGAATCGCTTGCAGTAAAAGAGCAGGGTGAAATTATACGGGTACCTGTAGCGACTATCCAATGGGTTGATGCTGCAGGTGACTATATGTGTTTACACTGTGAAGATGGACAAACGCATATACTTCGTAAAACAATGAAAGAGCTTGAGCAAGAGCTAGACCCTCAGTTATTTGTGCGTGTACACCGCAGTGCGATAGTAAACACAAAACAAATTAGTAAGCTGGTTACACAAGTAAGTGGCGAGTATTTATTAGTACTTGAAAACGGACAAGAATTAAAAGTGAGCCGTAGCTATCGAGATAAGGTTAAAGCGGCATTAGCAAGTTAAAGCCAACGCTTTTATTACAGGCACAAAAAATGCGAGCTAAGCTCGCATTTTTTATATTTGTAATTAATTATACCAATTGCGTTAAATAAGTAATCTATTATAGCGCTAAGTAAATAGCGCTATAATAAGGCGAAAATTATGACATATAGTTGTTCTATATGAATAATTTTCAACGCAGTGAGAGCGCTATTTAATGCGATAGAATAATCATGTTTTTAATAAAATTGGTATTATGCAACGGTTACAATTTTCATTGTGTTAGTTGCACCCACAGTTTCCATTGAGTCACCGTGAGTAATAATTACTGTATCGCCAGACTGTAAAGAACCTTGAGAAACTAAAGTATCAAGCGCTGCTTTTACCATACCGTCTTTTTCAGTTTTTGTAGAATCAAAAAATACTGGGTAAACACCACGATAAAGTGCAGTTTGACCTAAGGTACTCGCATGACGTGAAAGCGAGTAGATTGGTAAGCCTGAGCTGATACGCGACATTAATTTAGCCGTACTACCAGATTCAGTAAGTGTGATGATTGCTTTAACCGAATCTAAGTGGTTAGCTGCATACATAGCAGAAAGCGCAATTGATTCAGCATTGTTAGAAAAGCGACTATCTAAACGGTGCTTAGAAACGTGCGTTTCTTTTTGAGATTCAGCACCTAAACAAACACGTGCCATAGTTGCAACTGTTTCTTCAGGGTAATCACCGGCAGCTGTTTCAGCTGAAAGCATAACTGCATCCGTTCCATCAAGAACAGCATTTGCAACATCCATTACTTCTGCACGTGTAGGCATAGGGTTATCGATCATCGATTCCATCATTTGCGTTGCTGTTACTACAGTACGGTTTAATGAACGAGCACGACGAATAATTAGTTTTTGTTTGCCCATAAGAGCAGCATCACCAATTTCAACACCTAAATCACCACGAGCAACCATTACAGCGTCAGACGCTAAAATGATGTCATCAACAGCTTCTTGCGTTTCAACGGCTTCAGCACGTTCAATTTTAGCAAGTAACTGTGCTTTTGAACCAGCAGCTTCAGCAAGCGAGCGCACGTAGCGCATATCGTCGCCACTACGTGGGAATGATACGGCAATGTAATCTACGTCAATTTCAGCGGCAGTTATTAAATCTTCTTTGTCTTTTTCAGTAAATGCTGGAGCAGTTAAACCACCACCTAAACGGTTAATACCTTTATTGTTAGATAAAACACCGCCAACAGTCACTGTACAATGCACTAAATGCCCAGCTACTTCATCAACACTTAATTGAATAAGGCCATCGTTTAGAAGTAGTAAATCGTTAGGGCTTACATCGTTAGGTAATTCTTTATAATCAATACCTACAGAGTTTATGTCGCCTTCGCCTTTTTCCATTTTTGCATCAAGGGTAAATTTTGCACCCACAGCAAGCGTTACTTTACCTTCTTTAAAAGTAGAAACGCGGATTTTAGGACCTTGAAGGTCAGCAAGGATAGCAATATGCTTGCCTAATCTTTTTGCAATATCGCGTACAGCTTGTGCACGGTCTTTATGATCTTGGGCAACACCATGTGAGAAGTTTAAACGTACTACATTAGCCCCAGCGATAATAATTTTTTCTAAGTTGTTATCTCTATCGGTAGCAGGTCCAAGGGTAGCGACTATTTTCGTGCGTCTTAGCATCAATTTCTCCTGTTTGCTTGGTGAAAGCATGTTGACGTTATTTTGTTGACTTAAAATATCTATATTAGAATAAAATATTTTAGTTATGTGCAAACTTCAAAGGTTTGCCACTATTTTATACAAAACTATTGTGTCATCATTATGACACCGGTGTCAGAATGCGTCAATGATCTTAATTTCAATTAGCGTTGCTTTTAGTCACCCCGAGAGCATTGATGTTTGATATAATTACGTAGCTTATTTATCTGTAATAAAAAAGCATGTTGTATGGGCTCATAGTTAGTATTTTATGACTGTATGAGTATAATGCACGCGGTATTATTTAATTTATACACTGAATTTTCTAACCAAATAGTTGTTACCGAGGAGGACACTAGATGCAAGTTGCATTAGTAGGGTTAGGCGTTATGGGAAAAAATCTTGCCCTAAACTTGATTGAAAAAGGGATAACGCTAGTCGCTTATGATAAAAACCCACATGCGGGTGAAGAGTTACTAAGTTGTGCCAAATCACAAGGCATGGCTGATAGGCTTCACATTGTCTCTGATTTAAGTGACATGGTAAGGCGTTTAGAGGCACCTCGTTCTATTTTATTACTTGTTCCAGCTGGTGAGTTAGTTGATACAGTTTGTAATGAACTTGTAGAGGCCGGCGTTAATTGTAACGATATGATAGTCGATTGCGGCAATAGTAATTATAAAGACGGTATAACGCGTAAACTCAAATACCAAAATAAATTTGAATTTGCCACTATGGGAATTTCTGGCGGTGCAGAAGGCGCTCGCCATGGTCCTGCAATGATGGCAAGTGGTTCTGAAGGTGGTTGGGAACGTATTGAGCCATGGTTTGAAAAAGTAGCTGCTAGCTATAATGGCGATTCATGTTTTGCACGTGTTGGCCAATCAGCAAGTGGTCATTTTGTAAAAATGGTTCACAACGGTATTGAATACGCACTGATGCAACTTATTGCAGAAGTGTACCAATTACTTCGTTTAGGTACTAATCGTTCTCCAAAAGAAGTAGCTGAGATATTTAATGACTGGTCAGAAGGTCAATTAAATAGTTACTTACTGTCTATTTCTAGCCATATATTGTCACTTGAAAATCATAATAATGTACCGCTTGCGGACTTAATTGATAATAAAGTTGGCGCTAAAGGCACTGGTCTTTGGACTGCGCAAAATGCACTCGAACTTGGTATTGCTGTCCCTTCACTTGTTGCTGCTGTTCAAGCTCGTCATTTAACTAATGCATGCAACACAACGGCTGCACAAGAGATGACATATGCATCTAAATCAACGAACAATGTTGAAATTGATTTAGAAGAGCTAAAAGACGCGTTCTTACTTGCAAGCTTACTTGCGTATCGTCAAGGTCTAGCGCTAATTAAAGGTGCATCACGTACTCATCAGTGGAAAGTAGATTTATCTAAAACGCTTCAAACGTGGCGCGCTGGTTGTATAATTCGTGCTGACTACCTTGATAGCGTTGCACAAGGTGTTGAATTTATTGACACTCTTGAAAAAGAGTCTAACTCTTTGCGAAAAATTACCGGTCAAGCAATAATGACTGGTTTAGCATTCCCTGTATTGGGAGCTACACAAACGTATTTAGCAACATTAACTACACCGAGTAATGGGCATTTAGTTCAAGCCCAGCGTGATTACTTTGGTGAGCACGGCATAAAAACCCACAGTGGTGAAATGTGTCATTTAACTGATTTAGTAGATATAGACGCTAAAGTTAGATAAAAAACAGTTGTTTAAAACGATAAAGGCACGCTATTTAGCGTGCCTTTTGTATTTTTACAGGCTAAAAATTAACGGCTCAACTCACCACGTAAGTTATCTTGCATTAAATGACGAATCGTTTCGACTTCAAGCTTTTGGCTAAATAAATAATGTAACTTAGTTAAACATGCTTCAAGAGTCATATCGTACCCACTTATTACACCAATATTTAATAGCGCATTACCTGTTGCATAGCCACCCATGTTTACATGACCTTTTAAACACTGAGTTAAGTTAACAATTACGACGCCACGTTTACTTGCTTCTTCGAGTATTGACAAAAAGCTCGGATCTTGTGGTGCATTACCTACACCAAAACTCAGTAGCACCAGTGATTTAATATTGCCATTGACCAAGCTTTTAACTACCTCTTGGCTAATGCCAGGATACAAATAAAGCACCCCGATAGGTTGAGGTGTAATAGGTGTAACTTGCAGCTCATTTTCAACATATGGGCTAAGCTGACCCTTAATAAGTTGAATATTAATACCCGATAACGCGAGAGGGTCTAGATTCGGCGAGGCAAAAGCATTAAACCCATCCGCGTGTGCTTTAGTTGCTCTATTACCTCTAAACAGTTGGTTATTAAAAAAGAGACTTACTTCAGCAATAGGATAATTTGCAGCTAAATACATGGCATTAAGTAAGTTTACTTGGCCATCAGAACGTAATTGTGAGAGCGGAATTTGTGAGCCGGTTACAATCACAGGTTTAGTCAAATTTTCGAACATAAATGACAGCGCTGAGGCTGTATACGCCATAGTATCAGTGCCATGGAGCACCACAAAACCATCATAATCTTGGTATTTATCTTTGATATCATTAGCAATGAGTTGCCAATGCTCTGGAGACATGTCTGAAGAATCTATAAGAGGGCAGTATTCGTGAATATCAAACAAAGGCATTTCATCACGATTAAATTCTGCGTTATTCACTACGGTTTCTGTTAAAAAACCTTCAGCTGGAATATAGCCTCGACTCGATTTTTTCATACCTATAGTACCGCCAGTATAAGCGATATAAATGCGTTTACGTTTCATAAAAAAAGCCCAGTAAAAAAACTGGGCCTAGTATAACGTTAAGCAGCTTTAAATACAGCTGATTAGGTGAAGCTATGCACTTTTATTGTGCAACGTTACACACTAAACAGCGTGCGTATACACCTTGTGGATCGTTGTAATCTTTAAGGTTTTCAACTTCAGTACTTAATTGGTTAATAACACTTCGTAAATTAGCTTGTGTTGCTAACACAGATGTTTTTTGTGTTTGCAAACCAAGCATAGATTTAATAGACGCATTACCAAAAATGTTTTGAATCATTTTTTCTTGCGAGCTTAAATCTTGTTTAATAGTTTTAACTTCATAATGATTAAGCTTGGCAAGTGCAGCAGCGGCTTCAATCGCACCTTGTTTGTCGCCTAGCTTATCAACCAAACCTAGTTCAAGTGCTTGAGATGCAATCCATACGCGGCCTTGGGCAATTTTGTCAACCTGCTCAGGCGTCATATTACGCGCATCAGCAACAACATTTAAAAAGCGACCGTATGCTTCCTCAACGTTCATTTGAATTACTTGACCCATCTTTTCATTTAGTGGACGAGTGATAGAAAAGCCAGCCATTTCGGTTGTTGCAACGCCATCTGAATAAACACCAATTTTCGATAAGGTTTTCTCAAATGTCATAAACGTACCAAATACACCAATTGAGCCTGTAATTGTACTTGGTGCTGCCCAAATTTCGTTTGCAGCAGAGGCAATCCAATAACCACCTGATGCAGCCACAGAACTCATTGAAGCAATAACAGGTTTACCAGCAGCCTTAAGGGCTAATACTTCAGCACGAATAACTTCAGAGGCAAACATACTACCGCCACCAGAGTCTATACGTAGTACAACCGCTTTAACTTTATCATCTAGGCGTGCTTTACGAAGTAGGGCAGCTGTAGAGTCACCCCCAATTTCGCCTGCTTTACGCTCACCATCAACAATCGTACCTTTAGCAACAACTACCGCTACTTTTTCGGTAATAGGGTTATCAATTTCAATAGGCGGTTTAATTAAGCTTAAGTATTCACGAAATGAAACTTGCTTAAATGTCTTACCATCTTCTTGTGTGCCTACTAAATCAATTAATTGTTTACGAACTTGCTGATTTGTTTTTAAAGAGTCAACCCACTGGTGATCAAGTGCATATTTACCTGCATCGCCATCGGCAGCTTTCATTTTTTCTAGATATACGTCCATTGTTTCGTCAAAATTTGACTCATCAAACGGGCGAACAGCGGCAACATCTTGTTTGTATTCGCTCCAAAGAGCGCCTAACCAAACGCGGTTAGCTTCTTTAGCTGCATCGGACATGTCGTTACGAATAAAAGGTTCTACTGCTGACTTAAATGTACCAACACGGAAAATATGCTGCGTTACTTCAAGCTTTTCAAGTGCATCTTTAAAGTAAAGCGGGTACATGCCATAACCTTCAATACCTACGCTGCCGTATGGGTGCATAGCTATTTCGTCAGCATGCGATGCAATATAGTATTGTGCTTGAGTATAGTAATAACCCGATGCAATTACTTTTTTGCCAGCTTGCTTGAAGGCATCAATAGCCTTTGTAATTTGCTTAAGTTTATTTAAATGTGCTTTAGGCATCTCTTGTAAATCAAGCAATATCAACGAGATACGATCGTCTTTAGTCGCTTCGTTTATTACTTCAACAATATCGTCGAGTAATATTTCGCTTGGTGCTTCAGAACCAGAAGTTGCATCACTAATTGCGGCTTCAACTGGGTCTATATATGTTTTCTCTTCAACAATAGGGCCATTTAAGTTAAGCCTGAGTACAGAGCCATTTTCAACTATTATTTGATCATCGTCACTTGAGAGTGACACAAAGAATACAATTACCAGTAATAAAAACAAAATGTTTAGTATTAAGCGACGAGAAAAATTAATTCCAGCCCAAATACCTTTAAATACCTTTGCTATCAAAATAGCTCCTTAATTTGGTACAGTTAATACATTAGTTCCATCTTAGCCTAGAATAAAAATAAATTTAACTGCTAAATCGTAACGAAGTGTTTATGAACCTATATAAACGTAAGTTTTTACTGCTATTTTTAATTAAATGCATGCACATATTGCTTATTACTTGCCATTAAAGCAGAATTAGCTAATGTATACAGGTTAGACCAGTTAACGGGGCACAAGATGTTAGAACAACAATTACAACTAAAACACACACAATTACGTAACCGCTTGGTTATGGGCTCAATGCATACAGGCCTTGAAGAGGGCTGGCATAACCGCAAACGCTTACGTGCATTTTATGAAGCACGTGCAAAAGGTGGCACCGCGATGTTAATTACAGGCGGATACAGCCCTAATTTACGTGGCAAGCTAACACCTATTTCTTCCTCATTTAATAGTTATTACGATGTGTTTAAGCATCGCGCTTACACAGATGCTGTGCATAAACACGGTGGAAAAATTTGTTTGCAATTATTACATGCTGGACGTTATGCATACCATCCTTTCAATCAAGCACCAAGTGCAATAAAAGCACCTATTAATCCTTATAAACCTAAAGCGATGTCGCTTGGCTCGATTAAAAAAACAATTAAAGACTTTGCGCATTCTGCCTATATGGCTGAAAAAGCCGGCTACGATGGCGTAGAAGTCATGGGTTCTGAAGGGTATTTGATTAATGAGTTTATGGCGCCTCATACCAATAAACGCGATGATGAGTTTGGTGGCAGCTTAGAAAATAGAATGCGACTTGCGCTTGAAATAGTTAAAGCTGTAAGAGCAAAAGTATCTGAAAAATTCTTAATTATTTTTAGATTGTCGGTCATTGATTTGATTCCAAACGGTTCAACACCAGAGGAAGTTGTTATTCAGGCTACCGAACTTGAAAAAGCGGGTGTTGATATATTTAACACTGGTATTGGTTGGCACGAAGCGCGTGTACCGACTATTGCGAGTATGGTGCCACCGGGTGCATTTAAAGAAGCATCAAAGCGTTTAAAAGACGTAGTTAATGTCCCTGTGATTGCTGTTAACCGAATTAATACTCCAGAAATTGCTAACGATATTTTAAATGCAGGCGAGGCTGATTTAATTTCGATGGCACGTCCATTATTAGCTGATCCTGAGTTTTTTAATAAGTACGTAAACAATCAATCTAAACAAATCAATATTTGTATTGGCTGTAACCAGGGTTGTCTAGATCACGTATTTAAAAATAAACGTGCTACGTGTTTAGTTAATCCACAAGCTGCATTTGAGCTAGATTACCCGCTAGAGCAAGCAGCTAAAGCTAAAAATGTATTAGTTGTCGGTGCAGGTCCTGCTGGTTTATCAGTAAGTTGTTACTTGGCTCAAAAAGGGCATAACGTCACGTTAATTGATCAAAAATCGCAAATGGGCGGTCAATTTAATTTAGCCATGCAAATACCGGGTAAAGAAGACTTTAACCATACACTTACTTACTTCACCAATGAGCTCGAGCGATTAAAAGTAACTGTGGAGCTTAGTAAAGCTTACGACGATTCAATGCTTAAAGATTATGATGATATTGTTTTTGCAACAGGCGTTAGGCCGCGTGAAGCCTCTATTAAATGTAGTGATGATAAGCGTGTGTTTGCTTATGACGAAGTCATACGCGGCGAAGTAGAACTGGGCAAATCAATCGCTATTTTAGGTGCTGGCGGTATTGGTTTTGATATGGTTGCTTTTTTAAGTGAACATAAATCACAATCTATTAGCGAGTTTAAAACGCAATGGGGGATTGAGTGTGATGCACAACCTCATAAAGACGAGCGCCAATTGTATATGTTAAAACGCAGTTCGGGTCGTTTTGGTAGTGAGCTTGGTAAAACCACTGGTTGGATACATCGCCAAGTTGCTAAACAGCATGGTGTTAAACAAATTGCTGACTGCCAATATCAAAGTTTTGATAAGAATGGGTTAACAATTAATGTTGCTGGAGAAGTTCAAGTACTGCCGGTAGATACTGTTATTGCGTGTATTGGTCAGGTTTCTAATAGCGAAGTGCTAGAAGGTTACACAGATAACGCAAAAGTGCATGTGATAGGCGGAGCTAAATTGGCTGCTGCAATTGATGCTAAACGCGCTATTTTTGAAGCTCTACAAGTGGCGAGAAGTATTTAACCTTTGTAAATAAATTGAAATAGTTTATCAATCTATACGGTCTTTTTTGTTTATAGTCTATAACTTAATAAACATTGAACACACAGGATACGCATGAATAAACTAATCAGTTTTTATAACATAATATTGGGTAAACTATCGTTTTTAGATGGTTTACCTGCTTTACTATTTCGCTTAATTTTAGCTCCCGTTATGATCATCGCAGGTTATAACAAACTTGCTATAAGTACTGAAACAGAAGGCTTTCTAAATAACTTTTTAGCATCGCCTGATGTCGTTCAATGGTTTGGTAATAGTGAATGGGGTTTAGGCTTACCGTTTCCTGATTTACTAGCCTTCTTAGCTGGATGGAGTGAATTTTTAGGTGGTTGGTTGTTATTATTTGGCCTTTTAACTCGCTTAGTCAGTATCCCGCTTATGTTCACAATGGTTGTAGCGGCTACTTCAGTACATTGGCATAACGGGTGGTTTGCAATAGCGCCGACTAATCCAGAAACAAGTGCTGCGCAAGTACTTGATTGGTTATCTATCCCAGGTGCAAAAGAAAGCCTCGAAAACTCATTAGAAGTACAAGACAGGATAGGAAAAATTCGAGACTTAGTTGAAGAGCACGGCTTTCCTGATTACCTATACGAAAAAGGTAAACCATCTATTTTAAATAATGGCATAGAATTTTCGGCAATTTATTTTGCTATGCTCTTAAGTTTATTTTTTATGGGCGGTGGGCGTTTTGTTAGTTTTGATTACTGGTTAAAGCGAAACGTTATAAAAAAATAGCGCATTAAATGTATTTTATTAACGGCTGCATAGTTGACCCTTTGCGGCCGTTTTGCATTTTAATTTCTCGGTATTTATTATTTAAGGTTTTAAATGTTACTCTATCGTTTTGAATTTTGAGGAATCGTTATGAACGCTATCGAGCTTTTACTTACTCGCCAATCAGACTCTAAACTAACAGAGCCGGGCCCTACGCCTGAGCAGCTCGACATAATTAAGCAAGCAGCATTACGTGTTCCTGATCATGGCTGTATAGCACCGTGGCAGTTCATCATTGCTCAAGGTGATGCACGCAATAAACTGGGTGAAATTTACCATCAAAGTGCAGTGGCAGAGCAACAGACAGAAAAAGTAATTAACCGTGCTAAAGAGCTTCCCCTTCGTGCGCCTATGATTGTAATAGCAATTGCTAAATATCAAGAACACCCAAAAGTTCCTCGTATCGAGCAGGTACAAAGTGCAGGCTGCAGTGTATTAGCAATGCAACAAGCTGCATTTGCTCAAGGTTTAGGTGGTGTTTGGCGCACAGGTTACTTTGCACAAAGTAGAGCAGTCAAAAAAGCGCTTAACTTACATGAGCAAGATGAAATTGTAGGGTACTTATACATAGGTACTCCTCAAGTCGAGTGTAAAAAGTCACCTCGCCATAAACCAGAACATTATTTTAGTAATTTGTGAAATAGTATGAACTTTATGCAATTTGCATAGTCATAATTCATTAAGGTTACCAAGAGTAGTATAAAAGAGTTAGTGGTTTGGCTGTGAGAAGCGCTTGGAAGCACAAAAGTTAATAATTCTTCTTCAGTTTGTTTTTTAATCGGTTGTTTTTTGATACATTATGGAAAGTCTTAATAAAAATAACGATAAAGAAGACGAAAACAATGGGAAATTTATTTTTACAGGAAAAAGAAAACTGGCTTGCGTGGTCAATTTGGGGAATTGTTGGTGCTTTTGTAACCTTGTATGTTGCAATGAGTACAAATGCAGCGCATTTTATAGCAGGCTCTGCAATAGGTATGCTAATACTGTTAACTTTGTGGATGCAACAGTCTAAACGTTTTGACTTTGGACGGGCATTTAAAGTGTGTTGTTATGTTTTAGCGCTAAGTGTACTCCCCGCTTTTATGTTTGTAATAGTGCCAAGTGATGATTTAAATCGATTTGACTTAATTTTTCAAAGTGTAACATTCGCGGCATTGAGTTTATTGGCTTGTTTAATTTGTTCTTGGATTGCTCGCAGGCCTAAACAATATTACTGAGTATTGAATTAATAAGCGTGTTGAAGTAATTAGCTTAACAAAAGCGCAATGTGACTTGTTTTTAATCGTTTAATTATTATTTACGATTAATTTATATTTAGCTCTTTACAAGTAACACGTTTAACCATATTATTCGCGCCGTACGGAGAGATGGCAGAGTGGTCGAATGCACCGGTCTTGAAAACCGGCATGGGTTTATAGCCCATCTAGGGTTCAAATCCCTATCTCTCCACCATTATTTAAAAAAACCGCCTTATAGGCGGTTTTTTGCTTTGTGGAGTTTAATTAATGACTAAAGCAACGAACCTATCAACCTCACAGCTATTAATAAAACATCTTTTATTATGGGTGGTATTTGGTTACTGCTATCAAAGTGCTATTAGCTTGTTGGCAAAAATGGCGGTCGACGCACAGCCAGAATATCCATTAATTACCGCTTTTGCTTATGGTCTTGGTTTTAATATTTTGGCTGCCCATCTTATTACTAAATATGATAAACATTGGCCAGTAATTGGCTCTGCTTTTATTGGTTTAGTAGGCTTAGTTGCAGTGCCATTTTTATTGTCTGGTGAATCTGGATTATTAGCTATTCCTTTACTTGTTGGAATTTTATTCACTTTACCGCTTTGTAGTTATATTGTTGGCCTAATTAAGCTAAAACTCAGCAAAAACTAGCCCCAAACGGGGTTTATTTTGTGATAGCATATACGTGTCTTTTAACTAACAAAACGTGAAAAACACATTATGTCAGATAATTTTACTACAGATGCTGAAAAAGCAAGTTACGGTATTGGCTTACAAATGGGTGAGCAACTTAAGTCTAATCCTTTTGAAGGCTTAAACCTAAATTCAGTATTTGAAGGCATGAAAGATGCGTACGCTGGTAGCGCATTTCAAGTTGAGATCCCTGAGATTCAAGCTGCATTCGAAAAGATTAACGAAGAGATCCAAGCTCGTCGTGAAGAAGAATCTAAAGTACTTTCTGCCGAAGGTATTGCATTCTTAGAAGAAAACGCAAAACGTCCTGAAATCACAGTAACTGAGTCTGGTCTTCAATACGAAGTACTAGCGACTGGCGAAGGCGAAAAGCCAACAGCCGAGTCTACAGTACGTGTTGATTACCACGGTACACTAATTAACGGTACTGTGTTTGATAGCTCATACGAGCGCGGTCAACCAGCTGAATTTCCAGTTGGTGGCGTGATCAAAGGCTGGACTGAAGCATTACAAATGATGCCTGTAGGTACTAAATGGCGTATCTACGTTCCTCATGAGCTTGCTTATGGTGAACGTGGCGCAGGTGCTGCAATCGCACCTTTCTCAACGCTTGTATTTGACGTTGAACTACACGAAATCATTTCTTAATTTAAATAAATTTTAAAATTAAGAGTTTAAAAAGCCGTATTCAATCTGAATACGGCTTTTTTGTGTCTGTAATCTAAGTGTTTTATACCAATTCGATTAATTAAGTGATCTATTTTGCGCTAAGAAAATAGGGTTGATAACAAGGCAAAAACTTTTTTAACTAATTGTTATCACTAATTGCTCCTGCATTGCTCTACCTTTTGCATCCATGCAGTCGTATATCATAATTTTTACGCAGTTAGTGCAAAGTTTAATCCCTTGAATTGATCAAGTATTATTGCCGATCGATATTATCTATTCTAAAAATAAAAAACCGCATTAATAAAATGCGGTTTATAAACTAAAAGTACTTTTAATTATTAAAAATAGCCACGAACACCAAAGCGGAAGTTTCTGCCAGGTAGTGGGGCTTTATCTTTAATAAATGAGCTATGTACAAAACCTAACTCATCAGTAATGTTATCAACGTTTATATACAGCTGTGCATCGACACTGCCTAAACCTAATTGGTAATTAGCTTGTGCATCAAATAACGTATAGCCATCAGTTTGAGTTTCAAAGGCAGTTACATCGTTTTGATCAAAGTAATGAGTACCCGTTAATGTTAGTTGTAAGTCACCTAAATCGTACTGTAACTCAGAGCCTAATTTATTGGCAGGGATACGTGGTAAATTACCTTCGTCGTCTTTTAGTTTTGCACGAGTTGAGTCACCAAATACTTTAACCATAGCGCTTGGTGTTACTTGGTAATGCGCGTCAAACTCAATTCCATAAAGCTCTGCGTCTTTACTTGTAAACTGATAAACCGCAACAGCATCGTCATGTGCACCAATAGCTGATTCTAAACCATCTTCTTCATCGTAAACTAAACCCGTATTTTCTTGAAAATAAAAGTTTTTGATATCGTTATAGAAAAAGTTAACGGTGTAACCAAAATCACCGCTAAAGCGTCTAAAGCTTAAATCTAAGTTTGTTGAAGTTTCCTGCTTGATATTTTCTGGCTCAAAATGCGCTTCATTATCTTCAATATTGTAACCAAGGCCTAGCTCGTAAGTGCCAGTTGCAATGTGTAAGCCGTTAGATAAAAGTTCTGCCGAAAGCGGTGCTCGTTCTGAATGAGAAATACTTGTAGCGATACTATGACCCGGCTTGTATTGCCAAATGGCACCAGCAGAGGCACTTAAATTGGTAAAACTTTCGTTATACCCAATGGTTTCTTCGTCGCTGTGATCTATTTCTACTTCATCGTGGCTATGCTCGTGTGCCGTGATTTGGCTTTCAATTTTGTAATCTTCAACACGTGCGCCAAGTTCAATTGTAACGTCGCCAAATTCACGCTCTTCTAGTAAATATAATGCGTTAGTTGTAGTTACACTTGCGGGTGTAAAGGCTTCTTCACCAATTGCATCGTAGTCAGAATCGCTGTAGTGATAGCCCATCATTCCGTGCCAATCAGCAAACTTATGCTCTACATTTAAACGTGCTTCAGTCGTTTTATTTTTAAAAGTAGTACCAATTTCGCCATCTTCAATTTCGCTGTGCGAGTAATCTGTATAGCCAACACGTAGGTTGATGGTTTCAATCCAGTTATTATGAAGGGCGTAACTTACAAGCCCTTGCCAGCGATCTTGCTCTAAATGTGCATAAACCGGCTCTTCAGCTGCTTCATCTTCATGTTCTGCATGCTCTTCTTCAGTTTCACCTTCGTGATCGTGATGATGCTCATGCCCAGGAATACCGTAATCAGTATCAATACTACCGTAAGAAAAACCAATCGTTAAATGATCGCCAACATAGCTGGTACCAAAGTTGAGTGTTTCGCTATCAATAAAAGTATTTTCTACAGAATTCTCTGTTTCTACATCGCCATCATCGTCGGCAATAGTAAAGGTAGGTGTTTGGTAATCATCGCCACTGCGCTTAGTGCCATCAAAATGAAAGTTAAAGCCTTCATTACCTGTTTCAAGTTTTGCAGCTACTGTGTTTGAGTTTGACACTGTATCGTGGCTGTATTCAGCAGCACCCATAAGCTCGTCGATATTGTCTGTAGGAATGCGGTTATCAACCACGTTTACAACACCGCCAATTGCACCAGAGCCATAAAGTAGGGTACTTGGGCCACGTAATACTTCAATTTGTTCTGCTGCTAGGCTATCGCTTGATGTCGCATGGTCTGGGCCAATACGTGATGCATCGCTGGCATCTAATCCGTTTTGTGTGATTTTAACGCGAGGGCCATCTAAACCACGAATAATTGGGCTTGATGATACAGGGCCAAAGTAACTTGCATTTACGCCTGGTAAACCTTTTAGCGTTTCACCAAGAGTTGGTTTAGATTTATTTCTTAATTCATCACCTGAGAGCACGCTTACTGGCGATATCATCTCGAGGCTATTTTTATGAAGTGCAGAGGCATAAACAACCACTGTCTCAACTGATGTTGGTTTAAGCGATACAGACAGGTTATTTGAAGATTCGCTTACAGCAATACGAGAGTCTACGTAGTTGTCTTTACTAATATGTAATTGGCTATTTGCATCGATTTCTATAGCAAATTCGCCTAAATCATTACTTTTAACGCTTTGGTTTTTGCCATGCACATGAATTGAGGCATTTTTGATTGGTTGATTTTTATCATCCATTACTTTACCAGTAACAGTGGCAGCCAAAGCTGATTGAGAACATAAAACAGAAAAAATAGCAGAGGAGATTAATGTTAACTTTGTCATGGATATATTGGTTCGCGGTTATTATGTTGTGATATAATATAACACCGCAAAATCAGTGAATCAACAATGTTATAGTATAACTTTGTGTTTTGCGATGAATGATCTAAAAATGACGATTAAACCAATTTTATAAAAATTATAATAATAGGTATGTTAATAGAAATACTTATTTATTTAAGTGCGAGACTCATAGCGCTGCAGGTTTATCTGGGTATTTAAGAGCGGCTATCTATCATTATCAAATCTAGTTTATGCTGCGCTCTTGTCTGGTTTGTTATATCTATAGATTCAATCATTTCGCATTCGTCGCGGATCATCTCTGAAATAAGGCTAGGGTAGTGACGGCAGTCTTCTGGACGGTCAAGGTAAATACTGCAGGTATACATATTTTTAGCGAGAGGCTCCTTTTTAGGCGCAATTTCTAAAAATGGGCACACTTGAAGTCTTAAGCCTGTTTTTGGGTCAAACCAAATTTCGTTGTTTTTAACGTACTCATAAATTTCGGGGTTAAAGAGCTCCCATAAACCTATTTCTTCTTTCGTTGCGCTTAAGTCGCCGCCACCATATTTAATACAGCATTTACCACACTGGTTGCACTCTTTCATAATTTGCTAATTTAGTTGGCTGTTAACACATTTAAGTTAGGTATTAGTGTAGCACCAAATTTATTATTAACGCTCTACTGAATTGCCCCAGTGTTTGCTTTTTGGGTGTGTAAAAAAGTTAGATACAATAACTTAAGTTAAAACCCCTTGTTACATTTTATATAGTACAGGCTTTATTTAATGCTTTACTCTAAGGTGGCGAAAAATATTATGAAACCTGCTTGGGCAGCTTTGTAGTTATTAAATGTTGCTGAGCGGGATCCCTAAGTAGGATGTAATTATGAAAGAAGCTGTTACTAAGTTAAAAACAGAATTTAATGCAAAGTTATTATATTGGAACAACCTCAAAAGTAGTAAAGCCAAAGCGGCAATCATCTTATTATTTATAGTTGTCATTGCACTTAAAGTGTTTACGACCATCTTTACGTTGGATTGGGTTGCAAGTTTATTCAGTGTGTGAGGTTACTAAGAGTAATTGCGATAAAGTTTAATTACAGTGTGTTTAACGCCTACGCGATGTTCATTATTAATGTATTATTACGCTATACACCAAATTAAATAAATCAGTTGTTTAAATACATTTTATAATGACTGTAATGATACATTTTAGCTAAATTGAGTCAGTAAATTAGTTTAGTTGCACTAAAGGATAACCAGTGATGATGAATACAAAAATATATAAAGCGGTACATGATCTAGCAGAAGATTTAATGGCGGCGGCTAACAAAAATAATCGAGAAAAATTTGAATCTTTATTTGCTCAATTAAAAGCGATTTGTATAGAAAACGAAAATACCTCAAAAGATCACCCAGTACAATGGGAAACTTTGGCTGATTTTACCGAAGAGCTAGAAGAGGCAATCACGACTTATGAAAAAGCATTAGAAAAGTCTGTTGCGATTAATAACAAAGATCACATGTCATCAGTTTCTTTTTCAATGGCTACACTGCAGCTAGAACTTGGTCAAAAAGACGAGGCTATTAAAAATCTTCAAAATGCTAAGGTTAGTGCTAATAAAATTGAAGATAAAGAGCTTAAAGCTGAAATACACGATCTACTAGAGTCACTTATTGAAGAAGAAGGTTAAATACTTAAAATTTACTAGCTCAGACTTGATCTGACAGTTACCCATATTAAATACTATTTCTTTGGATTTAGCTTAAGTTAGTACAATTTAATGAAACGCTGATGGTTTATACCCTCAGCGTTTTTTATTTCCGCTATTTATAGCTTATCCATAAAGTTCACAATGTACTTTGCAATCTCAACTGGTTATTCTTCAACACTAAAGTGTCCTGAATCGAGTAAATGTATTTCAGCGTTCGGTACATCTTTTAAATATGCTTTAGCGCCTGCGGCTATAAACGCAGGGTCGTTTTTACCCATACAATTAATGTTACTGGTTGGTACTTGCGTAAATAAGCTTGCCATTTAGGGTAGTCGAGAAGGTTATTGTAGTAATCTTGTAGCAATTGTACTTGAATTACTCTATCGGATTTAGTTTGTAAAAAGTGAAGATCGTGCGTCCAGCTATCAGGGCTCATTACTTCTGGGTTACTTTGTACGTCTCGTAAATATTGCTTATTAATAATGGCTTTATTAGACGTGAACGAATAAATTTTATCACTCTGCGCTTGTGATTTGTCCTCATTCGCGGCTTTAAAAAAAGCTTGCCTCGGTAGGGTTAGCCCCTCTAAATACGCATTACCATTTTGTACAATAAGTGCATCAAGTTTATTTGGGTTATTTAACAACATTCTAAAGCCCACAGGAGCTCCAAAGTCCTGTATATAAAGGCTGTAGTGCTTTACTTTAAGTGTTGTTAGTAATCCTTCAACGTATTGAGCTAGAAATTAAAAAGTATATTTTTGAGTTTTTGGGTTTGGGCGTGCGCTATAACCAGAGCCTAAATAATCAGGTGCAATCACATGATAACGACCTGATAAGAGTGGGATGAATTCTCGGTAGCTGTGTGAAGACGACGGATACCCATGTAAAAGTACAATGGTTTGCTTATGCTGCGCGCCAGCTTCTCGGTAAAATATCTTTTTACCATTTACATTTGCATATTTGTAAGTGGTTTTTGAAGGCCATACAGCATCAGCGGCATATACTTGAGCGGTAAACGTAGATATTGAAACTAATAAAAACACAATAAATGAGACGATGTGAGCAGGTTTTACTTTAAGAATTTTTTGTATATCTGGGGGCATAGGTAAACTCGTTATTTTTGGTAATGACGTTTTATTAATTTACCAGACCCGTTATTTACACAATTGCATTCAGTTAATAATTACAAGTTATTACTAATAAGGACACAGTAACAATACCTGTGTTTTTAAAGCACATTACCAAATATATAGTTGATTAGAGGGTAAGTGGTTTTTTAGCAGCTTTTTGTAATTTAAAAAAGAGATTCGTTAATTTACTTTTGTTATTATTAATTTGTTAGCTTACAGAATGTGTACAGCGTTAAGCTAGTATTTTGGAGAAAGGACGTGCTCGAACAAATAGAACAATGGATTGATGCAACAAATATTAAATATAAAACCCAAAGAATTAGCTGTGAGAAATTTGCTAGTGAGTTTGCAGGGTTTTATCCTGTCGAATTTTTAAAAAATGCCTTTTACGTTGTTTATAAAATACCAAAACCTGACTTTGCGGGTCTGCGAGAAATGGGTCTAGGTGATTTTGTCGATATGGACGCGGCGGGTATAACGTATAAAAATACCTATTACCTACTTCCTGAGGTTGCAAAAGATTTGAGGGTTCATTTTCATGAGCTTGTGCATGTAGCGCAGTGGCTTAAACTTGGTCCTGACGCGTTTATGATGCGTTACATTAGCGAAATCCAACATGTAGGATATAACGACGCTCCGCTTGAAAAAATGGCATATGCGCTGGATACGCAATTTGCAAGTAAAGGCAATAAAATAGACGTGCTTAGGCACGTAGCCCAAACGCTGTAACTCAATTTTAGATTTAAAGGAGTTTATATGTACAGAATTATTGGGTGTTTACTTACTTTAGCGTGTATAAATAGTAATGCAGCATCGTTTGAAGAAGATATTGTTTCAGCTCTGCTTGAGCGTACAACTCATGATGTGACTTACGACGGCGCTTATCGCTCTATTGACTACCCTGGTGGGGATGTACCTAAAAATATAGGTGTGTGCACCGATGTAATAATTAGAAGTTACAGAAAGTTAGGTGTTGATTTACAGAAGCTCGTGCATGAAGACATGCAAAAAAACTTTGCGCTGTATCCATCTAAACGTATTTGGGGCTTAACTAAGCCTGATAAAAATATAGATCACCGACGTGTTCCAAATTTACAAGCTTACTTTGAGCGCCATGCAAACGTATTGAGTAAATCCAACAAAGTGAGTGATTATAAAACCGGCGATATAGTAACGTGGATGTTACCAGGTAATTTACCTCATATAGGTATGGTGATTAATGAGTTATCTCAAGATACGGGTAACCCACTTATTGTGCATAATATAGGGCGTGGTCCGCAAAAAAGCGATATGCTTTTTGATTATAAAATTACCGGACATTACCGGTTCGTTCCACACTATTGATAAGTTTAATAAACGATGGATGTAAGTATTGATTTTTATTTCAGAGCAATACTTACATTGCCATTGGGTTTACAGCAGCACAACAGTATTTCGCCTTCACGTACAAACGCAAGTGGCTCTTCGTTATACTCAACACTGCCTGATACTAAAGTTGCTCTACAAGCGCCGCAATAGCCTTCACGGCATTGGAATGCGACGTCTATTTTCATGGATTCTAAGCAGTGTAAAAGAGAAGGGCAGCCAGCGGTAAATTCTATACACTGGCTGTTTTCTGCAAGCGTTATGCTTGCAGTAGACTTGTCACTCATTATAAATCAAAATCACCAAATTCTGATGCATCAACTTGAGAGTCTATTTGACCAACAAGGTATGAGCTTATTTCTGCTTCTTGTGGTGCTACTTGCACGTTATCAGACACTAACCACGAGTTTATCCACGGGATAGGGTTACTGTTATTTTCAAACTGTGCTGGCAAACCAATCGCAGTCATACGTGCATTGGTAATGTATTCAACGTACTGACATAAAATATGTTTATTTAAGCCAATCATCGAACCATCTTTAAATAAGTATTCGGCCCACTCTTTTTCTTGCTCTGCAGCATCAACAAACATTTTAATTGCTTCGTCGCGGCACTGGGCAGCAACAATCGCCATTTCTGGATCGTCCTTACCGTCTTGCATAATGTTTAAAATATGCTGAGTACCAGAAAGGTGAAGTGCTTCATCGCGTGCAATTAGCTTGATGATTTTAGCGTTACCTTCCATTAGCTCGCGCTCAGCAAATGCAAACGAACATGCAAAGCTTACGTAAAAGCGAATCGCTTCAAGAATATTTACTGACATCATAGCCAGGTAAAGTTTCTTTTTAAGCTCAAATAAATTAATGATAACTGTTTTACCGTTAATCTCGTGTTTGCCTTCACCGTATAAGTTGTAAAGCGATACAGAGTTAATTAAGTCATCGTAGTATTTAGTTACGGCATCAGCACGTTCGCTAATTTTATCGTTGCTAACAATGTCATCAAAAATAAGCTCAGGTGCTTGTGTTACGTTACGGATAATATGCGTGTATGAGCGGCTGTGAATTGTTTCACTGAACGCCCACGTTTCTATCCATGTTTCAAGCTCTGGTAGCGATACAATTGGAAGTAGAGCCACGTTTGGCGAACGACCTTGTACACTATCAAGCAGTGTTTGGTATTTTAAGTTGCTTAAAAATATATGCTTTTCGTGATCTGGTAATGCTTGAAAGTCTAAACGGTCTTTACTTACATCTACTTCCTCAGGACGCCAAAAGAAAGACAGTTGCTTTTCAATTAACTTTTCAAAAATTGGGTATTTTTGTTGGTCGTAACGAGATACGTTTACAGTTTGGCCAAAAAACATTGGCTCTTGCATTTGGTTATTATGGTTTCGGCTAAAAGTAGTATAAGACATGTTTATCACTCAAAAAACTATCAGAAAAAGCGGGCTAAATGCCCGCTTAAAATAAAAATCAGCAGTTATATTTTACACGCGCCGCCTTCACAATCGTCATCTTCCACTTCTGGAGCATCTTCTTGTGAATCTGAGGCGCCGTCGCGAGTATTGTGGTAATACAAGGTTTTAACACCTAGTTTGTACGCGCTTAGTAAGTCTTTTAATAAGACTTGCATAGGTACTTTACCGCCTTCGAACTTGTTTGGATCATAATTTGTATTTGCAGAAATTGTTTGGTCAACAAATTTTTGCATTATGCCAACAAGCTGTAAATAACCATCGTTTGATGGAATGTCCCATAGTAGCTCGTACTGATCTTTTAAACGCTCATACTCAGGAACAACTTGTTTTAAAATACCGTCTTTACTTGCTTTAACGCTAATATGTCCACGTGGTGGCTCAATACCGTTAGTTGCGTTAGAGATTTGCGACGATGTTTCTGATGGCATTAATGCACTTAGTGTTGAGTTACGCATACCGTGCTCTTTAATACTTGCACGTAGTGTATCCCAATCAAGATGAAGTGGCTCATCACAAATTTTATCTAAATCACGTTTGTAAGTATCTGTTGGCATAATACCTTGTGAATACGTTGTTTCGTTAAACTTAGGACATGCGCCACGCTCTTTAGCAAGCTCGTTTGATGCTTTCATTAAGTAATATTGAATAGCTTCAAAGGTTTTATGTGTTAATGCATTAGCGCTGCCATCAGAATAACGTTTACCGTTTTTAGCTAGGTAGTATGCGTAGTTAATTACGCCTATTCCTAGTGTACGACGACCCATAGTTGCATTTTTAGCAGCCGGTACAGGGTAGTCTTGGAAATCAAGTAAGTTATCAAGTGCGCGTACTGCAAGTTCAGCTAGCTCTTCAAGCTCATCAAGTGACTCTATTGCACCTAGGTTAAACGCAGAAAGTGTACAAAGGGCAATTTCGCCTTCTTCGTCATTCACGTTATTAAGTGGCTTAGTTGGCAATGCAATTTCTAAACATAAGTTAGATTGGCGAATTGGCGCAACTTTAGAAATAAATGGGCTGTGTGTATTACAGTGATCCACATTTTGTAAATAAATACGACCAGTACTTGCACGCTCTTGCGCAAACATAGAGAAAAGCTCAATGGCTTTAATGCGTTTTTTACGAATAGACTCGTCTTGTTCGTATTTAACGTAAAGTGCGTCAAACTCAGCTTGGTCTTCAAAAAATGCATCATAAAGGCCAGGCACATCTGATGGGCTAAATAATGTAATGTAATCATCTTTAATTAAACGAGAGTACATTAATTTATTAAACTGTACGCCGTAATCAAGGTGGCGAACGCGGTTGTCATCTACACCACGGTTATTTTTAAGTACAAGTAGGTTCTCTACTTCTAAATGCCAAAGCGGGTAGAATAATGTTGCTGCGCCGCCACGTACACCACCTTGTGAACAACTTTTAACCGCTGTTTGAAAGTGCTTATAAAAAGGGATACAACCTGTGTGATACGCTTCGCCGTTACGAATATGGCTACCTAGCGCACGTATTCTACCTGCATTAATACCAATTCCCGCACGTTGTGAAACGTATTTAACAATAGCTGACGACGTTGCATTGATTGAATCAAGGCTGTCGCCACATTCAATTAATACACACGAGCTAAACTGGCGAGTAGGCGTACGTACACCCGACATAATTGGCGTTGGTAGAGATATTTTAAATAATGATACCGCGTCGTAAAAACGTTTGATGTAATCAGTACGTGTTTCACGTGGGTAATCTGAAAATAAGCTTGCCGCAACTAAAATATATAAAAACTGTGCACTTTCGTATATTTCACCCGATACACGGTTTTGAACGAGGTACTTACCTTCAAGTTGCTTTACAGCAGCGTAGCTAAAGTTAAGATCGCGAGAATGATCAAGGTATGCATCAAGCTCATCTAACTCTTGCTCTGTGTAATCTACTAGTAAATGAGCATCGTAGCGTTTATCGCCAACCATTTTTGTTACGTGGTTAAATAAACGTGGTGGCTCAAATTGACCGTATGCTTTTTTACGTAAATGGAATACAGCTAAACGTGCAGCTAAGTATTGGTAATCAGGCGATTCTTTTGAAATCTGATCCGCTGCTGCTTTAATGATGGTTTCGTGAATGTCTTTAGTACGAATACCGTCGTAAAACTGAATGTGCGACTTTAATTCAACTTGCGAAACCGAAACGTTGTTTAAACCTTCGGCGGCCCACTCAATAACGCGATGGATCTTATCCAGATCAAGAGGCTCTTTACGCCCGTCACGTTTGCTTACAGATAACTGTTGGTTCATTTGCCTGTATTCCTTGGGAATTATGTATTTTGACCAATGCTTTATACCTCGCCGAGGCAAGGTATATACTCATTTATTATAAGTTTCGCCATATTTGCGAATTTAATTGAATAACATTTGGCCACAATATCTGGTGTTGTTCAATTTAGAGATCACAAGATAGTGTGGTCTGAGTTGTTTTGCAAGGGACATAATTGCCCCTATTTGTGGATAACTTCGGGATAACGTATTTTTGTTAGTAGATACTCACCTTCGAACAATCATTTAAGTTGAAATATGCAAAAATCAACTAATGATCTGCTAAATTTACGCATTTTAAAAATAAATTTTGACTGCTTTTTTTATCAGCAAGCTTTGCGTAAAAACTAACACAATCACAATATATAGTGTTTATTAATTAACATGGCACTATATATGGTTAAAACCATCAATTGGGCTTTGCCAGTTAAAATCAGCATTCCAGCTGTTGGCTTCATCAATACTTGGTATGTAACCCCAAAGTGCCGTTGCTGTGCGCATACCTGCGGCTTTGCCTGCTTGTATGTCTCGCTGTGCATCACCAATGTACAAACAGCGTTTTGGTTGCACTCCCATAAGCTTTGCACAGTGTAGCAGCGGTAAAGGGGATGGCTTAGCTTCAGCTAAGGTGTCGCCACTTATTACTACACTAGCATTTTTCAATGCGGGAATTGCTGCCACTAAAGGATCAGTTAAAAACCCTGGTTTGTTAGTCATGATCCCCCATTTGATCTTTTTCTGATCAAGGGCAATAAGCAACGATTCAACACCGCTGAAGCAATGTGTGTGATTTGCTATGTTTGCAGCGTATTCGTCAACTAATTGCTTAATAAGCTCGCTTTGAGGTTGTGTGTCCCATAACTCTTTAAAACCAGCCTCTAATAATGCGCCTGCGCCGTTAGATGCCGCAGGACGGTATACATCACTACTAACAGGCTCTATTTTATTATTAATGAGAACTGCATTTAAAGCCGCACCTAAATCATCAGCGGTGTTGAGTAGAGTGCCGTCTAAATCAAATAAAAATGCATCGTACTCAATAAGGGGGAGGGGGGCTTGAGAGTTAGCCATTAAGCTAACTTCTCAAAGTACAGTATGTAATTTACGCTAACGTCACTATTGAGCGTATATTGCTTTGATAGTGGATTATAAGAAAGGCCTGTACTTGCACGAACTTTTAAACCCGCTTGCTCTGCCCATGCAATGAGCTGCGCAGGTTTTATAAACTTTTTATGGTCGTGTGTACCTTCAGGCACCATTTTTAAAAGCTTTTCAGCGCCAACAATGGCGTATAAATATGCCTTAGGTGTTTTGTTCAGGGTTGAAAAAAACACGTCTGCGCCTGGTTTGGCAAGTGCAGCTACTGCATGAATGATAGATGCTGGGTCGGGAACGTGCTCAAGCATTTCCATACAGGTTATTACATCAAAGCGCTCTGGGTGTTGCGATGCAAACTCTTCTGCTGGCACTTTTATGTAATCTACATTTATGCCAGTTTCTAAACTGTGCAACTTAGCAACAGTTAAAGGCTCTTGCCCCATGTCGATACCAGTTACCTTTGCGCCCATGCGCGCCATGCTTTGGCTTAAAATACCGCCACCACAGCCAACATCGAGTGTTTCTTTATCGAATAAGCCTTGCGTTTTGTTTGCTATAAAATCTAAACGTAACGGGTTAATTTCGTGAAGAGGTTTGAATTCTCCGTCTAGGTCCCACCAACGCTCGGCGATGGCTTCAAATTTTGCTATTTCTGCGTGATCTACATTTTGATGTTCGGTCATAAAATACTTCCTCGTCAATCTGAGGCCATTATATAGGGCTAAATTGATAAATCGCAAAGTTTTGCGCCTGTAAATTAAAATTAATTGTGATAGCATGGCTGTTAGAAATAATAACAATACTCTTAATACCCAATACCGGGTTGTTGAGAGCTGATACTGAAGGAATGTGATATCAAATGACTGATCTCGCCAATGAAATTCTGCCAGTCAATATTGAAGACGAGTTAAAAAACTCCTACTTAGATTACGCAATGAGCGTAATTGTAGGACGTGCATTACCAGACGTACGTGACGGCTTAAAACCTGTTCATCGCCGCGTTTTGTTTGCAATGAACGAGCTTAGTAATGACTGGAACAAGCCTTACAAAAAATCGGCCCGTGTGGTCGGTGACGTAATCGGTAAATACCACCCACACGGCGACAGTGCAGTTTATGACACGATAGTTCGTATGGCTCAGCCATTCTCACTGCGTTATATGCTAGTAGATGGCCAAGGTAACTTCGGTTCGGTTGATGGTGATTCAGCAGCGGCAATGCGTTATACAGAAGTACGTATGGCTAAAATGTCGCATGAGTTATTAGCCGATCTTGAAAAAGAAACGGTTGATTTCGTTCCTAACTACGATGGCACTGAGTTCATCCCTGATGTTTTACCAACGAAAGTTCCTAATTTATTAGTGAATGGTTCGTCAGGTATTGCAGTAGGTATGGCTACAAATATACCACCACATAACTTAACTGAAGTTGTAAATGGTTGTTTGGCACTTATTCAAAATCCAGATTTAACTATTTTAGAGTTAATGGATTATATTCCTGGTCCTGATTTCCCAACGGCTGCAATTATCAACGGTAAGAAGGGTATTGAACAAGCCTACTTAACTGGCCGTGGTAAAGTGTACATGCGTGCACGCGCCGACATCGAAACCGATGAAAAAACAGGCCGTGAAACAATCATCGTTCACGAAATTCCTTATCAAGTTAATAAAGCTCGTTTAATTGAAAAAATTGCTGAGCTGGTTAAAGATAAGAAAATTGAAGGTATTAGTGCGCTACGTGATGAATCAGATAAAGACGGTATGCGTATCGTTATTGAAATTAAACGTGGTGACGTAGGCGAAGTTATTTTAAACAACTTGTATTCACAAACTCAGTTACAAACTGTGTTTGGTATGAATATGGTTGCGCTAATTAATAACCAACCTAAATGTTTCAATTTAAAAGAAATGTTAGAAGAGTTTATTATTCACCGTCGTGAAGTAGTAACTCGTCGTACAGTATTTGATTTACGTAAAGCCCGTGACCGTGCACACACGCTTGAAGGCTTAGCGATTGCGCTTGCGAACATTGACCCAATTATCGAACTTATTCGTAAATCCCCTACACCTGCTGAAGCTAAAATTGCTTTAACAGCGCGTCCGTGGGAATTAGGTAATGTACAAGGTATGCTTGAAAAAGCAGGTGAAGACAATGTTGCTCGTCCAGATTGGTTAGCAAGCGAACTTGGTATTCGCGATGGTCAATATTATATCTCTGAGCAACAAGCTCAAGCAATTCTTGATTTGCGTTTACATAAGCTAACAGGTCTTGAACACGAAAAAATCTTGACCGAATACCAAGCGTTATTAGAACTAATTGCTGAACTACTTTATATTTTGGCAACTCCTGAGCGTTTAATGGAAGTTATACGTGACGAGCTAGTTGAAATTAAAGAGCAATATGGTGATGAGCGTCGCACTGAAATTAATGCAGCTGCTCACGATATCAGCCTTGAAGACTTAATTACCGAAGAAAACGTAGTAGTAACGCTTTCTCACGAAGGTTATGTGAAGTATCAAGCATTGTCTGATTACGAAGCACAGCGTCGTGGTGGTAAAGGTAAGTCAGCAACGAAGATGAAAGATGAAGATTTCATCGAACGTCTATTAGTTGCAAATACACACGATACTATATTGTGTTTCTCTACGGCCGGTCGTTTATATTGGCTTAAAGTATATCAGTTACCACTAGCGAGTCGTGCAGCGCGCGGTAAGCCAATTGTTAACTTGTTACCACTTGAAGCTGATGAACGTATTACTGCTATATTGCCAGTACGCGAGTACGCAGAAGATAAATACATCTTTATGGCAACAGCATTTGGTACAGTTAAGAAAACACCATTAACGGCTTACAGTCGTCAACGTGCAAGCGGTATTATTGCTGTTAACTTAAATGATGGCGATAGCCTGATTGGGGTTGATATTACCGATGGTAGCAACGAAATTATGTTGTTCACTGATGCAGGTAAAGTTGTACGCTTTAAAGAAGCTGAAGAAACAACCGTTGTTGATGAAAACGGTAACCCAGTATTAGACGAAGAAGGTAACCCTGAGATTCGTTTCAAAGGTGTTCGCCCAATGGGTCGTACTGCTACAGGTGTTCGTGGTATTAAAATGGCCGATGATCAACGCGTAGTATCGTTAATTGTACCAAAAACTGACGGTGCTATTTTAACGGTAACTGAAAATGGTTACGGTAAGCGTACACAACTAGAAGATTACCCATCTAAGAGCCGTGCAACACAGGGTGTTGTATCTATCAAGGTGAGTGAGCGTAACGGTGCTGTTGTTGGCGCTGTACAAGTTGATGATAACGACGAAATCATGATTATTTCAAATCGTGGTACCTTAGTACGTACTCGCGTTAATGAAGTTTCTACGGTTGGACGTAACACCCAAGGTGTTATTTTGATCAGAACTATTGACGAAGAGCAAGTAGTTGGTTTACAACGTATAGAAGAGATTGAAGTTACAGAAAGTGACTTGATTGATATTGAAGACGTTGAAACTGTAGATACGGTTATTGATGAAGTAGCGGATGATAATCCTCCTTCAGAATAATTGATATTGAAAAAGCGGCCTTGGCCGCTTTTTTTAATGTTGTTGAAAAAAATTAATAGGGTGTGAAGTTATATTCATTCACTAAAACTCAAAGGTTTAGTGGGCGGGTATTGAGCATTCATGCTTAGTAGTTAAATTACTGGAATGAGGCAAAGGTAATGAGTAAATATAATTTTTGTGCGGGGCCAGCTATGCTTCCGCAAGCGGTTATGAAAAAAGCACAAAAAGAGTTTCTAGATTGGCAAGATTTAGGTGTGTCTGTGATGGAAATAAGCCATCGTAGCAAAGAGTTTTTAGCCCTTACAGCTAAATGTGAAGCCAGCCTTCGTCGCCTAATGAATATCAGTGATGAATTTGAAGTGCTGTTTATGCATGGTGGTGGTCGTGGTCAGTTTAGTGCTGTGCCATTAAATTTACACCAAGAAGGCAAAGCTGCGGTTTATTGCGAAAACGGCGTGTGGTCAAAAAGTGCAACAGACGAGGCCAACAAGTTTACTCAAGCAACCTCTATTGATGTGCGTAATGATGCCAATGGCGAGTTTTCTATTAAACAGGTTGCTGATTGGGTGTTACCCGAAGATGCATCTTACATTCACTATTGCCCTAACGAAACGGTTGACGGCTTAGAAATTTTTGATGTACCAAGCCACCCAACTGCACCGATCGTTGCTGATATGTCGTCAACTATTTTATCACGCGAAATAGACGTTAATAAATTTGATTTAATTTACGCTGGTGCGCAAAAAAATATCGGCCCGTCGGGCATATCAATCGTTATTGTTCGTAAAACATTACTTGAGCGTGAAGGCTTACCTAAGCCAGGCATTTTAGATTACGCATTAGAAGCAAAACAAGGCAGCATGTTTAACACGCCTCCTACATTTGCTTGGTATTTAGCTGCTGAAGTATTTCAATGGCTTGAAAGTAATGGTGGCGTAAAAGCGATGGAAGTTCAAAATATTGCTAAAGCGCAGCTACTTTATGACTTTATTGATGAATCGAGCTTTTATACCAATAAAGTAGCTAAACATTGCCGTTCACGTATGAATGTTCCGTTTTGGCTTAATGATGAAAGCTTAAATGATAAGTTTGTTGCTCAGTCTAAAGATGCAGGGTTACTCGCTCTTGAAGGCCACAGAATTGTGGGCGGTATGCGCGCAAGTATTTATAACGCAATGCCTATTGAAGGTGTTCAAGCACTTGTAGACTTTATGGCTGCTTTTGCAAAGGAGCACAGCTAATGGAGCAGCTTCGTTTAGAACCTATTTCTAGAGTAAATGGCACAGTAACCCTACCAGGTTCAAAGAGTCTATCGAACAGAATTTTATTATTAGCAGCACTTGCAAGCGGTACTACCGTTGTAGAAAACTTACTTGATAGTGACGATATACGCCATATGCTGGGCGCCTTAAAGTTATTAGGTGTAAATGTAACTTTAAATGATGACCGCACTGTAGCCACCGTAGAGGGTGTTAGTGGTGTGTTTAATACACCGACTGAGCCATTGTTTTTAGGTAATGCGGGTACTGCTTATAGACCTTTAACGGCAGTACTTGCTGGCGTTGCTGGTAAGTACGAGCTAATTGGCGAGCCACGTATGGAAGAGCGCCCGATAGGGCACTTGGTTGACGCGCTGCAAGCATTGGGTGGTGATGTTACTTATACAAAGCACAAAGACTACCCACCACTTAAAATTGTGGGTGGCCAAATAAAAGGCGGTGAGGTTGAAATTGACGGCAGTATTTCAAGTCAATTTTTAACCGCTCTATTAATGGCAGCGCCATTATTTAACGGTGATACAACAATAACTATTAAAGGTACTTTAGTCTCTAAACCTTATATTGATATTACACTTGATGTAATGGCACGTTTTGGGGTTAATGTTGAGCACAGTGATTATGCAACCTTTAAAGTTAAAGGTGGTCAACAGTATCAATCATTAGAACGCATAATGGTTGAAGGCGATGCATCTTCTGCCTCTTACTTTGTTGCTGCGGCTGCAATTGCAGGCGGTGAGATTGAAATTAAGGGCGTGGGTGCCAAGTCGGTGCAAGGTGATATAGGCTTTGCCAAAGTAATGGAGCAAGTAGGCGCAAAAATTGATTGGTATGATGAGCGTTTAGTTGTTCGCAAAGGCGAACTAAAAGGTGTGGATATTGACGCCAATGCAATTCCTGATGCAGCTATGACTCTTGCAACTGTTGCTCTTTTTGCCAAAGGCCCAACAGCCATTCGTAACATTTATAACTGGCGAGTAAAAGAGACAGACCGTTTATATGCAATGGCAACTGAGCTTCGTAAAGTAGGCGCACAGGTTGTAGAAGGTGAAGACTTTATAGAGATCACCCCACCTGAAACATTTAATGATGTTGCTGTTGATACTTACGACGATCACCGTATAGCCATGTGTTTTGCAATGGTTGCCGTTGGTGGAAAGCCAATAACAATTAATGATCCAAAGTGTACCTATAAAACATTTCCTACATTTTTCAATGTTTTAGCGTCAGTCAGTGAATAAGCTAATTAGAAGTAATTACAAAAGTTACACACTAATAGCAGATATATTTTAATAACTGACGTATAATGTCGCGGTTTATTTAGGTGTGCATTGCAGGAGGTTTTAAATGCAGGCGTTATTAATGCCCGTGATCACCGTTGATGGCCCAAGTGGTTCAGGTAAAGGAACTGTTTGTCGCTTGTTAGCCGACAAGTTAGGGTGGGATGTATTAGATAGCGGTGCGATTTATCGTGTTTTATCTTTAGCTGCACTTCATCACCAAATTGCATTAGACAATGAAGAAGGGCTTGTCCCGCTTGCTGCAAATTTAGATGTGCAGTTTTTGGTAGATAGTCAAACTAATGCAGGAAAAGTTATTTTAGAAGGCGAAGATGTAACCACTACTATTCGTAATGAAGAAGTAGGCGCTGCGGCTTCAAAAGTTGCAGCATTACCTCGCGTTCGTGAAGCGTTATTACGTCGCCAGCGTGCATTTCGCACTGAAAATGGCTTAATTGCCGATGGCCGTGATATGGGCACTGTGGTTTTTCAAGATGCGCCGTTAAAAATATATTTAACAGCCAGTGCACAAGAGCGTGCTCGTAGACGCTTTGTTGAGTTGAATACGCGCGGCCTTGATGTTACACTAAGTGGTCTATTACAGGACATTCAAGCTCGTGACGAGCGCGATATGAATCGCACCGTTGCTCCGCTTGTACCTGCAGAGGATGCTATTGAGATCGATACTAGCGATCTTAATGCACAGCAAGTGTTTGATAAGGTAATAACTTTATTGGATATTGCTATCTCTGAAGGTAAGCTTCCTAAACGAAGCTAAACACATTTTATGCGCCAGCAGGATGCCAGTGCTATTTTAACAACCCCATGCAGCATGGTTGCTTATTGGTATTAATATATGAGACGTATATTCGTATGTCAGAAAATTTTGCGCAGTTATTTGAAGAAAGCTTAAAGGGTTTTGAAGCAGAGCAAGGCTCTATCGTTAAAGGTACAGTAATCTCTATCGAGAATAACATTGTACTTGTAGATGCTGGTCTTAAATCAGAAAGTGCTATCCCTGCAGAGCAGTTCAAAAATGCTGCTGGTGAACTAGAAGTTGCTGTAGGCGACGAAGTAGATGTTGCACTAGATGCAATTGAAGACGGTTTCGGTGAAACTATCCTTTCTCGTGAGAAAGCTAAGCGTCACGAAGCATGGATCCGTCTTGAGAAAGCATGTGAAGAGCAAGAGACTGTTACTGGTGTTATCAACGGTAAAGTTAAAGGCGGTTTCACAGTTGAAGTTGATTCAATCCGTGCTTTCCTACCTGGTTCACTTGTTGATGTTCGTCCAGTACGTGACACAACTCACCTTGAAGGCAAAGAGCTTGAATTTAAAGTAATCAAGCTTGACCAAAAACGTAACAACGTTGTTGTTTCACGTCGTGCAGTTATCGAATCTGAAAACTCACAAGAACGTGAAGAGCTTCTTGCTAACCTTGTTGAAGGCCAAGAAGTTAAAGGTATCGTTAAGAACCTTACTGACTACGGTGCATTCGTTGACCTTGGTGGTGTTGATGGTCTACTACACATTACTGATATGGCTTGGAAGCGTGTTAAGCACCCTTCAGAAATCGTTAATGTTGGCGACGAAATCGCAGTTAAAGTTCTAAAATTCGACAAAGATAAAACTCGTGTTTCTCTAGGCCTTAAACAGCTTGGTGAAGATCCATGGGCAGCTATCGCTGGTCGTTACCCAGAAGGTTCTAAACTTTCTGGTCGTGTTACTAACCTTACAGATTACGGCTGTTTCGTGGAAATCGAAGAAGGCGTTGAAGGTTTAGTACACGTTTCTGAAATGGATTGGACTAACAAGAACATCCATCCTTCAAAAGTTGTAAGCCTTGGCGACACTGTTGAAGTTATGGTTTTAGAAATTGACGAAGAACGTCGTCGTATTTCTCTTGGTCTTAAGCAATGTATTGCTAATCCTTGGCAGGAATTTGCTCGTCTACAAAACAAAGGCGATCAAGTTACTGGTAAGATCAAATCAATCACTGACTTCGGTATCTTTATCGGTCTTGACGGTGGTATTGACGGTCTTGTACACCTTTCAGACATTTCTTGGAATACACCTGGCGAAGAAGCTGTACGTGAATTCAAGAAAGGCGACGAAATCACTGCTATCGTATTGCAAGTTGACCCAGAGCGTGAACGTATCTCTCTAGGTGTTAAGCAAATCGAAGCTGACCCATTCAATAACTACCTTGATGCAAACAAAAAAGGTGCTATTGTTAAAGGTAAAGTGACTGAAGTTGATGCGAAAGGCGCAACTGTTGAACTTATCGAAGGCGTTGAAGGTTACATCCGTGTAGCTGATATCGCTCAAGAGCGCGTTGAAGATGCAACTACTGTTGTTTCTGTAGGCGACGAGATTGAAGTTAAATACGTTGGTGTTGATCGTAAGAACCGCACTTTAAGCTTATCTGTAAAAGCTCTTTTCGAAGCAGAAGAGAAAGAAGTACTAGAGAAGCTTAAGAAAGAAGAGCCAGTGTTTGAAAACGCAATGGCAGCTGCTTTCGCAAATGCACAAAAAGACTAATATATAATTAGTTTTTAGTTGGAAGGGCATTTTTTGCCCTTCCTATATCTCTTTTTAAGGAAACGCTATGACTAAGTCAGAATTGATAGAAATACTTGCGGAACAACACGCACACGTTCCAGTGAAAGATGTTGAGAATGCTGTAAAAGAAATTCTTGAACAAATGGCCGGCTCATTATCTACTTCAGATCGTATTGAGATCAGAGGTTTTGGTAGTTTCTCTTTGCATTTCCGCGCTCCTCGCACAGGTCGTAATCCTAAGACTGGCGATACAGTTGAGCTTGAAGGAAAGCATGTACCTCATTTTAAACCAGGCAAAGAATTACGCGACCGCGTGAATGAAAGCATTGCCTAGTTAACTTAGTGGAGTAGTTACTTGTTCAAGGTATTAAAAATTATTCTGGTTGCACTATGCCTTATCAGTGCGTTTGTATTAGGGTCACAAAACCCACAGTTAGTACAAGTAAATTACATTATAGCCAGTAATACGCTACCTTTAGCTGTAATAATAAGTATCTGCTTTTTATTAGGTGTTTTGATTGGTTGTTTTATTAGCTTTAAATTGTTTTCGCAATTAAAGTGGCAAAACTACCGCTTAAAAAAGCAATTAGCGCCTGAAAAAGATAAAAAAAAGCTTGCCGCGAATAAAGACACCTAACTATGATTGAGCTTTTGTTTTTACTATTACCTGTTGCCGCTGGTTACGGTTGGATTATGGGTAAAAACAGTGCTAAAAACCAAGCTCATCAACTTAATCGTCAGATCACTTCTGAATATAGCAAAGGCTTAAAATTTCTACTCGATAGAGAAGAAGATCAAGGCTTAGAGCATTTAATCAACTTACTTGAAGTTTCAGCCGACTCGGTTGAACACTATTCTACACTTGCCACCATGTTTCGCCGTAGAGGTGAATTAGACCGCGCAATAAAAATTCACGAACTTCTATTAAAACACCCAAGCTTAAATGAACAACAAGCTGCAACTAGCCGTTTAGAATTAGCCGAAGATTATATAATGGCCGGACTACTAGATAGTGCGGAAGAGCACTTAGTTTGGCTAGTTAAAGCAGGGCATGTAGAAGCGCTGGACCCTATTATCACTTTATATTCGCAAACCCGTGAGTGGGAAAAAGGCATCAACATGTTTGAAGCCCATAGCGAACTATTTTCAAAAGAACAGCAATTTAAAGCAATTGCTAATTTTTATTGTGAGTCAGCTTTAAGTGACAATACACCCCAACTAATGAGAAAAGCGATTAGCTTAAATTATAAAGCCGTGCGTCCGCTTTACGAGTTAGGGTTAGTTGCTTACGCAAAAGAAGATTACGTTAAAGCTATTTATTACTGGCGTGAACTTGTCTCTCAATTTACCTTGTTTGCTCCGTTGTTTATTGATGAGCTGGCACACAGTTATAAACAATTGAATTTGACGCATCAATTTCACGAGTTAGTCAGTGACTTGTTAGAGAAGGGCGGAGTATTAATTAAAATAAAGCATTGCCAAGCATTACTTGAGCAAGGTCACACCAAGCAAGCCTTTGAATTTTTAACTGATAGCTTAAAACGTCAACCTACTATTCGTGGTTTTAGTTTTTTACTGCAATTAATGGGTGACCAAAATAAAAATACTAAAGAAGTACTTAACGAAATTGATAAGCTTGTAACCTCTTATATTGCTACAAAACCAGATTTCCAATGCCAGCATTGTGGTTTTACAAGCTACACCATATATTGGAACTGCCCTTCTTGTAAGCATTGGGAAACCATTGTTCCAAGTCGAGGCTTAGACGGATTTTAATAACCCCATAATTTATAACTTTACTGCCATTCACTAGGATAGTTATGTCTTTCGAACACTCAAAAAAAATTCTTATTGCATTAGATTACGATGATCAAGAAGTTGCTTTAAACTTTGTTAAACAACTTTCTCCTGATACTTGCCGTCTCAAGGTCGGCAAAGAAATGTTTACCTATTTTGGACCTGCATTTGTTAAAGAGTTAATTGATTTAGGTTTTGATGTTTTCTTAGATTTAAAGTTTCATGATATTCCTAATACAGTAGCTAAAGCGGTTACTGCAGCTGCTAAAATGGGGGTGTGGATGGTAAACGTTCATGCATCTGGTGGCTTTGAAATGATGAGCAAAGCTAAATCGGCTCTAGAGAAATTTGGTGACAAAGCGCCATTACTTATCGCTGTTACTGTGTTAACAAGTATGGATGAAACAGAGCTTAAGCGTTTAGGTGTTGATAAATCAGCTCAAGAGCAAGTTATTTATTTAGCTAAGCTTGCAAAGGAAGCTGGGCTTGATGGTGTTGTGTGTTCTGCACAAGAAGCAAAAGCTTTAAAAACAGAGTTAGGTGATAGCTTTAAGCTTGTTACGCCTGGTATACGCCCTGAAGGGAGTGATGCGGGTGATCAAAAGCGTATAATGACACCTAAGCAAGCTATAGATTCAGGAAGTGACTATTTAGTTATAGGCAGACCGATTACTCAAGCAGATAATCCTGTAAAAGTGCTTAGTGATGTTAATAACTCTATAGCTTAATTTAACAATAAGCAGTCATATAGTGCTAAAACCCCTTACCTTATGTGAGTTTTATGTTACATTAATAAAATCAAAATGTAGTAGGGGTTTGTTTTGAAGTTATTTTTTGGTTCTATAGTAATTGTTATTGCGGGTTTTTCAGTAAATAAGTACGTTTTTTCTAATAAAGCATACGATGGTGTAACAACCGTTACAGATATAATTCCAACGTACCCAGTCGATATGTTTGATTTTAAAAAAACAATGCAAGATTATGCTCACCATCTGTGTTACAAAAATGAAGATACACTCATATCTCAGCATGTAAGCGTTAGTGAATGTATATCAAAGCTCGATGATAAAAAAACAGAATGTGAAAAAAAGGTTTTTCGTTTGGCGCCGCTCAATCTTGAGTCGGAAGTTGAAGTGCTTGATTATTCAAGGCAATATACGCAATGTACATTGCCTTATAAATATATTTTAGGTTAATTACAAACAGGTATTATTAGTAATTACAGCCAATTATAATTAAGATCTTAAGCGAATGGATTTCGCTTCAATATCTATTAACTCTTGTTTAAATAAGCCACCAATTGCTTTTTTATAATTAGCCTTACTTGTAGAAAACATCTTCTTTATTGCTTCAGGATCAGATTTATCACCAAGTGGAATAACACCGCCTTCGTTTTTAAGCTTTTGCATAATAGTTTCACCAAGGTCACTTACTTTTCCCATACCTGGCTTTTCTAGTACAACGTCAATTTTTCCGTCGTCACGTACTTTTTGAATATAGCCTTTAAGCTTTTGACCCACAAATAAGCTTTTAAATACCATATTGTAAAAAACAACACCGAAGTGCGACTCTTCAATTAATACTTTGTAGCCAATATCTGTTTTGCCAGCAACAATTAAATCCACTTCTTGTAAGTGAGTATATTGCGGCTCATCTTTTGATAGGAAACGATTAAAGTTGTTTGAGGCACAAATACGTTGGCTTGCATTATCAAGATACAGGCGTACTAAATAAGAATGGCCTTCTTGCATGCGTGGCTTTTGTTCATTAAAAGGTGCAAGCACATCTTTCTCAAGCCCCCAATCTAAAAATGCCCCAATACTATTTATTTCTTTAACGCGTAGTAGGGCATACTCGCCTACTTGAGCATGTGGTTTCTTTATTGTTGCTGTGGCTAAATTAGCATTGTCTAAAAAGATAAATACACTAATACTATCGCCTGCTTCAAGCTCATGTTTTATTTCTTGTTTTGGTAAAAATACTTCACCTAAATCATGGCCGTCTAAGTAAGCACCTTCGTTACTCACTTCTTTTACAAATAATGTTTGTGTGGTTCCTAGGTAACTCATAATTATTCCTGCTCAGGCTTTTTTTTACGGCGCATTGGTGTATCGCCATCAATGTTCATCGGTGCTTTAATTGGTGCTGTAGGCTTTTTAGGTTTAGCTTTGCGCTTAAATGCAGGCTTTTTAACAGCGGCGGCTTTTTCTTTAGATTTGTCCCACGCTGCCTCAGGTTTTTTCTCTTTTAAACCTTTAAACTTAGCTTTTAGGCTCTCTACGCTCGCAAATTTTAATTCGTCATTTAAAAATGCTTTAATAGCTAAATAACTTGCCCAATCTTTTGGGCCAACTAATGAAATTGCATTTCCTTTAAAGCCAGCACGTCCTGTACGACCTATGCGGTGTACATACTCTTCAGCGTGTTTTGGTAAATCAAAGTTAATAACGTGCGTTACGCTTAATAAATCTAAACCACGAGATGCAACGTCGGTGGTGATCAATATTTTAAAGTTTTCGCGACTAAACGAATCCATGATATCTAAACGTTTGTTTTGCGTTAAATCACCAGCAAGCGCTACAGATTTGAAGCCTTTAGCATTAAGGGCTTCACTCAAACGGCTCGTGTCAGAACGCGTTGCTGTGAAGATAATACATTGACCAACATCATCTTGGTTTAAAAAATGCTCTAATAACGCTTCTTTATGATCAAGGTGATCGGCAAGGTATAACGTTTGTTTAATATCACTATGTTGCTCATTTGCTGCACTTAGCGTAATTTGCTTTGGTTTTTTTAATAGGTTACGTGATAGTGCATCTACTTGTGCATGGTCAAGTGTTGCAGAAAACAATAACGTTTGGCGTAGACGGTGATTAGCTTGCTCGTTAATCATTTTTAACTGCTCGGTAAAGCCTAAATCTAAAATACGATCGGCTTCATCAAAAATAAGCAGTTCTAGTCCGCTCAATTGTAATGAACGTTTTGTAATGTGATCAGCTAAACGCCCTGGTGTAGCAACTACGAATTGTGGGTCGTTTCTAAGAGCTTTTATTTGGTCATTAAAGTTTTCGCCACCAAGTATTTTTACGGCCTTAATGGCTGTGCCTGCAATTAATAAACGTAGCTGAGTAAATACTTGCGTAGCAAGCTCACGCGTAGGAGCAACAATAAGTACACGAGGATCGCGTTTACTGAGTGCTTTTTGTTTCATAACCCTTTGTACAGCAGGTAATAAAAACGCCAAGGTTTTGCCCGACCCAGTTTTAGACTGAGCGAAAATGTCATGCCCTGCAAGTGCGGTAGGCACTGCATGCGCTTGAATATCGGTGGGCTGGGTGATCCCTTGATGTGCTAGTTGTGTTTCAAGGCGTGTATCAATCCCAAGATCAGTAAACTGCAATGTGTGTTTCTCCAAAATGAGCAAATTAACTCTATAAATTTATCAGCGCATTATAGCTTACACAGCTAGGTCGCTAACAGTAAAAACCAATCTATAGCGCTATTTTTTGCAATTAAACTAAAAAAGCGTAAAATACGCGCCCCATATGCGCCGGATTTACGATTCGGTAAACGCCAATATTGGCTAACAAGGCAAAATAGGAAATATAATGACTGTTGTTCATAAAGATAATGTAACGGGCGATCACTTTGTAGTATGTGCGCTGTATAAGTTTGTAGGTTTACCTGAATTTGAAGCTATCCGTAAGCCATTACTAGAAGTGATGGAAGCAAATGAAGTACGCGGTACTTTATTGCTCGCTGCCGAAGGTATAAACGGCACTGTTTCTGCAAAACGTGAAGGGATAGACAACTTATTAGCATGGCTAGATGAGCAACCAAATTTAAAAAACATCGTTACAAAAGAATCTTACGACGATGAATGTCCGTTTTACCGTACTAAAGTAAAACTAAAAAAAGAAATTGTAACAATGGGCGTTGAAGGCGTAGATCCGCTTAAAGTTGTGGGTAGCTATGTTAAGCCAAATGAGTGGAACGCACTTATATCTGACCCTGAAGTAATTTTAATAGATACACGTAATGATTACGAAATTGAAATTGGTACATTTCAAAATGCGGTCGATCCAAATACCAAAACGTTCCGCGAATTTCCACAGTGGGCAAAAGAAAACTTAGACCCTGAAAAACACAAAAAAGTGGCGATGTTTTGTACAGGTGGTATCCGCTGCGAAAAATCGACAGCCTACATGAAAGAGCAAGGTTTTGATGAAGTTTATCACCTTGAAGGCGGTATCTTAAAATACCTAGAAGAAGTGCCAAAAGAAGAAACCATGTGGGAAGGCGAGTGTTTTGTATTTGATAATCGCGTTGCGGTTGATCATGACCTACAAAAAGGCTCTTATGATCAATGCCACGCGTGTCGTATGCCAATTACAGAAGACGAAAAGTTAAAGCCTGAATACATGGAAGGCGTCTCTTGTCATCATTGTATTGAAGAAGTTACGGACGAACAACGCGCACGTTTTGCAGAGCGCCAAAAGCAAATAGAATTAGCGCAAGCGCGTGGTGAGGGCCATATTGGTAATGAAGCACAAGCTGTTTTACAGCAACGTAAAGAAGCTAAAAAAGCCCAAAAAGACGCTCAGCGCGGTAAATAAATTTTTACAATAAGTATTACATTTAAAGAGTCTATTTAGGCTCTTTTTTTGTGCCCAAAATTGTGCAGTAATTGTTTTCACACCCCGATGATAGTGTTAATCTGCAAAATAGATTTAGTCATTTTAATGCGCATACAGGAAGGGATTTATGCAAGCCGAACAAGTTGAAATCGCACAATTTTTAGCACAACATCCTCCTTTTGATGACTTACCTCAAAAAGCGCTTAATGAGCTAGCTCAACAAGTAGAAGTGGCTTATTTTAGAGCAAAAACAGATATATTGAGTTTTGGACAAGACATTTCTGACTTGTATGTAATTAGAAGTGGCTCTGTAGAAATGTACCGCCGAAATGGCGAGCTGTATAATCGTTTGGCTACCGCAGGTATATTTGGTCAAATGGGTTTATTGATGAACCGTAAGGTACGTTTTCCTGCAACTGCTCTTGAAGATACGTTAGTATATTGCATAAATGTCGAGCTATTTAATCGTTACTGTGATCAGTTTGATGCGTTTGCTGATTACTTCGAAACAGACGGTAACGTGCGTTTGCATCAAGCTATTGTCGAGCAAGCCGATGGCAATGACCTGACAACCGCGAAGGTAAAATCATTAATTCACAGAGATGTAGTCACCGTAGATGCAACCTCTACGATACAAGATATCGCTAAATTAATGACCGAAGAGGCGGTATCGTCAGTGTTGGTAACCGATGTAAATAAACCCATAAATGATGACCCAGAAGAAGATGATGGACAAGTAGTTGGTATAATAACCGATAGGGATTTACGCACTAAAGTAGTGGCTAAAGGGCTTGCCTTTAACACGCAAGCAAAAGACATTATGTCCACTAACTTAGTACTATTAGATGCTAATGACTATATTTTCGAAGCTGTATTGGCCATGCTTAGAGATAACTTACATCATTTGCCAGTAGTACAAAAAAGACGCCCAATAGGAGTTATCTCCCTCTCTGATATTTTGCGTTATGAATCCCAAAGCAGCTTATTACTTGTACGTGGCATACTGGCTCAACAAACAATAGAGGATTTGGCGCATTATGCACGCCAATTGCCCAATGTGTTTGTTCGTATGGTGAATGAAGATGCAAACTCACACATGGTTGGTACAGCCATGGCTGTTATAGGGCGTACATTTAAACAAAGACTACTTGTATTAGCAGAAGAAAAGTTTGGGCCACCTCCTGTTCCTTACTGTTTTATTGCTCTTGGCTCAATGGCTCGAGACGAGCAACTTATTGTAACCGATCAAGACAACGCGCTTATTTTAGATGACAGTTATGACGATGAAAAACATAACGCGTATTTTCAAAATATTGCCGATTTTGTGTGTGATGGTTTAGCGCAGTGTGGTTACACTTACTGTGATGGAGAAATAATGGCGTCGTTTAAAAAATGGCGTAAAACTCGCTCACAGTGGTTCGATCAATTTGCAGATTGGATCGCGCAGCCAAAACCACAAGCATTGCTTAATAGTTCTATATTTTTTGACTTAGACGGTGTGTGGGGTAAAACCAAGTGGGCCGACGAGCTTAGAATATTTATAGCAAAACAGAGTAAAGTAAATCGCGTATTTTTAGCTAATATGGCAGCAAATGCTAGAAATAGAACACCTCCACTAGGTTTCTTTAAAGGCTTTGTTATGGAGCATAATGGCCAACATAAGCGTTCAATGAACTTAAAGCGAAGAGGGACTGCACCTCTTTCTGATGTTATTCGCGTGCATGCATTGGCAATTGGTTCACGTAAACAAAATTCGTTTGAGCGACTAGAAGACATTATTGAAGCGAAACTTTTACCACAGGGTAAAGCGCAAGATTTACGTGATGCACTTGAGTATATTGCCATGATGCGAATTCGCCATCAAGCGTGGCAAATAGAGAAGGGCGAAGAGCCCGATAACGACTTAGATCCACATTTACTTTCTCCGTTCGAGCAACGAAACTTAAAAGAGGCATTCGCCATTTTAGAAAAAGCACAAAGCTATTTAAAATTTAGCTACACAGCAAACTCTGGTGTGAAGTAGCCTATGAATCCGCGTAATCATAAAGCAATTGATTGGCAAGCTAGGTATAACGAGCTTGCCAATAGCACCAAAAATAAACTCTTAAAACACTTTTATGCGGGTGCTTATAATCAAGACAAAGCTGCAATAAAAGACGTACCTTTTGTAGCAATGGATTTTGAAACAACAGGCTTAAATAGCCAAAACGACGATATAGTGAGTGTTGGTTTAGTGCCGTTCAATTTAGAGCGCATTTATTGTAAGCACAGTCGGCATTGGGTTGTGCAGCCTAGGCGCAACCTTCATGAAGAGTCTATTTTAATACATGGAATAACGCACTCTGAGGTGGACGACGCCCCCGACTTTAATCAAATTATAGAGCCTTTACTTGAAGCGCTCAGTGGTAAAGTTGTCGTGGTGCATTATGCCGCAATAGAACGTCACTTTTTAAATAATGCGTTATTGTTAAGGCTTAAAGAAGGTATTGAGTTTGCACTTGTTGATACAATGGAAATAGAAAAAAGAGCACTAAAAGCAAGGCAGGGTTTATTAGGGCGATTGTTTAACACAAAATTAGGTTCTCTTAGGCTAACAGATTGCCGTGCGCGTTATTCCCTACCAGCATATCAAAATCACAATGCGTTAACGGATGCACTTGCTACAGCAGAACTTTTACAAGCGCAACTGAGTTATCATTATCGTGTAGATACTCCAATCTCAGAGCTGTGGTTCTAGCTTTTAATGACCAAACAAAAAAACGCCGCAAAAATTGCGGCGTTTTCGTTACTAATTAAAAGTGTTACTTACTAAAAGTATTATTTAACTGGGCGAGGCTCAGTTCGTAAACCTAAAACTAAACTTAAACACATAAATAATAATACAATAGTAAATGGCAAGCCTGTGGAGACAGCGCCTGCTTGTAGTGCTTCAATTGCTTGTGTGCCACCAATCCAAAGTAAAGCAGCTGCAATTGCGCCCTCAACCGATGCCCAAAATATACGTTGTGGTACCGGTGCATCAATTTTACCGCCAGCTGTAATTGAATCAATTACTAATGAACCAGAGTCAGATGACGTAATGAAAAATACCAACACTAATAAAATTGCAATAAACGATAAAATATTAGATAAAGGTAATTCATCAAGCATTTGGAACATAGCTAAAGGTACATCAGTTAAACCATTAGTGCCTAACGCACCAACACCATTAACTACTTGATCAATCGCAATACCACCGTAAATAGACATCCATAAAACAGTAACTAGAGTAGGAATAAGTAAAACCGCAATTAAGAATTCACGAATTGTACGACCACGTGATACACGCGCGATAAACATACCTACAAACGGTGACCAGGAAATCCACCAAGCCCAGTAAAACACAGTCCAACCATGCATCCATGTTTCGTCTTCACGACCGTGAGGATTACTCAATGGAATAATATTTTCTACATAGCCCATCACGGTAGTGGGTACATTACCCATTGCTACAGCAAAGCCTACTAAACATACAAACAATAATAATGAAAACGCAATTAGCATATTTACATTACTTAGTAGTTTCACACCACCGTCAATACCACGAACCACAGAGACAATGGCTAAAAGTGTTACACCCGCAATAACTAGAATTTGAGAGCCAATGCCACCTTCTGTACCAAATACATGGTTAATGCCTGCAGAAGCTTGCTGCGCACCTAAACCTAAAGATGTTGCAAGGCCAAATAACGTAGCAAGTACAGCTAAGATATCAATGATATGACCAGGCCAACCCCAAGCTCTATCACCTAATATAGGGTAAAAAATAGAACGAATTGAAAGTGGTAAACCTTTGTTATAGGTAAAAAATGCAAGAGATAAACCAACAACAGCGTAAATAGCCCAAGGGTGAAGACCCCAATGAAACATAGTTGCGCCCATTGCTAATTTTGCAGCTTCTGGTGTATTAGCGGCTACATTAAGCGGTGTTTCGTACCAACCAGTAAAGTAAGCAACTGGTTCAGCAACGCCCCAAAACATAAGGCCAATACCCATACCGGCAGCAAATAACATAGCAAGCCATGAAACGCGAGAGTGAGAAGGTTTAGCGTCATCACCACCAAGGCGAATATTACCGTAAGGAGAAACAATAAGTGCTAAACAAAAGAGTACAAAGAAGTTAGCAGCCCACATAAATAGGGCATCAAAATTATTAATAATATCGGTCTTGATACTATCAAGCGCTGTTTTTGCAGTTTGTGGGTCGGTAACAAGTATGGCGATTAAAAAGATGACAATCAGGCCCGCACTAGTTCCAAAAACAGGGTTGTGAATATCAAACCCCCACTTTTGTACGTTGTCCTGACCTACGGTGTAATCCGTGTTGTCAATACTATATTTGTCATGATTTTCCTTCATGCAATACCTCTTTAGTTGTCCTAACAAGCCAAAATAAATTCGGCGTCATATCGAATTACATTAGTCTTTAAATATTAAGTAAAAAGTAATACCGTAATTATTTGAAGACTAACTAATTTGAAGCGTGATCATACAGCTAGTAGTGTATGAGTTAAATATTAAATGTAAATGAATTTGTATTTAAAACGCTGTTTATATGGCCAAATTCATGATTTTTTCATTTAAAAGCCCTAAATTTAAAAATTCAGTGAACGTTAAAATTTAGTTTGCTATTAAAAGTATTAATTTACTTGGTTAAGTAAAAAAAGATCATTTTTAAGTAGCTTAATTAATGCTTAAATATTAGGGCTTGTTAGTCTTTTAGGATTGAAATTTGTTAAGTCTAGTCGCGATTTAATCGCTCCTAGATTTATAGCTTAGCGGTTCGGTAACAGCTTATGCGTTATTTTTCATGCTTGCATGCACGTAAGAATAATTAAAAACCGGCTAGCGAAGAGCAAATTTCTCTTCAAGGCTATTATAAATTTATAAGCCGATAAGCACCTTTAATCAAGTTGTAATATGAATATGATTTAACACAACATTAGGGCATGTTGAATTTTGGCGATTGAATTTACAGTAGTATGTTTGGTTTTTAGGCAAGGCAGAGCCTATGTAGTGTGGTTATTCCCCATAAATAGGCGATAACGCAGCATAAATACCAAACATACACTGCCCTTTGGGTTCTTTCTAGGGACGATTAACTCTTTGTTACTCGGTTTTTACTTAGCCCACTAGGTTACAAACCTCGTGCCGCGATTTAATCGCCTCTAGATTGAACAAATTTCAATCCAAAAAGCTCAGCATGCCCTAAGCTATATTTTATAAATAGATAGGCAAAGGATTAATACTATTATGCGTGAAAGCGTTACAAACGATACCAATCAAAATGTACTTGTTAAACGCTTTTGCAGCGTTAGAGACGAAAGCCTAGCTATTATTGAGCCACTCACTATAGAAGATTGCCAATTACAAGCTATGGCTGATGCCAGTCCTACTAAATGGCATTTAGCGCATACCACGTGGTTTTTTGAAACATTTTTACTTAGTGTTCATTGTAAACAGTACGCAGTGTTTAACCCTCACTATAAAATGCTTTTTAATTCTTACTACAATGGGATTGGAGAGCAATTTAAACGGGCAAACAGAGGAAGCTTATCTAGGCCAGGTTTAGATGAAGTGCTAGCTTACAGAGAACATGTAGATAGCCGCGTGATTGAATTACTTAAGACTGACGTTAACCCGCACATTAAAGATATTATTGAACTTGGGTTACACCACGAGCAACAGCATCAAGAACTAATGCTTATGGACATCAAATATAACTTTTCAGTAAATCCATTATTTCCTCAATATAAAACATCGCTTTTAAATAGCCAAAAAAAATCAGCTGATATTAAACCCCTTAATTTTATCAATTTTGAACAAGCCATTATTAATATTGGCACAAATGCCGACGATGAATTTGCATATGATAACGAGTGCCCCAAACACCAAGTACTAATTCATCCATTCAGTTTTGCTAATAGATTGGTCACTAATGGTGAATATTTAGACTTTATAAATGCCGGTGGATATAGCAATCCACAATATTGGTTAAGCGACGGTTGGGCGCATATTCAAAACACTCGTTTAACGCATCCATTATATTGGCATTACATAAATAACGAATGGTTTGAGTTTACACACTATGGATTGCAGCCTTTAAATTTAAGTGCTCCCATCAGCCATGTTAGTTATTTTGAGGCCAGCGCCTACGCTAATTTTGTAAAGGCTCGCTTGCCTACAGAGTTCGAGTGGGAATATGCAGCTAAAAATACACCTTCAACAGACACTAATAATAACTATCTAACACCACAACAAACAAAAGATGATACTGAAATACACCAGTTAACGGATTCATGTTGGCAATGGACAAACAGTGCATATTTGCCATACCCCGGTTTTAAGCCTATTGAAGGAGTAGCAGGGGAATACAATGGTAAATTTATGAATAACCAAATGGTGTTACGGGGCGGGTGTGTGTTTACCCCTCAAGACCATTTACGACAAACATACCGAAATTTTTATTACCCACATCAAGCGTGGATGTGCAGCGGGATAAGACTAGCTAAGGATATAGTATGAGCCAAGTAACAGCGATTAAACAAAGTAACATAACCGACACTGAATTTTTAAACGACGTGATAAGCGGATTAACTCAACAACAAAAAACGCTTCCGTGTAAGTATTTTTACGATGATAAAGGTGCTGCATTATTCGAGCAAATAACATCCTTACAAGAGTATTATGTTACACGTACGGAGTTGTCTATTTTAGAGCAATACTCGCAGTCGATTGCTCAAATGCTACCTGAAAATCTCTCTATTATTGAGCCTGGGTGTGGTTCGGGTAAAAAGGTCGCGTATTTATTAGCGCACATGGCAAACGTAAAAACCTTCGTACCGTTTGAAATTTCTGAGGAGATGCTCAGTTATTCACTTGCACATTTGTCGCCATTATTTCCAGATTTGGCCATTTCGCCATTACTAGGAGACTTTACACATAGCCAAATGGTTAAACAGCTAACCAAAGACACCGCTTTAGATAGTCAAACCAATTTGGTGTATTTTCCAGGCTCTACTCTTGGTAATTTTGCCCCAGTTAAAGCTATAGAAATTATGAATAATTTCCATCGTTTATGTGGTGTAAACGGTTATGTATTAATTGGGGTTGATTTAGTAAAAGAGCGCCAAGTGTTACTCAATGCATATAACGATAAAGCGGGAGTCACCGCCGCATTTAATAAAAATTTACTACAACGTATTAATAACGAGCTAAACGGCACATTTAATATAGATAACTTTAGCCACGAGTCTCGCTTTAACGAGCAACATAGCCGTATTGAAATGCATTTAGTAAGTAACTGTAATCAAAGCGTGATTATAAATGATCAGCAAATAGACTTTATTGAAGGCGAAAGTATCCATACAGAAAACTCCCATAAGTACACGCTCGAATCGTTTAAGCAGCTTGCCGCGCAAGCTAATTTAAAGTTAGAGCAAACATGGCAAGACGATAGTAACTATTTTGCATTGTGCTTATTACGACCGCTATAAACGTTTACTTAATATGTTTAGGGCGTGTTGATCTTTGATAGTTGAATTTGCAGCAATATGTTTGGTTTTTAGGCAAGGTAGAGCCTATGAAGTGTGGTTATTCCACATAAATAGGCGATAACGCAGCATAAATACCAAACATGTGCTGCGCTTCGGGTTCTGCCTAGGGGCGATAAACTCTTTGTTGCTCGATTTTTACTTAGCCCACTAGGTTACAAACCTCGCGCCGCGATTTAATCGCCCCTAGATTGAACAAATTTCAATTCGCAAAGATCAACACGCCCTAGTAAATGACAACTTTAGCATTGCTAAACTCATAGCTTAGCAATGCGCCATTATTTGATTGCTGTATAAGTTTAGCTTTATTTAAACCATGCAGTCTAAATAGAAGGGGGGCAATAATAGACACCGCAGAGCCCGTTGCACTGTCCTCATTTACTCCAAACTGGGGTGCAAAGTATCTAAAATGCGCTATAGCATTTTTTTTGTCTATATTTTTTATACTAAGCGCTATAACAGCATTTTTATGGAGTTTACTCAACGCTTTAAAATCAACGTGTAAGCTTTTTAAATCGTCTTTTTCAGCGTCTTTACTAAACTCTTTACTAAATTCTTTATTAAATTCTTCATTAAATAATACAACCGTATAACCGTTTTTATCACCGGTACTGTAGGCTGCTTTTATTGCGGATGAAAACACACTTTTTAACTCACCTTTAGCTAATTCGCTTTTTTTAGGCTCTATACTTTTTAGTAACAACTGTGCGCGTTGTTTTTTTACTCTTATAGTAAAGCGCTCATTACTCATTGATGTAAATACTTCAGGGCAATAACCAAAATACTTTATTAAAAAATTAGCGGCCGCTAAAGTACCATGCCCACAGCGTTTAATTTCACTTGTTTGGTTGAACCAGCGAATATTACAATGGCGTTTAGTTATCTCATTTTGATTTAAAAATACGGTAGCAGGGTGGTTTGATTGTGATGCAATATATTGCATTGTTTTTGATGTTAACCCAATTTTATAAATAACAATTAAAGCACTTGAGCCTTTTAAGTTATTTGCAGGGCTATAAAAAACAGATTCGGTGGAAGTGAGTTTTATACAGCGAAGCGTAAGCCATTTGGGCTTACGCTTCGTTAAACAAAGAGTGTTATCCTTTGCTTGCATACGCGTCGTTATGAACGCCCGCAGCACGACCTGATGGATCTGCATTGTTTTGGAACGATGCGTCCCATGCAAGTGCTTCAGGAGTCGAACACGCTACCGATTTACCATGTGGTACACATTTAGCTGATGCATCACCAGGAAAGTGCGATTCAAAAATAGTACGGTAGTAGTAAGCTTCTTTTGAATCTGGCGTATTAATAGGGTATTTAAATTTAGCATTTGCAAGCTCTTGATCGCTCACTTGCTCATTTACAAACTCTTTTAACGTATCAATCCAACTGTAACCAACACCGTCTGAAAATTGCTCTTTTTGGCGCCATAAAACTTCATCAGGCAAGTAGCCATCAAAACCTTCACGTAAAATGTGTTTTTCAATTTTGCCATCTTTACACATTTTGGCTTCAGGGTTGATACGCATAGCAACATCAACAAATTCTTTATCAAGGAACGGTACACGTGCTTCAACGCCCCATGCTGCCATTGATTTATTAGCACGTAAACAGTCAAACATATGCAGTTTTGATACTTTACGGTTTAGCTCTTCATGAAACTCTTGTGCGTTAGGGGCTTTATGGAAGTATAAGTAACCACCAAATAGCTCATCAGCACCTTCGCCAGATAACACCATTTTAATGCCCATCGCTTTAATTTGGCGAGCCATTAAGTACATAGGTGTAGAGGCACGAATCGTTGTTACATCATACGTTTCAATGTGGTAAATCACTTCACGCAGAGCATCAATACCTTCTTGAATGGTAAAAATGATAGGGTGGTGAATAGTACCAATCATGTCAGCTACTTTTTGAGCAGCGGCTAAATCAGGTGAACCCTCAAGGCCTACTGAAAAAGAATGCAACTTAGGCCACCATGCATCGCTTTCATCGTTATCTTCAATACGTTTGGCAGCAAAACGCTGGGTAATAGCAGAGATAACCGATGAGTCTAAACCACCAGAAAGTAATACACCGTATGGTACATCACACATTAGCTGGCGTTTAACGGCCGCTTCTAATGCATCTTTAACGTCTTGCGCTTGTGCGCTGTTATCTTTAACTGCATCAAATGTTTCCCAATCACGCTTGTAATAAGGCGTGATTTTGCCATCTTTGCTGTACAGGTAATGCCCTGGTGGAAATTCTTCAATATGCTTACAAATTGGAGAGAGTGCTTTTAGCTCTGAAGCAACGTAAAAGTTACCGTGCTCGTCGTGACCAGTGTAAAGCGGGATAATACCAATATGGTCACGGCCAATTAAGTAAGCGTCATTTTCTTCATCATATAAACAAAATGCAAAAATGCCATTTAGATCATCTAAAAAGTCAGATCCTTTTTGTTTATAAAGCGCTAAAATAACTTCACAGTCTGATTGAGTTTGAAAAGTAAAATCAACATCTAGCTCTGCTGCAAGTTCTTTATGATTATAAATCTCGCCATTAACCGCTAAAATATTTGTTTTTTCAGGATTGTATAAAGGCTGTGCACCGCTTGATACACCAACAATAGCTAAACGCTCATGTACTAAAATAGCTTTTTCAGATGCATATACACCAGACCAATCTGGGCCACGGTGTCTAAGCAGCTTTGACATTTCAATTGCTTGGGTACGCAATTGAGCGGGATCAGATTTAATATCTAATACCCCAAAAATTGAACACATAGTAACTCCTCATTCCTATTATGTGTGCAGCAAAGCCAATTTGCTGTGCTGCGAAACCTTGTTTTATCAGAAAAAATTACTCAAGTCACATAGCTTTTACAATTAATTAAGAATAATTTATGCACCAAGTTATATGTAACCGCACCAAAGTGGTCAAGGCGTGGTGCCCGCTGCTATTTTTACGTCGTTATTATTGTTCAAAGCTTGTGCAATCATCACTTTTAGCGCGTTAATAACAGTGTCTTCACACATGCTTGGTGCGCCATTGTGGTGCACAGCTTGGCTTGGTAAATAAGGAATATGCACAAAGCCACCCTTCATTACAGCGCAGTGATCATTTATGTAATGCATAAGACCATACATAACGTGATTACACACATACGTACCTGCCGTATTGGAAATGGCAGCAGGTATATTGCTGTTGTGCAGTGCTTGTAACATACGCTTTATTGGCAAGTTAGTGAAATAGGCATCAGGGCCATTTTTTTCTATTGGTGAATCGACAGGTTGCTTACCTGCATTGCCTTTAATGCGTGCATCGTCAACGTTTATTGCAATACGCTCAATTGATATTTCGCTGCGCCCACCAGCTTGACCTATACATAAAACAACCGCCGGATTGTGCGACTCAATGGCGTTTATAAGCTGACTAATAGACGTATTAAACTCATAGGCAAGTTCTAGTGTACATATTTTATGTTTCATGATGATAGTTTCATCAAGTTTTTGCACTGCTTGCCAAGAAGGATTGATAGTTTCGCCACCAAAAGGCGCAAAGCCGGTAATTAATACACACGCCATAGAAGAAGTTGATTTAGTCATTACACACCAAGCTATACATTAAAATAATATTAACGGCGAGTAAGGTAACTGCCGTCTGAATTTGAACCTTTATTACATGGTACTTATCTTTTAAGTCTAAAAGAGCTGTAGGAATAATATTTAATTTGCTGTCATAGGCGTCATTAACGTACCGCAATTGCCGCTATACATGCAGAGCGCAACTAATGGAGCAGGGCTTGCGCAATGACCTTCAATTAAAAATATACCTACACAATACAAAACAACCAGTATTAAACGATTATCAGGGCCAATAATTTAAGTCGAACATAGTTTTCCTATTTATTTTTAGAATATTTTTATAGGTTATTTTTAAGTGCAAGGCTCAATTGATGTAGGTGTCCGTCAAGTTTCTGCTTCGCCTTCGCTGCTTCTTCAAACGTTACATATTTAAACTCAACAGTATCTAAAGGTCTAAACTGTGCAAATTGACGTAAGTCGGCTTCAATAACAGTCCCTAGCAGAGGGTAGCCCCCTGTAGTTTGGCCATCATTTAGTAACACAATTGGCTCTCCACTTGGTGGGAGTTGAATACTCCCAGGGCTCACCCCTAATGATGGCAAAGAGTGCGAATGCCCCAAATTATTTTTATGCTCAAGCCTTACACCCATTCGGTTACTATTATTGCTGACTTTAAAAGCGGTAGACACAAAGTTGCTTAGTAAAGGCTCGCCTAATAAGTCGGCATGAGGGCTTGGATGCAGGCGTATAAGTTTGCGCTGGGCGGGAGCAATTGCGCCTACCTTTATAAACTCTCCATAATAAGGAGTAATAGGTATTTCATCACCAGTGGTGAGAGATCTACCTTCAAAACCACCAAAACATGCGTTTAAATCTGTAGATTTAGAACCCATAACCTCAGCATTTTGTATACCGCCTTTCACTGCTAAATAAGCTCTTAAGCCTGCTCTACCAGTAGCAAAACTTAGGACTTGTTTGTTTTTTACTGCGTATGTCCAACCAGGATAAATTGAATATCCATCAAGGGTTGCTTGCAAATCTGCACCATGAAGCGCAATTACTGTGTCGCAGGTAAATTCCAGTTCGCACAAACCCACAGTTATTTCTAAAACGGCATCATTGTCGTTATTGTTAAGTAATCTATTAGCAATGATTTGTGCAATGGGGTCTAAGCTACCCGCTTTGCTTACACCTAAATGGCGGTAGCCCTCACGGCCAAAATCTTGAATTGTAAGTAATACACCACTTTTAAGTACTTTAATCATGATTTGCTCCTTTATTAACGTGCGGAACAAATTCAAGCGTATCGCCTGGTTGAATTAAACAAGGTTGCTCAGAGGTCGAATCAAACAAAGCAGTATCTGTATGACCTATTATATGCCAACCACCTGGGGTATCTGCGGGGTAAATGCCGGTTTGTGCAGCACCTATCGCAACAGAGCCTTTAGGAACTTTAATGCGTGGCTCATCACGTCTTGGTGTATGTAATTGCTCATTTAAGCCATGTAGGTAAGCAAAACCGGGCTGAAAGCCTAAAAATAAAACGTGGTACTTGGTTTTACTATGAATATTAATAACTTCATCGGCACTTAAATTATGATAGCGAGCCACGTAATTAATGTCCTCACCCTTGTATGAGGTTTTGATTAAGTGATGCTGCCCCTTAAAAGTACTCGTTTTAATATCATTCCACAGCGAAGGTAGCACTTGTAACCACTTATTTAAGTGTTTATCTGATTTTAAATAGAGAGTGAGCGAGTTCATGGCCGGCACCAAATCGCTAAATTCATCAGTGCTTTTACAGTGGCTAGCTAAAGCCCAAATTTTTTTTTGAATAGAGAGTATATCTGTAGCGTCTAAATGCGATGCATCAAACAGTAAACTACTGTTTGTTAATGCATAAATATGAGGAGCTGGCTTCATTAAATAAACCTATTTGTACAACATAATTTAAACGTAACACAGTTTTATTAATTTATTTACACCATTGCGACTAAGTGGTTATGTTTATTGCCCAACTTACTTTATGAGTAGTTTTATATTCAATTAATCGTATTTAACTTATTGAAGACCAAAACTTAATACGCTTCGTACTAAATAAGTAATTAGGTTGAAATGAAAATTAGGATAAGGAGGTCTTAGTTAGCACGCACTTGTTTAAGAGGTACTTTATGAAACACCAGCATTTATTATATTTATCAGGCGCTGCTATTATATTTAGCGCAGGCAGCTTTGCTTTATCTATGGAAAAGGTTGAGCACAGTAATGTAGAAGCCACCATGCATGTAGAAACCATTGTACTTGGATCGGGTTGTTTTTGGGGAGCGGAAAAACGCTACGAAGCGCTTAATGGCGTTATTGATGCTGAATCGGGGTACGCTGACGGCAATGGCTTTAAAGCTACCTACAGAAATATTACTGATCAGTCTCGTCGTTTTGACGAGAACAATTATGCTGAAGTTGTACAAGTTATGTATAACAGCAATATAATTTCAGCTGAAGATCTCTTAAAAAACTATTTTGAAAGTCACAACCCTACGCAAAAAAATCGCCAAGGTAACGACATTGGTACGCAATATCGCTCAATTGTATTAACGACTACTGATGCGCAAGCTAAAGTAGCTGAGCAAGTTAAATCGCAATATCAGCAGCTTTTAACTGATGCAAGCTATGGCAAAATTGAAACAGTTATTAAACCGCTTCAAGGTTTTGTATCGGCAGAAGAGTATCATCAAAATTATTTAGAAAAAAACCCTAATGGCTATTGCCCAGATCACTCTACCGGTGTTGTTTTTAATAAAACACCTGTAGAAAAAGTAGATAACACTGCTTTACTAGCAGGAAAGCAAATAGTGGTACTTGATTCACGTGAATACTGCCCATATTGTGAAAAGTTTAAAAAAGCAGTCGCAAATGATTACAAAGGAACAATACCAATGTCGTTTCGCCATGCTGACCAACTTGATGATTTAACTATTAAGTCAGCCACGTGGGCAACACCAACCATTTTGTTTTTAGAAAATGGCGTTGAGGTATATGGCCGTCAAGGTTACGCAACGCCTGAAGAGTTTTATAAAGCATTAGGCGCTTTTAAATTAGGTAACAGTGATGCTTATAAAGTTGCATTTGATGCACGAACAGATAGACCTTACTGTAAAGAGTACAAAGAGTTTAAAAACACACCTGACGGTACTTTTGTTGATAAATTAAGTGGCGAGCCACTATTTGATACAAGCGATAGGTTTAACTCAGGTACTGGTTGGTTGTCCTTTACTCATCCTGTAAAAAACAACGTAACACAGCACGACGATAGCAGCTGGGGCATGACACGCATTGAGCTTCGCTCTAAAAGTACAGGCATACACTTAGGGCATTTATTTCCAGGTGAAGGTCCAAGAGGTCGCGATCGTTACTGTATTAATGCAACAGTCCTTGATTTTGTACCGAGAGATAAAAGCTAAACCCTTTCTTTGCTAAGCCTGATTTTAATCAGGCTTTTTTTGCATAAAACAAAATAGGCTTATCATAATCTTTGCAAATTTGTTAAAATTAAAGCGTGCAGCTAATTGTCAACAATATTACTTAGGTTATTAATGAATCAATTTATAAAAATAGCAACGCAGTTAATATATTTGCCATTCGCTTTACTGCTTTTAATAAACAACGCTAAATCAGCGACTCATTACGTAGTAGGCGTAGAGAATATAGAATACCTTCCATACTACGATGGTAGTGGGGCTGATAACCGCGACTATTATGGTTTTAGTCAAAAGTTACTTACCTTGTTTGCCCAGCAGCATGACTTTAAGTTTGAGTTTTACACACTACCTATTAATCGACTTTACAAAGAATTTGTGGAACATCGCCATGTCGACTTTAAGTATCCAGATAACCCTAGCTGGAAACCAAGCTACAAAGCTTCATTTATTGATGTAAATAAAATTATTTATTCGCAGCCAACCGTTGTGACTAAAACGGGCATTGCGAGTTTAAATAAAAATATCACTATTGATGAATGCATTAGTTTTGCAACGGTAAGAGGGTTTACGCCTCAAAGCTTTAAACCGTTAATGAATAATGAAAACGTTGAGTTAATAGAAACAGCTAACGTAATTGAATTAATAGAGTTGCTTTTAAAAGAGCGAGTGGAGTGTATTTACATATCTAACGATGTATTAAATTATAACCTCCAAAAATACTTTAAATTAACCCGACCTGTTTATTTTCAAAACGAATTGCCGACAGATTTACAAGCCTTTTTATTATCGTCGATTGACTACCCTGACATAATCAAGAAATTTAATACCTTCTTGATTTCACATAAAGTGCAAATAAGTAAATTAAAAAAAGAATATCAAATTAAAAATTAACTAAAAAAGCCCCGTAAGTTATAACTTACGGGGCTTTTAAAAGTATTAAACTTATATTGCATATCATGTGGTTTGTGCCAAAAATAAAAACAGTTCAAGCCAAGTCACCACCTAACTTGAACCGCTTCTTCACACTGACAACATCTTCACACACAATATAAAGATTCTGTTTACTACGCGTTGGTAGCTTTGTATTACATATCATGTGGTTTGTGCCAAAAATAAAAACAGTTCAAGCCAGGTCACCACCTAACTTGAACCGCTTTTTCACACTGACAACATCTTCACACACAATATAAAGATTCTGTTTTCGGATTCGAAGTTTTGTATTGCATATCATGTGGTTTGTGCCAAAGATAAAAACAGTTCAAGCCAGGTCACCACCTAACTTGAACCGCTTTTTCACACTGACAACATCTTACACACACAATATAAGATTCTTTTCACTGCTACGTTTGAGTTACTAGAACTCTAAAGGTTGCATTTATTGCTCTTAAGAAACAATTTAACTAAGTTGTTTTGAGCTGATAAAGCAACTTTAATATTTAACTTTATTTTCGACAAACGATAAAAACGAAACCAATGAGTGAAAAAAATTAAACTATAGACTTTAGTCTAATGCGTGGTTTTAAGTTTATGTATTTAAATAAAAATATTATTCAAAAATTTAAATTAGATTTAAGCGAACCATTAATACAACCCGTAATTAGGTGTATTAATAAACCCGCCTAACAAAGGATTATTCTTGGATTTTTCTAAATGTGCTTACAACCCACTTTGCAAATAAATCAAGCGGGTGATTAGGGGTACTTGATTCGTGCTGCACTAAATAGTATTTATCTTTAGTTGTTAAAGGCTGTTCAAATAATTTATACAACCATTGCTCATCTAACCAACTTTGGCTAATTGGCAATGGAATAAGGGCAATCCCCATACCTTGCTGCGCTGCACGGGCTACACCAAACATGCTATCTATTTGAATAATCTGCGAGGGAGAAAAGTCATCAATACCCGCTTTTTCAGCCCATTGGTGCCATGCCCAAGGACGAGCTTTGTGGAGGATCAGCGGGACTTGGTTAAGCGCTTGACGATGATCGTCCCTCCATTGATCGAGCAATTTTTTATTACATGCAGGAATATATTCAAGGTTAAACAACTCAGTCGCTAACCCTTCAGTAGGTTTACCAGAGGACAATACAATAGATAAATCGCTATGACGCGTTAATTCTTTGCGTGTTTTAAGCGTGTCCATTTGCAGGTTTATATTAGGGTGCTCTGACGTCCACTCACTTAATTTAGGCATGAGTAGTTCGCTAGCAAAAAATTCAGGCAAGGTAATCGTCAAATTTGTATTTTGCTGCATCTGACTAAATTCATTAATGGTGCTCTCTAACATTGTGATGATAGGAGAAACAGCATCAAAAAAGTTTTTACCCGCTGTGGTTAAGCTAATTGAACGCGTTTTACGTTGAAAAAGCTCAATACCAAGTTGTTCTTCAAGTTGTTTTATTTGATGGCTTACCGCAGACGGCGTTAAGTACAGCTCATTAGCTGCATGCTTAAAACTTAGGCTTCTTGCGGCAAAGCAAAAAGAGCGAAGGCCACGAATAGGAGTTTGCATGTTTTCCAGAATTATTTAATTTATTGAGACGCCTTACTTAGGCAAAATTTGAACCAACTATTTAATGTTTAAATATCAATAGGTTAAAAATAAAATTAACGCTAGTTCACAAAAAGGGTGCAGGCTATCCACAAAATAGTGCAAAGAATCTAAGCGCTTACATTTAGTTTATATTTGTATTATAGATAAAATTTACTACAGATGTATGAATGACGGTAAAAATAATGACAAAAGATAAAAAAAATCCCTCTTGCGAGGGATTTTGGGTAACTCAGCGCCATTGGCACTGGGAATGAGGTCGGTACAGGGTAAAGCGTTATTTTAAGCTAAAGCCTAAAAAACCATTTCTGGAACTTCACCGTCAATAAGTAATTTACCTGCTGTTTTACTAATGATTTCATCAACAGATACGCCCGGAGCACGTTCTAATAGATGAAATGCGCCGTCTTTAACTTCTAATACGGCTAAATCTGTCACTATTTTTTTAACGCAATTAACGCCAGTAAGCGGTAAAGAGCAGGCTTCTAATAGTTTAGAGTCACCATGCTTACTTGCATGGGTCATAGTAACAATAATGTTTTTCGCGCCAGCGACTAAATCCATCGCGCCACCCATGCCTTTAATCAGCTTTTTAGGGATCATCCACGATGCGATGTTGCCATTCTGGTCAACTTCAAATGCACCCAGAACGGTTAAGTCTACATGACCACCCCGTATCATGGCAAAACTATCTGCACTATTAAATATGGCTGCACCAGTGGCTGCTGTCACGGTTTCTTTACCCGCGTTAATCATATCGGCGTCTAGCTCTGCTTTAGTCGGGTACGGGCCCATGCCTAAAAGGCCATTTTCGGACTGTAACATAACTTCAATATCATCTGGTACATAGTTTGCGACGAGTGTCGGAATTCCTATGCCCAAATTTACGTAGTAACCATCTTGAAGTTCTTGTGCAACGCGCATTGCAACTTGTTCACGTGATAATGCCATAATTTTGCTCCTGCTTAATCTCGTGTTGTTACACGTTCAATGCGTTTTTCAAAGCTGCCTTTAATAACGCGATTTACAAAAATACCCGGGGTATGAATTTGGCTTGGTTCAAGCTCGCCCGGCTCTACAATTTCTTCTACTTCGGCAACGGTAATTTTACCAGCTGTTGCCGCCATTGGATTAAAGTTCATGGCGGTGTGTCTAAACACTAAATTACCAAAGCGGTCGGCTTTCCACGCTTTAACAATAGCAAATTCACCCGTTATAGATTCTTCTAAAATATACGGGCGACCATTAAACTCTTTTACATCTTTACCCTCAGCCACAGGAGTACCGTAACCGGTAGCGGTGTAAAACGCAGGTATACCCGCGCCACCAGCACGCATTTTTTCAGCTAATGTACCTTGAGGCGTAAGCTCTACATCAATTTCGCCACTTAATAACTGCTGCTCGAATAGGGCGTTTTCGCCAACGTATGAGGCAACTACTTTTTTAATTTGTTTGTCTTGTAATAAAATACCTAAACCAAAGTCATCAACACCACAGTTATTAGATACTACGGTTAAGTTTTTTGTTTGCATGTGCTTAATTTGTTTAATTAAGCCCTCAGGAATACCACATAAACCAAAACCACCGGCGATAATGGTATCGCCGTCTTTTAATCCTTCCATTGCAGCTTCGTAACTAGAAACTACCTTATCAAAACCGGCCATGAGTCTCTCCTCATTGTGTGCTATTTGTTGTTAACTATCTTTAATCATCATTTCATAAGATAGCTATTTAACCTGAACTCTGGTTAATAGATTTACTAACATATGAATCAGGGTGATATTTAAATTTATTTTCTCTAGCCAGAGATTTTCAGTGAAAACAAGGCGAATTTACGCGTCAATAGCTGGCCTATTGCAAGTAAATTCAACGCAGTTAGTGCTGAAAATAGCTGCTCGAGATAGATTTATTATCCAGAGCTCAGGTTATTTTGTGTGCAGTGCCACAGATACTTTGCTCACAGGTTGCTTACCAAGTGCTTTGGTTATCTCCCAGCCAGCGTCACTTAACCTTTGTAAATCAATTGAGTGTTCAATGCCAAGCCCTTGCAGTAAGTAAACTACATCTTCGGTGGCAACATTTCCTGACGCCCCCTTAGCATAAGGACAGCCACCAAGGCCCGCAACTGCCGCGTCAACCGTTGCAATACCTAGGCTTAAAGCTGCGTAAATATTTGTGAGCGCTTGGCCGTATGTATCATGAAAATGCACGGCCAACTTGGCTTTATCAATGTGCGTTAAAAGTAACTCGATTAATTGCGTTACTTTTTTTGCGGTGCCAACACCTATGGTATCGCCAAGGCTTACTTCGTAACAGCCTAAATCTAATAGCTTTTGCGATACACTTAGTACTGCTTGCGGGTCAATATCACCCTCATAGGGGCAACCGAGTACACAGCTTACATAACCACGTACGCGAATATTATTAGCTTTAGCAAACGCCATTACTTCGCTAAAACGTTCAATACTTTGCTCAATTGAGCAGTTGATATTTTTTTGACAAAACGACTCACTTGCAGCGGTAAATATAGCAAACTCTTTAATGCCAACAGCGTGCGCTGCTTGTGCACCTTTTAAGTTAGGGGTAAGGGCGCTTAAATTTACATTGGGTAAATCAAGGGCTGATATTACATCCGCTGAGTCTGCCATTTGTGGCACCCACTTAGGGGAGACAAACGCGCCCGCTTCAATATCTTTTAAACCTGCAGCACTTAGGGCGTTAATAAGCGCTACTTTATCGGCTGTGCTTACTGTTTTTTCGTTTTGTAGGCCGTCTCGCGCGCCAACTTCAACAATACGTACTTTACTTGGAAAGGCACTCATTATGCACCTTCCTCAGTTGTATCTTCGACAATAGCAAGTAAGGCTCCATGCGTTACTAATTCGCCTTCACCAAAACAGTAGCTTTTTAAAATGCCGTCATGCGGTGCGTTTAGCGTGTATTCCATTTTCATGGCTTCGATAATAACAACCGCATCGCCTTTGGTAATTGTGCTACCAATGTCGATTAAGTGCTTAACTACTGTGCCATTAAGCGGCGCCGCAAGTGGCAGTGCTTCACTTTCGTGCGAACTAATATAATGTTTATCAACTAGCTCAAGCTTAGTTTGCAGTGCTTTATTCATCACTGTCACACTATTGCCTACCGTAGTTACGTGCGCGCTATGTTTTTCACCGTTGATAAATACACTGCACAGATTATTATTTAATGTGCCTTGTAGTTTAAATACATGCTCGTTATGCGTAATACTATAACCCGCTGCTGTTTTTATAGCGCTTAGCTGTAAATCGGCAAAAGGGACTTTAATTACTTGTGGTGCATTGAGTGTAAAACCACTCAGCTGTTGCCACGGGCTTGCACTGCTTTGCGTATTTTGGGTATTAGTTAACGATTCTAAATACGCAAAAGCAGCAATAAGCTGACTTGCTTGTAATAACGATTCGTTAACCGCAACTAACGAATCACCTTGCTCTGCAATAAAGTGTGTACTTGGCGCACCTTGTTTAAACGTAGGGTGGCTTGCTAAATTATGTAAAAAGCCAATGTTAGTGCTAAAACCTGCTAAATGAAATTGCTCAAGAGCGTGATGTAAACGGCTCAGTGCTTGTTCGCGATTGTCGTCGTGCACAATAAGTTTTGCAATCATCGGGTCGTAAAACGGGCTGATTTCGTCGCCTTGTGCAATGCCTGTATCAATGCGTACAAATTCACTGTTAAGCGGTGTGTGTAGTGCTTCAATAGTGCCCGAACATGGGATAAAGTCGTTGGCTGGATCTTCTGCGTATATACGCGCTTCAAAGCTATGACCCTGCAATTGAATATTACTTTGTGTCATTGGCAATGTTTGCCCACCCGCAATATTAATTTGCCAATTGACTAAATCTACACCCGTTACCATTTCGGTCACTGGGTGTTCTACTTGAAGGCGCGTATTCATTTCCATAAAGAAAAATTCATCGCCACACAGTAAAAACTCAACCGTACCTGCGCCTCTATAATTTATAGCCAGTGCACAACGTACAGCCGCTTCGCCCATTTCTTTGCGTAGTTTGTCAGATAAACCCGGAGCAGGGGCTTCTTCAATTACTTTTTGATGACGACGTTGCAAAGAACAATCACGATCGCCTAAATAAACACAGTTGCCATGGTTATCTGCAAATACTTGCACTTCTACATGGCGAGGTTGGTTTACATAGCGCTCTAATAACACTAAGTCGTTACCAAAACCGGCAATCGCTTCACGTTGCGCACCTTGTAGTGCGCTCATAAAGTCTTGTGCTTTTTCAACCACACGCATGCCTTTACCACCGCCACCAAAGGCCGCTTTAATGAGTACAGGGTAGCCAATTTTTTCAGCTTCACTTTGTAAAAAAGCAGGGTCTTGCTTATCACCGTAATAACCAGGCACTAACGGTACATTAGCAGCTGCCATTATTTCTTTAGCGCGGGTTTTAGACCCCATTGCTTCAATGCTACTTGCTGGTGGCCCTATAAAAGCAATGTTATTAGCTTCGCAGGCTTTAGCAAATTCGCTGTTCTCAGATAAAAAACCATAGCCTGGGTGAATACAGTCAGCGCCGCAGTCTTTGGCAACTTGTAAAATTTTGTCTGCTACTAAATACGAATCTTTACTTGGCGCGGCACCAATATGGTAAGCCTCGTCAGCCATTTTTACGTGCTGGGCATGTTTGTCTGCATCAGAGTAAACCGCGACCGTGGTTAAGCCCATTTGTTTTGCGCTGCGCATTACACGGCACGCAATTTCTCCACGATTGGCAATTAGTATTTTTTGTAATCGTTGTGTCTTCATAATCAATCCTACAGTTGCCAAGCGGGTGGGCGTTTATCAAAAAAAGCACTTAGCCCTTCTTGACCTTCTTCAGATACGCGAATTTTTGCAATACGCTCTGCGGTAAGCTCAATGAGTTCATCGGTTATTGGTTTATTTGCTACATCGTTAATTAATGCTTTTGCGGCTTTTACTGCAACAGGTCCGTTATCAATCAGTGTTTGCAGCATATTACCGAGCGCGCAGTCTAAATTACCGGTTACTTGATGAATTAAGCCAAGTTGCTTAGCAGTATGGGCATCAAACACTTCAGCCGTTAAAAAGTACCTGCGAGCAGCGCGCTCACCAATGGCTTTAATGACGTATGGACTAATAACCGCCGGAATAAGACCCAGCTTTACTTCACTTAAACAAAATTGCGCATCGTCTTTACTAAGGGCTATGTCGCAACAGGCAATTAAGCCCAGTGCACCACCAAAAGCAGCACCTTGCACAGCACAAATTGTAGGGTGGGGCGAGCTTGCCAATACCTGCATCAACTTAGCTAATTGCATTGAATCAGCTAGGTTATCGGTGTAGTTGTTATCAGCCATTGATTTCATCCAGGCTAAATCGGCACCGGCTGAAAAGTGTTTACCTTCTGTTTTTAAAACCAAAGCACGAATATCAAGCGTATTTGCATGTTCAATACACTGAATAAGTTCGTGTATTACTTCACTGTTAAATGCGTTTCTTTTTTCTGGGCGACTTAACACAAGTACAGCCACATTAGATTTTGTTATTTGTAGTGTTACTGACATTTTGCGCTCCGGTTACATTCTAAATACGCCAAATTTCGAATCACGTTTTGGTGCGTTATTAGCAGCCGTTAGCGCAAGCCCTAATACATTACGCGTATCGGCAGGGTCTATAATGCCGTCATCCCACAAGCGTGCACTTGCGTAATACGGATGACCTTGCTCTTCGTATTGATCAATAATTGGCTTTTTAAAATCACTGATTTCTTGCTCGCTCATGCTTTGGCCTTTGCGTGCTAAACCATCTTGTTTAACTTGCGCCATTACACCGGCTGCTTGCTCGCCGCCCATTACCGAAATACGGGCATTAGGCCACATCCACATCATGGTTGGTTCAAATGCACGGCCACACATACCGTAGTTACCTGCGCCGTATGAGCCGCCAATAAGTACTGTGAATTTAGGCACATCAGCACACGAAACCGCCATCACCATTTTAGCGCCGTGCTTAGCAATACCTTCGGCTTCGTATTTTTTACCCACCATAAAGCCGGTAATATTTTGTAAAAATACTAAAGGAATATTGCGCTGAGCACACAGTTGAATAAAGTGCGCGCCTTTTTGCGCCGACTCACTAAATAAAATACCGTTATTAGCCACTATGCCAACAGGATTGCCGTAAATACTGGCAAAACCGGTGACCAGCGTTTCACCAAAGTAACGTTTAAATTCATCAAATGATGAGTCGTCCACTGTGCGCGCTATTACTTCGCGTACATCAAATGGCTTTTTAAGGTCGGTGCCCACAATGCCGTAAAGCTCGTTTATATCGTAACGGGGTGGTTTTACATCATCTAGAAGAGGGGCCGTAGGGCGTGTATAATTAATACGCTCAATACATTGGCGCGCAATAGACAGCGCATGGGCGTCGTTTTCAGCGTAGTGATCGGCAACACCCGAAATTTTACAGTGCACATCGGCGCCGCCTAACTCTTCGGCTGTTACTTCTTCGCCGGTTGCTGCTTTTACAAGGGGCGGACCTGCTAAAAATATAGTGCCTTGATCTTTTACAATAATACTTTCATCTGCCATTGCAGGTACGTACGCACCACCTGCGGTACATAAGCCCATTACTACAGCAATTTGTGGAATGCCTTTACCCGACATACGGGCTTGATTGTAAAAAATACGACCAAAATGCAGCTTATCTGGAAATACATCATCTTGCTCTGGCAGATTTGCACCGCCCGAATCCACCAAATAAATACATGGTAAGTGGCAACGCTCGGCGATATCTTGTGCGCGTAAATGCTTTTTAACGGTAAGCGGAAAATATGTACCGCCTTTAACCGTGGCATCGTTTGCAATAATCATGCATTCAACGCCTTTAACACGGCCAATACCGGCTACAACGCCTGCACAAGGTATTGCTTGTTCGTACACACCAAAGGCAGCAAATTGCGAAATTTCTAAAAACGGTGAGCCTTCGTCAATTAATGTATTTATGCGGTCGCGTACAAATAATTTACCACGGCCTTCGTGGCGCTCTTTTAATGCAGCGCCTCCGCCTTGGCTAATTGTTGCTACTTTACTGCGTAAATCATCCACCAGCGCTGACATATTTTTATGGTTTTGCACAAACGTTGGGTCGTGAGGATTAACGCTCGATTTTAAAATAGTCATGGTTTAATCCTTAACGGCTTTCTGTGAAAAGTTCGCGGCCAATAAGCATGCGACGAATTTCGGATGTACCTGCACCAATTTCGTATAATTTAGCGTCACGAAGAAGACGACCCGTTGCGTATTCGTTTATGTAGCCATTGCCACCTAAAATTTGAATTGCATCTAGCGCCATTTTAGTTGCTAGCTCTGCGGCGTATAAAATGGCACCGGCGGCATCTTTACGGGTTGTTTCACCACGGTCACAAGAGCGAGCTACCGTATACACATATGAGCGCGCAGCATTCATTTGTGTATACATGTCGGCTACTTTGCCCTGAATTAACTGAAATTGACCAATAGGGGTGTCAAACTGTTTACGCTCGTGAATATACGGTACTACTATATCCATACACGCTTGCATTATGCCAAGCGGGCCAGCTGCAAGTACTACGCGCTCGTAATCAAGGCCACTCATAAGTACTTTAACGCCTTCGTTTAAGTTACCTAAAATGTTTTCCTCTGGCACTTCGCAGTTTTCAAATACCAGCTCACAGGTGTTTGAGCCGCGCATGCCTAGTTTGTCGAGCTTTTGCGCCGTTGAAAAACCAGGAAAGTCACTTTCAACAATAAACGCGGTAATGCCTTTAGCGCCGGCATCTAAATCTGTTTTAGCGTAAATAACTAACGTGTGTGCGTCTGGGCCGTTGGTGATCCACATTTTGTTGCCGTTTAAAATGTACTTATCGCCTTTTTTTTCGGCTTTGAGTTTCATCGATACAACGTCAGAGCCCGCATTAGGCTCGCTCATTGCAAGGGCACCAATGTGCTCGCCGCTAATAAGCTTAGGTAAGTATTTTTCTTTTTGAGCTTGTGACCCGTTACGGTTAATTTGATTAACACACAGGTTTGAATGTGCTCCATAGCTTAAGCCAATAGATGCACTAGCACGGCTTATTTCTTCCATAGCAATAACATGTTCTAAGTAACCTAAGCCTGCACCGCCAAAGTCTTCAGATACGGTCATGCCTAGTACGCCCATTTCGCCCATTTGAGTCCAAAGTTGATTTGGAAAAGCGTTATCTAAGTCCGTTTTTTCAGCAAGCGGGGCAATCTCCTGTCTCGCAAAACTGTTTACGTGGTCGCGGATCATATCGGCGGTTTCGCCAAGGCCAAAGTTCATTTCTTTATATAGTGAAATAGTGCTCATGATTCATTCCTGTGTGACGTGTGTGTTGTCAGTGTGTTGTTATTTTAAAAATAAACTTACTCGTCTATTTTATTAAGCGTGTCTCTGCAGCGGCGCTCGGCCGTCACCAACTCCATAAGAACAACTTTAATGTCGTCCATTTGTTGAGATAGGTCTGCTTTTTTTTCTGAAATAAGGTCAAGCATAGTAACCAACTGCTTAGCGCTTGATTTATCTGCGTCGTACAGTTCAAACAAACGACCGGTTTCGGCCAATGTAAAGCCAAGGCGCTTACCACGTAATATTAGTTTTAAACGCACTTTATCGCGTTTTGAATAAATACGGGTTTGACCATTACGTTCTGGCGTTATTAACCCTTGGTCTTCGTAAAAGCGAATAGAGCGGGTTGTAATGTCAAATTCTTTAGCGAGTTCGCTAATGCTAAATGTTTGTTCATTACTGGCCGGCATTTTGGCTGAGCTTGCAAAGTTTGTTTGATTATCTGGTTTCATAATTGTATTTACCTCATTCGAATAACTCCAATATAAGTGAAGTTTACGTAAAGGTAAAGCTTGGTGTGGTTTGAAACTATTTATAAAGGGATGTTTAAGCGAGGTATTGATTTATATTATTAATATTCAATGGGTTATTTTTATTTTATCAGTGTAGTCTAACCGATGGAAAATAATCCTTACACTTATAAAACTAAAAATTAAGCTGTTTTTAGTTGACGTTGGCGTAAACGTTAGTATTGTGTAAGGGTATTAAATAATAAATGAATACTAAATTAATAGAGCAAATATACTAACAACTATTTGCATATAAATACAATGGAGTTAGTTATGACTTTAGAATCAGTGGTAATTGTAGCAGCAAAACGCACCCCAATGGGTGGTTTTATGGGAGCGTTAAGTGATGCGCAGTCTACCGAGCTTGGCGCTACCGCCATTGCAAGTGTACTCACACAAACTGGTTTAGCTAATGATGCAATAGACGAAGTAATTATGGGCTGTGTATTACCAGCAGGCCTTGGGCAAGCACCTGCACGCCAAGCAATGTTAAAAGCAGGCCTTGCACTTAGCACTGGCGCTACAACAATTAACAAAGTATGTGGCTCTGGTTTAAAAGCAGCCATGCTTGCAAACGATTTAATTAAAGCGGGCTCAATTCAATCTGCTATTGCTGGTGGCATGGAGAGCATGACAAATGCACCGTACTTTATACCAAAAGCGCGTGGCGGTATGCGCATGGGACATGGCGAAATAAAAGATCACATGATGAGCGATGGCCTTGAAGATGCTTACGACAACAAAGCAATGGGTTGTTTTGCACAAGACACCGCCGACGAATACGGCATTGGCCGCGAGCAAATGGATGCGTTTGCATTAGGCTCATTAAGTAAAGCAAAAGCAGCAATACAAAATGGTAGCTTTGATAACGAAGTTGCACCCCATACAATGCAAACACGCAAAGGCGATGTAACAGTATCGATTGATGAGCAACCAGGTAACGCCCGCCCAGAAAAAATCCCTACCTTACGTGCAGCTTTTAAAAAAGACGGCACTATTACAGCGGCTAATTCATCGTCAATTTCAGACGGTGGCGCAGCGCTTATATTAATGAGCGAATCAAAAGCAAAAGAGCAGGGCTTAACACCGCTTTGTAAAATTGTGGCGCACAGCACGCATTCTCAAAAACCAAGTGAATTTACAGTAGCGCCAGTAGGGGCTATGAACAGCGTGCTTGAAAAAGCAGGTTGGGCTGTAAACGATGTTGATCTTTGGGAAATTAACGAAGCATTTGCCATGGTAACCATGCTGGCTATTAACGAGTTAAAACTTGATGAAAGCAAAGTAAACGTTAATGGCGGTGCATGTGCATTGGGTCATCCAATTGGTGCAAGCGGCGCGCGTATTTTAGTAACGCTTATTCATGCCCTTAAAAACCGAGGCCTTAAAAAAGGCATTGCGTCTTTATGTATTGGTGGCGGTGAAGCGGTTGCTATGGCCGTAGAAGCGTATTAACTAGGTATTTAATAGTTATAAGAAAGCTGTACGAATAACTATAAAAGCGCTGCACTAATAATACTAACAAAGCGGCGCTACCAATTTTAAAAGAGAACACACAACTCACACACTAGGATTTAATCATGCACCAAGTTCCACTACTTATTAATGGCAAATTTATTCAATCAGCGTCAAAAGAGCTTATCGATGTTATAAACCCAGCAACTCAAGAAGTACTTGCACAAGTGCCATGTACCACAGAATCAGAAATGGACGCGGCAATTGCCTCAGCTTCTGAGACGTTTAAAACATGGAAAGACGTACCTATTACTGAACGTGCTCGCATTATGATGAAGTACGCGGCGCTATTAAAGGAACATCATGATGAGCTTGCTACCATTATTTGCCATGAATTGGGTAAAACATTTGAAGATGCAAAAGGCGATGTTTGGCGCGGTATTGAAGTAGTAGAACAAGCAGCAAACGCACCATCATTAATGATGGGTGAAACAATGGAAAACGTAGCGCGTAAAATCGATACGTATTCTTACATGCAGCCACTTGGCGTATGCGCGGGCGTAACCCCGTTTAACTTCCCAGCAATGATCCCTCTTTGGATGTTCCCGCTCGCTATTGTGTGTGGTAACACCTTTATTTTAAAACCGTCAGAGCAAGATCCACTTACACCAATGCGCTTAGCTGAGCTATTTATTGAAGCCGGCGCACCAAAAGGCGTATTACAGGTTGTTCATGGTACAAAACCACAAGTAGACCGCTTACTAGAAGATAAAGCAGTGCGTGCTATTTCGTTTGTAGGCTCGTGTGGTGTAGGTGCTTATATTTATTCTAAAGGCACACAAAATCTTAAACGCGTGCAAGCGTGTGTTGGCGCTAAAAACCACATGGTTATTATGCCTGATGCAAGTAAATCGCACGTTGTAAACAACCTAGTAGGCGCATCTGTCGGTGCTGCTGGCCAGCGTTGTATGGGTATTTCGGTTGCTGTGTTTGTAGGTCAAGCAAGTCAGTGGGTAGATGAAATAAAAGCAGGCTTTGAAAATGTACGCCCAGGCGTGTGGGATGATGCAAACGCGGCATACGGTCCACAAACATCAAAAGCAGCAAAGGCACGTATTTTATCACTCATTGCTGGTGGTAAAGAGCAAGGCGCTACCTGTTTAATTGATGGCTCTGACTTTACGGTTGAAGGGTATGAGCAAGGTAACTGGGTTGGTCCGACGTTATTTACCGATGTAACCAAAGAGATGGATTTATACAAAGAAGAAATATTTGGTCCAGTACTAGCGTGTATGTTTGTAGACACGCTTGAAGAGGCAATCGCCCTTATTAACGACAGCCCTTACGGTAACGGTACCTCGTTATTCACGTCAAGCGGCGCAGTGGCTCGTAAATTCCAACACGAAATTGAAGTAGGCCAAGTAGGTATTAATGTGCCAATTCCGGTGCCACTTCCGTTCTTTTCATTCACTGGTTGGAAAGGCTCGTTTTACGGCGATACTCACACGTACGGTAAGCAAGGTATTCGCTTTTACACAGAAACTAAAACAATTACATCACGTTGGTTTGAAGACGACATTGCGTCGGGCCCAAACATGAGTATTAACTTAAAATAATCGTAATTAAAAAATGAGTAAATAAAAGAATAATTAATAAAAAAGATGGGCGCGAAGGCTACTTCACACACAACACACACATAAGCCTTCGCCGCTCATCACAAACTATCCCTGTAACGGGAAACACTAACAACACAACTAACAAAATTAAAGAGGTCTACCATGGACTTTAACTTATCTGAAGATCAACAAGCCTTTGCACAAACTGCACGTCAATTTGCCGAGTCAGAACTTGCGCCCCATGCCGCAAAATGGGATCGCGAACATATCTTTCCTAAAGACACGATTAAAGCTGCGGGCGAGCTTGGTTTTTGTGGTTTATACACGCCAGAGGAAGCAGGCGGCCTTGGTTTATCTCGTTTAGATTCGAGCATTATTTTTGAACAACTTGCTATGGGTTGTACCGCAACAACGGCCATGTTGACCATTCATAATATGGCCACCTGGATGGTAGCAAGTTTTGGTACCGATGCCGTAAAAGACAAATACGTTGAGCAATTAGTAATGGGCGAGTTACTTGCCTCTTATTGTTTAACTGAGCCAGGCTCTGGCTCAGACGCCGCATCACTTAAAACCAAAGCCGTGCTTGAGGGCGATGAGTACGTTATTAACGGCTCAAAAATGTTTATATCGGGCGCTGGCGAAACTGAAGTGCTAGTTGTAATGGCACGTACAGGCGGCGAAGGCGCTGCGGGTATTTCGGCATTTGTAGTGCCTGCCGACGCAAAAGGCGTTGAATACGGCAAAGCTGAGGAAAAAATGGGTTGGAACGCACAACCAACACGCCTAATTAGCTTTGAAGATGTACGCATTCCTGCGCATAACTTGTTAGGCGCAGAAGGCGAAGGCTTTAAATTTGCGATGCAAGGTCTTGATGGCGGCCGAATTAACATTGCCACATGTTCAATTGGTACAGCGCAAGCGGCGCTTAATACAGCCCGTGAATATTTAAAAGAACGTACACAATTTGGTAAACCATTGGCTGCGTTTCAAGCATTGCAATTTAAAATTGCCGATATGAACACCGAACTTGTAGCTGCGCGCCAAATGGTAAGGCTTGCTGCATTTAAACTTGATAATAACGACGTTGAAAAAACCACTTACTGCGCCATGGCTAAACGTTTTGCTACCGATGTTGGCTTTACTGTGTGTAACGACGCACTGCAAATTCATGGTGGTTACGGTTATATAAAAGAATACCCGCTTGAGCGCCATGTACGTGATGTACGCGTTCATCAAATTTTAGAGGGCACTAACGAAATTATGCGTGTGATTATAGCGCGCCGTATTTTGGCTGAGTCTGCAAGCGACGTTTTATAAGGAGCAATGTATGTCAGAATCTAAATCTAATCCGAGTATTGAACTTACAACTGAAGGTCATGTTGCTATTTTAACTATGTCTAACCCGCCAGCAAATACCTGGACAAAAGACACCCTAGTTGATTTAAAAAATACCGTTAATGAGCTTAATAATAATAAAAATATTTATGCATTAGTACTGACTGGTGAAGGCGAGAAGTTTTTTAGCGCAGGTGCCGACCTAAACGTATTTGCTGGTGGCGATAAAGGCGTAGCCGCCGATATGTCGTGTGTATTTGGTGAAGCATTCGAAGCGCTTACTAATTTTAGAGGCGTGTCGGTTGCAGCCATTAATGGCTATGCAATGGGCGGCGGGCTAGAAGTGGCGCTTGCGTGCGATATACGTATAGCTGAAGAGCAAGCACAAATGGCGCTCCCTGAAGCTAAAGTTGGCTTATTACCCTGTGCGGGTGGTACACAAAATTTAGCATGGCTAGTAGGCGAAGGCTGGGCAAAACGCATGATTTTATGCGGCGAGCGCTTAAAAGCTGATAAAGCCCTACAAATTGGCTTAGTAGAAGAAGTAGTACCACAAGGTGAAAGCTTTGCGGCAGCATTAAAACTTGCCAACCAAGTGGCCGATCAAAGCCCTACCTCAGTTGCTGCGTGTAAAACATTGATTCAAAAGGGGCGTCATCAACCAATGGCAAGTGTATTGCCTCTTGAGCGCGAGTTATTTGTTGGTTTATTTGATACCGAGGATCAACAAGAAGGCGTAAATGCCTTTTTAGAAAAACGCCGCGCTAACTGGGTAAATGGCTAATGAGTGCTTTAACATTATTAAATAGCGCCGATGAGCCCGTGGTTTTTGAAACCGCAACCGCAGAAAACGGCAGTTTAATTGGGCTTATTACACTCAATGCGCCAAAAGCCTTAAATGCACTTAATTTTGAGATGATCAAATTACTTGAGCCGCAATTGCGAGCTTGGCAAGACGATGATGCTATTGCAATGGTGTTGTTAAAAGGCGCAGGCGATAAAGCATTTTGTGCTGGTGGCGATGTTGTGAGCCTTCATCGTGCGATGGCGCAAGGTAAACCAACAAGCTTAGTTGAAGAGTTTTTTACGCTTGAGTACAAGCTTGATTATCTTATTCATACCTTTGATAAACCTATCCTCGTTTGGGGTAACGGCATAGTAATGGGTGGCGGTTTAGGGCTAATGGCCGGTGCTAGCCATCGCGTCGTAACCGAAACATCACGCATTGCCATGCCAGAGCAAACCATAGGTTTATACCCTGATGTAGGCGGTAGTTACTTTTTACATAAAGTGCCACAAAGCGTCGGGTTATTTTTAGGGCTAACGTCGGCATCAATTAACTGCGAAGACGCACGTTTTGTATCACTTGCCGATCACTTCATCGACAGCACTAAATATGATTCCATGCTTGCGCAAATTTTAGCAGCTAAATGGGGCAAAACCGCAAGCTTAAATCATGAGCGTTTAACTAAGTTATTAACCGATTTAGACAACCAATCTGCGCGTATGCCAAAAGGCAATATAAAAGCTAATTTAAAAACAATTCAAAAGCTGGGTGAATTTACAACCTTGCAGGAGCAAGTTGATTATATTTTAGGGCTAACCACTGATGATAAGTGGCTACAGCGCGCTCAAAAATCACTTAAACACGGATGCCCACTAAGTTGTGCACTCGTTAGTGAGCAATTAAAAACAAGTAAAGGCAAAAGCTTATTAGCGTGTTTTAAAATGGAGCTGGGTATGTCGGTTCGCGCTGGCGAAGTAGGTGAATTTCAAGAAGGTGTAAGAGCGCTATTAATAGATAAAGACGGCGCGCCTAATTGGCAGTACAAAACACTTAGTGATGTCCCACAAACAATAATCGACAGCTTTTTTGCTAATCGCTTTGGCGAAAACCACCCACTCGATGGCTTAGACACGCCAATACACAAATAAAGGAAAGACGATGACTAAACTCAATATCGGTTTTATCGGCTTAGGCAATATGGGCGGCCCAATGGCGGCTAACTTAATTAAAGCTGGACATACTGTGAGCGTGTTCGATTTAAACCAGTCGGTCGTAAATGAACTTGCAAGCAAAGGCGCAAAAGCTGCGATTGATGCAAAGCAGTGTGCAACCAATGCTGACGTACTTATTAGTATGTTACCTGCGGGCAAACATGTTAAATCGCTGTATTTGGGTAATAACGACGACAGCGGTTTAATTAACGTGCTGAGCAAAAATACATTAGTAATTGATTGCTCAACAATAGATGCAGAATCAGCACGTATTGTAGGCAGCGCACTTGGCGAGCAGAGTATTAGCTTTGTAGATGCACCAGTATCGGGCGGCGTTGCAGGCGCAACCGCAGGCACACTTACTTTTATTGTTGGCGGCGAAAAAGCAGCGTTTGATAAAGCAAATACAGTGCTGAGTGATATGGGTAAAAACATATTTCATGCAGGCGATATTGGCGCAGGGCAAGTAGCAAAAATATGTAATAACATGCTACTCAGTATTTTAATGGCAGGCACCAGCGAAGCACTGCAAATGGGTATAAATAACGGCCTCGATCCTAAAGTACTTAGCGACATTATGACTGCAAGCTCTGGCCGTAACTGGACGCTTGAGCTTTACAATCCTTGCCCAGGTGTAATGGATACCGCACCGGCTAGTAACGATTACAAACCAGGCTTTATGGTTGATTTAATGGCTAAAGACCTAGGACTTGCCATGGAAGCCGCGCAGCAAAGTAATTCATCAACCCCAATGGGTTCAATGGCTAAAAATTTATACACTATGCTACAGCACCAAGGTGCGGGTAGTGATGACTTTAGTGCCATTTTTAAACTGTTTTCTAAGTAGGAGCAACGCGTGGAAATTAAAAATAACACGGTAGTAATAACCGGTGGCGCACAAGGTTTAGGCTTTGCAATGGCGCAAAAGTTTGCACTTATGGGTGCCAACATTGCTTTAATAGATATGGCGCAAGACTTATTAAACAACGCATGCGAGCAATTAACGCAGCTTGAAGGTGTAACTAGCAATATTAAAGGTTATGCCGCAAACGTAACAAATGAGAGCGAAGTAGAAAACGTATTTAATACCATTAATAGCGATTTTGGCCACATTGGTGTGCTTATAAACAACGCCGGTATTTTACGCGACGGCATGTTTATAAAAGCAAAAGACGGCAAAGTGGTTAAAAAAATGTCCCTTGAGCAATTTCAATCAGTGATTGATGTAAACCTCACCGGCGTATTTTTAGCAGGGCGCGAAGCTGCGAGCCACATGATTGAATCAGGTAAAGGCGGCGTAATAGTTAATATGTCGAGCGTAGCGCGCGCGGGTAACATAGGCCAAACAAACTACGCGGCATCAAAAGCAGGCGTAGTGGCACTTACCACCACATGGGCTAAAGAACTAGGTCGTTTTGGTATACGTGTAGGCGCTATTGCACCAGGTGTAATAAGTACCGCCATGACCGACGCCATGAAGCCAGAAGCCAAACAACGCATGCTTGCGGTAACGCCAGTAGGGCGCTTAGGCGAAAGCGAGGAAATTGCCCATACTGCACAATACATAATCGAAAACGACTTTTTTACCGGTCGCGTGGTGGAAATAGACGGCGGAATTCGTTTGTAAAACGAACTGGATTAAGGTTGATTTAAAAAGCATGGCGCTTGTGGGCTGTGCTTTTTTGTTTTAAATAGGGGAGATTTATAATCTTGAAAAAGGGCTGATAACGGCGTTGGCAATTTGTTGTAAAACATGAGTAGGATACCCGTTGAATTAAAACGTAGAACATTCTAGCGTTATGAATAACTCATTAACTGCGTTAAAAACTTCTCATATAGACAAACAATATAACTAAATTTTTGCCTTGTTACTGAGATATTTATAATCTTGAAAAAGGGCTAATAACACCGTTGGCACCTTGTTGTAGTACATGGGTATATATTTGTGTAGTACGCACATCACTATGACCTAGCTGTGTTTGTACTGTGCGTATATCAGCGCCGCTTTGCAGCAAATGCGTAGCGAATGAGTGGCGCAAAGTATGTGGGGTAACGTGTTTGTTAATATTTGCATCAAAAGCGGCTTTTTTAACAGCGCGTTGTAATTGCTTTTCATCAATATGATGGCGCCTTAATTGTTTACTCTCGGGATCAAGACTTAATTTATGTGATGAAAATAAATGTTGCCAGCCCAGCTGCTTATTATGATTTGGATATTTTTTACGTAACAAATGCGGCATGTACGCACCGCAATACAAAGGGTTTTTAAGATCTAATTGTAGATAACTATCAACTAATTGTATTTGGGAACGTAATTGCGGTGTGAGCTCTACGGCAAGGGTTACAACACGATTTTTGCCTCCTTTGCCATCCCAAATTCGAATGCAGTTATAGTCAAAGTCAATATCGTGTACCCGTAAACGCAGTACCTCCATTAAGCGCATACCGCTAACATAAAGTAATCCACAGGGTAAATAATGCTTTGCAGAGCACACTTTAAAAAAATTATTTATTTCTTGCTGTGTTAAAACTACCGGTAGTTTAGTTGCTCGTTTGCTCTTAATAAAACCTAATGATAATGAGAGTGGTTTTTTAATAACTTCTTTAAATAAAAAGCTCAATGCATTTAAGGCTTGCGCTTGAGTGTTAGGAGCAACATTTTGTTGGTTGACAAGGTGGTTTAAAAAAAGTTCGACCTCATTGTCTCCCATCGTTGTTGGGTGCCTCATAGAGTTAAAGCGAATAAACGAAGATATCCAGTATAAATACGCTTTAACGGTACTTTTAGCATAACGCTTTAGATACATTTGTTCGACTATCATAGTTAAAAAAGGTGATTTCATGATATGAATCTCTAGCAAAAGTTAACTGTATATATAGACAGCACTTATTGTTTTGTCCAATATTACTGATCTCCACCATTTCGCTGCATTTTCGCACTGATTAAAAATAATTTTCAGTTAACTAATTGTTTACAGGTGTTTATTTGATGGTTAAGATAAATGCATTGTAATATATGGACATTTGTCGGTTTATAAAACGACAAATGTCGTAGACAAAGTTGTTAGCAATATATGGAGTTAGTAATCAAATGGATAATTATGCGTCAAGGTTTAGCTGGCATGAAGCGGTAAATAAAACAACAAGCTCTTATGTTATCCGCGTAATTGGAAGGATGAAGACCACCTAACAAGAACACTTCTGACAGCATTGCGAGATGAACACTCAAATGTACAGATTGAAAGTGAAAAGCTTATTGGGAAAAATACGAAGTGTCATTGGGATGTATATAAAAATACTAAAGAACAAGGGATTGAGCAAAAACATGGTGATATTGGAATCCTTGTTCAATTGCATTTTGATGATGATAAAGTGCTAGAAGGGGTGGCTTTTTTAGAAGCAAAACGTATCTACCGTAACACTAAAGATGATTCAAAATCTAAATTTGCGGCATTAGACAGTGAACAGCTAGAAAGATATTGCAGCAAATCTCATTTTCACAGAACTGTGTTTTATGATGTTACTGAAAATAAAGATGGTTTAGAAGCTTTTTCTCTGACAATCCCCACACAACACCTATTAACAATTAATAAAAATAATCGTGAAGTATATCCGTATTGTGAATATTTTTCTTATTGTTTAACCAATCGTTATTTTCAAGGCTATGAACTAGATTTTACAAAATCTTCTATAGATGATGTAAAAGGCTTTTTAGATGAAAATGGTGGGGTTGATTACCTAATTGTTGCGCAAGTTACTTTAAAGCCAGAGCTAGAATTGAAACCTGAAATGATAGAAATAAATAGAAAAATTTATAGTCGACTTGAAAGCCCAAAACCAGATAATACACCGAGAATGACATTTGGAAGACGTTAATTGCTAACAAGCCATTCAAGCAGGACTAAAACAGTTGGCTACTGCTCGTGCCTCGCTGAATTTAGCCAACAATTTTTAGCCTCTTAATGGGGCGTTATAACTATATGGTGATTTATGTACCAACAACAAGATAAAAAAATTGCCAGGGAAGCTGTTTTAGGAGCTGCTATAAACTCACTGTGTAGTGAAAGGAAAACTAGTACTCTGGCACATCGAGACCACATGAGAAACGTTCGTGATGAACTTATTTCTCGTGGTGGTCGAGATCTAAAGGCTGCGCAATGTTTGAGTGATGAAACGATAGTTCGCTGGGAAAAGTTTTATGACTCAATGATTCAATCAAAAAGCCCAGAGAATCTAAAAATAGCGTATTTGTCAGGGCCAAACCCAGAAAATGACCTCAGAGAGATGACTAAATTAGGTGTTTTACCAGAAAATATTTGGGCATTTGAAAGTCACGCTAAGACTTATAATGAGGCTGTTGTATCCGCTTTATCTTCAGAGTTTCCGTTTATTAAGCTGATAAAAGCAGGGGTGGGTGATTTCTTTCAAGCATCTCCTCAAAAATTTGATATTATTTATCTTGATTTTTGTGGGCCTCTACCAAGTAAAAATAAAAAACATAAAACGTTAAAGACCATTTCAAATATTTTGTCTCACCATACTTTAAATTCACCAGGTTCATTGATTACAAATGTATGTTTACCTACCGAGGAACAGGACTCGGAGTCTAGGGCACTTATAATTAAACTAGTCGGTTTATATCTATATCCTAAATCATTTCTCGAATGTAAAGAGCACGACAATAATATTACAGAGGGAGCTTTAACTCATGGGCATGATTTAGATGATTGGCTCAAGATAGTTGAAGGTGACCTTGATAACTATTACGGTGAGTATATTACAAGGCTATTAATTGATTTGGTTTTAGAAATCACACCGTACGATAGATTGTCGAGTAGTCATGTTTTATTTAATCATCTTTTTGATATATCCGATAAAGCAAAGTTAAAAGAAAGTATCGATTCACTATTTAAATATGAAATATCTGAAGAGGAAAGAAATCGACTTCAGGAAGAAATGGAACAGTTTACTGTAAGTGGTGAGGACTTCGTAGACTTCCTAAAAGACCCTAGCCTAGAATTCTATAACATTATTCAAGACGAGTCTGTCTTAGAAGAAGAAAATGAAGATGTTGAAGATGATGGGATTTATGCAGGGGACGTGTTGTGTGAACCTAATAACCACTCTTTATTATGGACTTTAGGTTCATTAAGTCAGATCTTAAACAAAAAAGACAGTTTCTTCCCTGATGAAATACATAAAGATTCCGACTTCAAGAAGTATGCTCAACAGTTCATCCTTCAATTAAGTTCAAAAAATGATGAGAAAACCTTTATTGATAATATGTGTAAAGCAAACTTTCTCCTTTCTGAGGGTAATGGTGAGGAAAAGTTTCATAGCCTTTCAATGAAAAGGTTGAAAGGTGTAGATTGGATGAATAATTATTATCAATTCTGTGACTTCTTCTTGTTTCACCAAGTTAAAGAAGTGCTATTTAGGCAGTTAGCCGTACCCTACCATGTTAACGTTCAAGCAACCAAACGGTGGAAATATACAGCGAAAGACACACCAATGTATATGGATATGCTTATTCTTGATGAATGTCGCTATCTGTATGATTGGATGCCAACAATTGACATGATGAGTAATAGCCTTACTGACATTGAACGCCAGCTTAGTTTTAGGTTTATCTTGGATGCAATTAGTAAACATAGAAGGTATCTGTCGACAGAGGTCTTTTATGGTACTGCTTGTGTAGGAAGTAACAACAAAGGTTTTAGAACCAAAATTTTGGAGCCTAGGCTGATAATATAGTTATAACAAGTCATTTAAACGGAAAATTAACAGTTGGCCATCGTCTTCGCGATTTTAGCCAACCATTAATTTCCGCTTAATGAGGCGTTATATGCCAAACAGAGTATGGAGTACTATTGGTGACACGAGAAAAGTTTCGAACAATAAATCAAAAGCTCGGTGTAAATAAAGCCGCTATATCAGAAATAAAGACGCAACTAAAACCTAAAAAACCTAGAGACTCGGTGAAGATAAAGGGTAAGGATATTGTTGTTCGTAGACCCAAAATAGTTGCTAATTTACCCAGTAAAGTAGTTTTAACAGACTCTACATGGTAGTTTGTAGAAATATACCTTCGATCTGAAAAGCAAGACGATGCTTTGTTTTACTGGGAACAAGAAAAAATAACAGTGACACCCATCCTTAATTTTGCTCTTTTTAAAAAAATAACAGTAAAAAATAACAGTGAAAAAAATAACAGTGACACCCATCCTTAATTTTGCTCTTTTTAAAATTAAGGACTACGTTTTGTTTAGTCTAAAAAATAAGCAGGGTGTCTTATGGCTATCGCAAGAAAGCGTCAAGTAAGTTTGGTTGATACAAAATACTATCACTGTATTTCACGCTGTGTTCGTCGTGCATTTTTATGTGGGGAAGATCGTTTTACTGGTCAATCTTATGAGCATCGACGAGGGTGGGTTGAAGATAAGCTGCTTGAATTAGCTAAAGTATTTTGTATTGATGTATGTGCTTATGCCGTAATGAGTAATCACACCCATTTAGTACTGTATGTAGATGATAAGAAAGCAAACAGGCTGAATGATAAAGCGATTGTTATTCACTGGCACAAGCTGTGCAAAGGCACATTGTTAACGCAAAAGTACATACAGGGTGAAAGGCTAAGTAAAGTTGAGCTTATCTTTTTTAATCAAACAGTAAAGGAATATCGAGAGCGCCTATCAAGTATTAGCTGGTTTATGCGGGTGTTAAATGAAGACATTGCCCGCAGAGCAAATAAAGAAGATAACAGCACAGGGAGGTTCTGGGAGGGTAGATTCAAATCGCAAGCATTACTAGATGAAGCAGCACTTGCAGCCTGTATGGCCTATGTTGATTTAAATCCCATTAGAGCTAAAATGGCTAACACACCAGAAGAGTCAGACCATACCAGTGTACAAAATCGCTTAACATGCGCGGCAGAAGGTAAACAACCTAAGCAGTTACTACGTTTTGCAGGCATGCCACGTCAGATTATGCCTAAAGGGCTGCCGTTTGAGCTTAAATCGTACCTTGAACTCGTTGAGCTAACAGGGCGAATAATACGAGAGGATAAGTGCGGGCATATTGATAATATGAACCTTCCTTTACTAGAAAGGCTTAATATATCCCCAGATAACTGGCTAAAACTCACTACGCAATTTACGCGCGTATTTCACGGCGCAGTAGGCAGGCCGACCTCACAAGCAAGTTACTGTGAAAACTTAAAGCGAAAGCGGCGAGCGAATATCAGTAACTGCGAAAAGCTATTAGCATAAATTAAAAACCATTCAGTAAAAGTTAAAACAGATACTTTTATTAGTGAATAATTAGGCTGACACTCATTCTAATTATTACGAAAAAAGCCAACTAAAACAGTATGAAGTTTTCATTGTTATATAATGAATCACGAAAAAAAGCTGAGCCATGTAGGCATAATGAAAGCAAAAATAGATAGCCGAATCGGAAGACAATAGCTGTTTATTAAATAATGGCAAACGACTCGGCTGTATAGAACCGGCTTTCCTTTAAGTAAAAAGCGAAATATTATCGTGAATAAAGGGATGAACAAACTGACCTTACGAGGTCAGATGAAAATGAATGCCTTTACTTTATTGTGTGGAAACTGTATTGCCTTGTTCATAAAATACAGTTGCAAAAGACGATGCATTGAGAAAGGGAGGCCCTTTTACCCTAAATTAAAGCTACTCAACCAGCCGCAACCCTTTCCAAAACGCCAATTAAAACAACACCAAATTCCCACTTTATATTCTGCATAAAATACAGTAATCGATTGAACCAAAATAGGAACTCAGCTATGGTTTGTTTATCAATAAAAATAAATAAAAAACGAGTTAATCTACAGATTCGTTATGTTGCTCATGAAGAATGTGGGCTATTCTACTCAAAATAAGGATTTTTTATGAGTTTATTTAAATTAGTTAGTTTATTGATCAAGTTTAGTTGTTTGTTGTTGCTTTTAAGCGCCCCAAAATATCTTCATGCTGAGGATAAAGCCTACCCTCAATTTAGCGGTTATTCACCTAAATCTAAGTTAACAATAAACTTTGAACCTGTGAACATATTATTAGAATCGAATGTTCTTGATATGGGGCCATCCAGAAGAATAAATGCTAAACTTGACAAACCTCCGATAGGTACTAGGTTAAGAAATGTTTTCCCCAGTGCTACCCATAATGAAAGTAACAGATTCACATATGAGTTGATAAAATCTCCTAAACAAAAAAGTTTAGTCAATGATGTTAAAAAATATTTAGAATCATTGCCCGAGAAAAACAACCTTAATTTATATTCAAAACAAGAGCAATTGGCCTATTGGCTTAATCTTTATAACATTACTTTAATTAACGAAATTGTTAAGCGGTATCCAATAGTTAGTTTAGAAAAAATATTAACTGGTCCTGACTCACTATTGGATAAAAAGCTAGTGAATATTGGTAGTCTTCAGTTGAGTCTCAGTGACATACAGTATGGGATTTTAGATAAAAACTATAGTAAAGAACCTTTAATTATTTATGGATTATATCAAGGGTATATCGGCAGCCCAAATATCAATAAAAAAGCCTTTTCAGGTAAAAATGTATATAAGCTATTAAAAAATAATGCAACAGATTTTGTCAATTCGAATAGAGGTACAAAAATTGATTCTCTAAATAGTTTAGAGGTCTCAAGTTATTATGCGAGAAATGCTGATTATTTTCCTAATTTTAGCAATGACCTCAAACTTCATCTGTTGCAATTTGCTGATAAAACAACCCAAGAAATAATAAATAAGTCGGATAAAATTGAACCCATTATAAACAATTGGGCAATTGCTGATCTATTTGGAAGTAAAAGAGTCTTTGGTGGGGGCATGTCTACTAACTCAGCAGCATCAATAGGAATGTCAAGAAATTATGCGTTGACCGATAAAGTCACTAAAGACGCGAACACAGGTGGAAAGTTCAGACTTTCAGCTAGAGAAATAACCAGGTTAAAGGAGTTAATGAGAGTAAGAGCTAAGAATTACGGTGAGACATCCGTAACGATAACAGACCTAGAATTACAAGATGAAAACTAAAATTTACAATATATGAACAGTAGCTCAGTATGGTGAGAAAAAAAACAAATAAAAAACGAGTTAATCTATAGGCTTGTTAGGTATACAAGGAAGTATTGAGTCTGGTGTTGATCCTTAAAGAAAAATTCAAAACTATTTTTGAGTCTACTTTCTTAATCGTTGTATTCTTACTTTGTGGGTTGGCAATTAGTGATATCCTAATTCAGCCGTTTGCAAAACTCGTATTCATATCTATATTCTTTTTAGCATGGTTTATATTGCTAATTTATGGCTTAATTTACAAAGAGTCTTATATGTTTAAGTGTTCTGTAAAAAGTAGATTATTGATATACTTAGCTGAGCAGTTTATATATTGTTCTTTGATCATAATTACAGGTATTGTTCTCTTTCGAGCAGTGTATACCTAACAACACCTCTGAGGTGGACAGCAAGCTCTAAAGCTCACTTCCCACCGCAAGCTTTAACAGTGGTGATCTCTTACTTTTCAATGCCGTTAGGTAAGTTGATTCATCTTAGGGCGTATGTAGATTTAAACCCTATTTTACTTATTTAGTTCTTTTCTTATAATTTCAGCCCCAGCGCTCAAGGCATTTAGTTTACCTCTGGCTATATGGTGAGGTAGTGGAGCCATGCCGCAGTTTGTACACGGGTAGAGTTTGTCGGCATCTACAAATTGCAGTGCTTTACGTAGCGTATTAGCTACTTCTTCTGGCGTTTCGATAGTATGATTTGCTACATCAATTGCGCCTACCATTACTTTTTTACCGCGAATGAGTTCTAGTAAATCCATTGGTACATGCGAGTTATGGCACTCTAGTGAAATAATATCGATTTTAGATTGCTGAAGTTTAGGGAATGCTTCTTCGTACTGTCGCCATTCACTTCCTAGTGTTTTTTTCCAATCTGTATTGGCTTTAATGCCGTAGCCATAGCAAATATGCACTGCGGTTTCGCATTTAAGCCCTTCAATTGCGCGCTCTAAACAGGCGATTCCCCAGTCGTTCACTTCATCAAAAAATACGTTAAACGCGGGCTCATCAAATTGGATGATATCAACGCCTGCGGCTTCTAATTCTTTTGCTTCTTGATTGAGAATTATGGCAAATTCCCACGCTAGTTTTTCGCGGCTTTTATAATGATCGTCGTATAATGTGTCTATCATGGTCATAGGGCCTGGTAGTGCCCATTTGATTGGTTGCTTGGTTTGCTTGCGTAAAAATTTAGCGTCTTCAACAAACACAGACTTTTGGCGGCTCACAGGGCCAACAACTGTAGGTACGCTTGCGTCGTATCGGTCACGAATTTTTACTGTTTTACGTTTTTCAAAGTCAACACCGTTTAGGTGCTCTATAAATGTAGTTACAAAATGCTGCCTTGTTTGCTCACCATCGCTAACAATATCAATACCTGCTTGTTGTTGGTCGAATAATGACAAGCGTAGGGCGTCGTGTTTTCCTTGGGTTAATTCATCACCTTGTAATTTCCAAGGTGACCAAAGTGTTTCTGGCTCTGCAAGCCATAAAGGCTTTGGTAAACTGCCAGCGGTAGATGTAGGTAGTAATTTTTTCATAATAAATAATGCCGTATATTTTAGTTAATTATTAAACGGAGCGTTAAGCGCGTTATTACTGGTTGTTACTATTAGTTGTTATGACAGATAGCGAGTAGAGAATTGCTCAAGAACCGTTTGGTACGGCTTGATAAAATGCTCTTGTGCAAACTTGCCTTGTTCATTTGCTAACTTGCCGCGCTCTTCTCGGTCATACACAATTTGCGTTAGTGAGTGATCCAAGTTTTTTAAGTTTGGTTTATATGATTTACCCGCTGTTGCATTGGCATTATAAATCTCTGGTCTGTAGATTTTTTGAAACGTTTCCATCGTACTAATGGTGCTTATAAGCTCAAGATTGCTGTAATCATTAAGTAAATCACCAAAGAAAAACAATGCTAAAGGCGCAGCACTATTTGGCGGCATAAAGTAACGTACCTGCAAGCCCATTTTTTTGAAGTATTGCTCAGTTAAAGACGATTCATTTGGTTCGTATTCAACGCCAAGTACCGGGTGTTGGTTTTCGGTGCGGTTGTAGGTTTTGTTATCTGACACACTTAGGCATATAACCGGTGGTTTTTTAAAGTTTTGTTTGTATGTATCCGAATTTACGAATGACTGAAATAGCTTGCCATGTAAAACCCCAAAGTCATCAGGAATACTAAATTGAGGCTTTCCTTTATTGTGCTCTTGTAGGAGTACGCTAAAGTCGTAGTCGCGCACATACGATGAAAAGTTGTTTCCTACAATGCCTTCAATTCGCTTATTAGTTTTATGGTCAACAATATTTGTTTTTAATATTTCGATTGATGGGAAGCTTTCGCCGCCGTCTTCAATACCTATCTCAACAGAGACAATTTCAAGCTCTACAGCATAACGCTCACCTTTGGTGTTATCCCAGTGGGCTAGGGCATTAAAACGGTTGTTAATCATGTTTAAGGCGTTACGCAAGTTTGCTTTGCGGTATTCACCTCTGGCTAAATTAGCAAAGTTGGTTGTGATACGCGTATTAGTTGATGGATGATAATTTTCGTCGAGTGAAACGCTCTTAATATTAAATGTAAAATCTTTTTTCATCGTGTTTATATCCAATTTTATAATTTAAACCTGATTGATGCTCTGCGCTTTATTAACCTTGCAACTTACTTAGCTGGCTTAGCTGGTTTAGGTATTCAGCGGCTTTAAGTTGTTAGTAATAGTGTTTAGCGCTAAGGGATGAGTAATTTATACGTGGATTGGCATATGAAGAAAAACGGTTTAATTTCACATAAAACATGAGTCATATTCATTAATCATTATTGTTAAATTCGATTACGTAGTAATTGACGAAAAAAAGGCACAAATCGATAAAAATAAGGCATGGATGTTTAGCCGTTTAGACTTCTTTGGTGCTGGCGTGTACTTTATTCATGTTAAACATGAGGAATATTCAAAGGGGTTTTTTATTGCTATAACAGTACATTAGCCAAATTTTTAGTAGGTTAAGTCGTTGCTTGTACTAAGAGTCATCACTGGGAAAGTTTTAATTCACTATAAAAGCAGATACTTCAGCTCATCTAGCCTAAATGATAAACCGACTTTTTTGAGTACGTATATAAATGCTTGTAAATTAATAAAAGCGTTATTAGTCATATTAGTAGCAATGGTAGTACGTTAACTAAGTTATACTCGTTTTTCATCACTTCACCTATTGAGTATTCGTGGATATCAAAGGCACTTGTATTGCATCAACTATTGATGAGCATGGCCCTGTTTATGTATATCAAACAAAAAAGAATCTAATTCTCAGCTTTGACGGAAAAATTTATCAAAGCTGTATTAAGTTAAATAATATTAACGGGTTAAGCTTAGCTTATACGCAAGCTATGATGGCTGCGCTTTTTTTTATACCAAATTTAAAAACCGCGATGATAATGGGACTTGGGGCGGGCTCTATCGCAAAAAGTCTTTATCATGCGTTTCCCGCGCTGACTATACATACCGTTGAATATCGTAAAGCCGTTGCTGATATGGCTATAAAATATTTTGAAGTTCCCGTGTCAGAACGTTTGTTTATTCATATTGATGATGCGGCAAACTACATGAAAAACACGCAGATAAAAACGGATGTTATTTTTTCTGATTTATATAGCTCAGATGGGATGGAGTCAGATCAGGTGCAATCATCCTACTTACGCGATTGTAAAAATGCGCTCACTTTTGATGGTGTTTTAGTACTTAATATTTGCCATACCAAAATTGGGCAGAGGGAAGCGTTTGATCAACTACTTGAGAAAGAATTTGCAGGAAAGATTCTTAGTTTTATTATTGAAGGCGGTAATAAAATTGTGCTCGCTTTTAACAATAGAATGCCTGCACTTAGTGAGGATGAATTACTTGCTAAGGCTCACGCGTTACAAAAATTAATAAACGTACCAATGACGCGCTATGCAGGGCTTTTATTTAATTAAAATGGTTAGTTTGATGTACTGTTAAATGGGGCGTTTAAATCCATTCATCTATCTGTTGTTCATTTAAACTTGGTTAAACTAATCATACTCTGAATAAAAATAATAAAGTACGTACTCGTACGGAAACACTCATACATGGATTACTGTAAAAATATAATCGCTAAATTTATAAGCGCGATGCAAAAGCGGCCTGGATTATTGGCTGTGTTGGCGTTTTTGTCGGGCGTTGCTAGCTTTGTACTTGTAGATAGAAAAGAGTCTTTTTCGCAATTTATTGCAATATTTTTACTTATTAGTTGGTTGTGGCTAATTATTGATAATTGGCTGCGTGATAAAGTAGAAGAAAAGTTTGGTGTGGCTGTATCTCCTAATGTAATGCGTTTTGCGCTACAAATGGTGCAACAAGAAAGCCTATTTTTTGCGTTGCCATTTTTTTTAGCTGTTACGCAGTGGGATCATCCTCAAGCAATTTTTACTTCCCTTATTGCTTTGTGTGCAGTTATATCGGTTATCGATCCCTTTTATTATAAAAAACTTGCTAGAAACCGCACGCTATTTAGCGTGTTTCATAACTTTGCTTTATTTGTTGTTTTGCTTGTTACGTTACCTATTTTGTTAAACCTTACAACGAGCCAAAGTTTAGCTGCCGCACTTGTAACTGCTGTAGTGGTTACTCTTCCGAGTTTAAACAATTTAATGCCTAATGCTCGCTGGTGGCGTTTTCCTATTCTTGTATTGATTTTATGTGCTTTAAGCACAGCAGTGTGGCAATTAAGAAGCTATGTGCCTCCTGCAGCACTGCGATTAACCGATATTACGTTAGCTCATGAAGTTGATTTACAGCATAAAAAGCCAGTAGGGAGTATTAAACACTTAGATTCTTATACGCTGCACCATCAAGGTTTATATAGTTGGACTGCTGTTAAAGCACCAAGAGGCTTAAACGAAAAAATATTTCATGTGTGGCTTCATAATAAAAAAGAAGTTGATCGGATCACGTTAAATATAAACGGTGGGAGAGAACTAGGTTATAGAGCGTGGACACACAAAGTAAACTTTCCTAAAGACTCTGTTGGTAAGTGGCAAGTAAAAGTAGTCACCGAATCAGGTCAGTTAATAGGTTTAACGAAATTTACTGTTACACCTTAATGATGGTAATAGGTTTGTAATCTAATAAATATTTGATAGGCTATTTTTACAGTGTTTATTGGATGAACGTTATGAGTTTTGCATTTGATCTGTTTATTTGGTTAATGGTAGAGACTATTTTAGGTTTTTTTATTTACTCAACAGGTTGTACTATTTTAAAAATAGTTACCTTTGGTAAGTTTAAAAGCGATATTACCGATTACGTATCGTTTAAGGCGAATAAAGCTAAAAATGTTTATTTAATTTGTGTGCTCGGGTTTAGCTTTTACGTGCTATTAATTGGCTTTGTTGCCTACATGAGTCATTAAATTATAATTACATGAATAATAATACATTATTTACAGCAGGCATTTTAAGCTTTATAGCATCACTTTTACATGTAGCCTGTGTTTTTGGAGGGCCTGACTGGTATCGCCTTTTGGGTGCTGGTGAGCAAATGGCTCAAATGGCAGAGCAGGGTAGTATGTATCCTACTTATGTAACTTTAGCTATTTCAGTTATTATTGCTATTTGGGGCTTTTATGCGCTCTCTGGTGCGGGCGTCATTTTAAAACTGCCACTTTTAAAAACTGCGCTCGTATTAATAACCGCAATGTATTTAATACGAGGTATTGCGGGTTTAATCATTCCTTTTTTAACTTCAAGCCAAATCGTTCATCAGAATTCTATTCAATTTTGGATTATAAGCTCGATAATCTGCTGCATTTATGGGTCATTTTACTTATTTGGTACCCTTAAATTGTGGCGAATAAAAAATGTATGAATGCTAGATTTCCTGATCTTTTAAATTCAAATTATTAAATACTGATAGCTTATTTTTATATTGCGAAATACTATGTGCGACTATTTTTTACGCGCATATATTTTGGCTTTAGGTATCTATAAATGAATAAAACGTTATTGAGTACTTTGCTTGCAGCTCTTATTTGTGCATCTCTTTTAGCTAAAGTGCAGGCCCAAGACGTTCATGCACTTGAGCCTGAATTAGGTGTTGGCGGAAATATTAAGCTAGATGAGGCAAGTACAGCTTATGTTGATGACGGTTTTGATTTTCATGTGCATCCACTTTGGGAAAGCCGATATGTAAGTGAGGGCCGTGACAATTTAGCGAGTAAAGGTATTGCCTCAATCGCAACTGAATTCAATTATAATGAAATAACTATTATTCCGTGGGTTGCGACGGGTGTTGATAGCGATTATACCGAGTTTAACTTAAATGCTATTTACGCAACTCAGTTATTTAATACCGTTGATATGTTTATTGGTTACAACCATTTAAGATCCCGTGAAAATACCTCTAATGCTCACGACAATGAGGTTAGCTTAGATTTTTCGTATTTTTACGATGATAAATTTCAGCTCACTAGCAGCGCATATTATTCGTTTGATTCTCAAGGCACATTTATAGAGCTTGCGATAAACAAAGGCTACGAGATAAATGAAGCTGTTAATATCGATTTTCAAACGGGGCTAGGGTTTAATGCAGGTTATGTAAGTGATGGCCATAATGGTATTAACAACCTTAAGCTTACAGCTAACGTATCGTATAAAGTTATTAAGCAGCTTGAAGTATACGCATATACTAGCTACACCATGGCAATTAATAAAAATGCTGAGCGCTTTGTGGGTGATCAAACCTTAAAAAACGTGTTTTGGAGTGGTATTGGTCTGAGCTATCTATATCGTTAAAAGTTAGCAGCACAATAAAATGGTTGTGCTGCTTATTAAGAGTTTATCAATAAAAATTAGCCCTAAATTTACATAGCTTTATTAACGTTGGTTTTTAAATCACTCTTTTTTTTTTCGTGAGTGTGGCTTTTTATAGGGGCGGAAATTCCATTATCAATTTTTTGAATCGGCTGGCTTCGTACGCACATTAAATCATCAGCCATATACTGGCAGCTGCCAATATATAAATCGTTATGGCCGCCTTCGTATTTACATGATTGAGATTTTACTTTATCTGCGCAAGCTTTAACTGCAACACCATTTAACGGCCCTGCATGAGCATTTAAAAATGTGGGTGCTGCAAGTAAAGCCATACCAAACACGCTTAAACAACTACTTTTTATAAACATAACAACTCCTTTTTAATGCTTTTCAGGATCATGGCCTGGCGGTGGACCGTTGTGATCACCCGGTGGTCCACCTGCAGGCCTAACTGATTCTCCATGTAGGCACCCTATAAACATATTTTCGCTAGGACTGGCTGCGTGGTAGTGATAACCCCTTACTTTATCTGTATTACCTCGGCATTCATCAAGTGACTCTTCTTTACCGCTTGTATCACGCATTGCATAAATACCATAACCGTCTATTGCATAACCTATAAGAGGTGCATGTCCATCTTCTGTAGCAGCTGAGTCAGTACAACCAGTGGTAGAGTGATAGTGATAACCTTGGTGTAAATTTATATGGCCACCACAATCATCAAATGCCGCAATGGTATAGCTCTCTAAAATTGCATTAATTGGAGCAGGCCCTGATAGCTCAGTACCGTCTAGTGCTATACCTACTGTTCTTAATCGGCCAGTATCAGATGCTGGAATAGGTGTAACAGGAATTAAATACGTTAATGAAAAATTATCTTCTAAATACGAAAGTTCACACTCAATACAATTTTGTTTATATTGCTCTTCAACATCAGGGCGAGCTGCACCAGCGCAAGACTCTTTTGTAGCTGTATATCTAATTTCATTTGTTTTAGTGTCGTAAAGTACCCACTTTTCATCGCCGTAGTATTCATCAAGCTTGAGAATAAATTGGCCTGTTAAATCAACTAAATCACCAGTACCTTCTTTACTAAACCAACTGCCAGTTACATCAGCGCCATCGGTCGATGTGCGCGGGCAAAATGGACCTGGCTCTCTACCTGCGGGTGCGCCTGATGTAATTAACTCATAACACTTAGTTTTAGTTCCTTGCGCCGTTTCGCAATCAACAATGTTAGGCTCAGATAAAAAGGCCCCTTTTTTAAACATAGATAAATTTATTGTTTGATTCGTTTTTTGTACTTCACTAAGAGAGCTACTGACTTGCTTAGTATTTTTATTAGTTGGTGAGTCGTCGCAGCCACTTAGAGTTAAAACTGTTGCGGTAACAATGATTGCAAACGCGCTGTAATTATTTGAGCCCATTACTTGTATCCTTTTCAGTATAGGTTTTGGTGTACTTATACTGTGGCATATTACTGGCTAAATGTGCAAAAAGTATGGAGAACGACAAAATAAGCACATGATACAAAACCTTTAACAGTGTGTGGTTGCTAAAGCGCAGTTTTAAATTTAATTATTAGTGTTTTAAATTAATAAAAAACGGATATGTGTAATACACAATAGCTAAAAGTGTTAGTGTTTAGCTGTTATTCAATACATATGAGGGTTACATATGAAGTTTTTAGTGTTTTTAGGGACAGTGCGTAACAGCACGCCACCAAAACCAGCTCGCTTAGGAGAGAGAATATCTAAAGCCTGCATGGAGTGCTTAAACGAGCAATTCTCCGAACATGAGTTTGAGCTTATAGATGCACTTGATTACCCAAGTGAACAAGTTTTTAAACCGCATTTTGCCTATGCTCAAGGTAAGGCGCCTTCAATGCTAAATACTTTAGCTGATAAAATTAAAGCGGCTGATGGATATGTAATGGTTAGCCCTGAATATAATCACAGTATGAGCCCAGCTCTCGCTGACTTACTTAATCACTTTGGTAGCTCACTCTTTTCGTACAAACCCAGTGCTATTGTTACTTATTCTGCTGGGCAATGGGGTGGACTCAGAGCGGCAATAAGTATGCGCTCGTTTTTATCAGAGCTTGGCTGCTTACCTGTATCAGCAATGATCCACGTACCAAAAGCACAAGAAGTATTTAATGATAATGGATCTGTGCAAGTTGGTGAAGAGCAGTCATCGTGGTTTAATTATTTTCACCGTACTTTTGGGCAATTGGTTTGGTGGGCGCAAGCGGCTAAAAATCAGAGTGGCGTTGAAGATCCTGAGCAGATGCTAAAAAGCTTTAAATCAAATCCATCGCAGCGAAATGCCCCATAACGAATACTTTTAAAATATAACAAATTTAGCCCTTGACTGGGCTAAATTTGTTTCTTTTATAGAAACTTAAAATATATAAATGTTACTATTAACATCTACTTATAAAAAAGGATGTTATATCTTGAAATACCTTACTCTTTTAAGTGTATTAACACTTAGTGCTTGCAGCTCTGTACAAAACTTACCGGCGCTTGGTGAAGGCACTACTGTTAACTCAATAAATCAACTTCGCATTGTTGAGTAACATCAGCCAGCTTGTTGAGGCATCGGATTAATTACTAAGATACTTATTGGCTAAGGGTATGTTTTACAGTGGTACTGTTTTTATATACAGTGCCACTGTAAATCTCAATGAATACTAAAATAACAAGCTTAATGTTAGTCGCGCTGTTCTTGGCTCTATTGGATGAAAGTGGTTATCTTCAACGCCTTGTGCTGATTCGCCAGGTAAACGCGATGCATAATAGTAATCTATATCGTGGTCGGTGCTATTAAATAAGTTAAGTAATTCAAAGTTTACTTTCCAGTGAGTCTGCTCATAGCTAATTGCGCTATTTACTACTGTTAAAGGCTCCGAACGCTCGTCACCATCGCTAGTTAATGTACGTTTGCCAATATGGCGAACTCTAACTGATGACTGCCATTGCTCACTTAAGTGCCAATTTAAACCTGTACTTGCAACAACCGGAACAGCACCTTCTATATAATCATTATTGTCATTAATATCTAAACGTGAATGCGTGAACGAGGTTTCTGCGTCGATACTAAAGCTGTCGTTAATCCAATAATAAGCGCTTATTTCTAATCCGTAACGCTTAGATGCATCACTTGGTTCTGTGTTACCCGCATCGCCAACAAATAAAAGCTCTGAGTCGAGTGTTAGCCACCAAAGTGCAGCTGATAGATTAAACTTTTGCTCATCAGCAAATCGGACGCCTATTTCAGCGCCTTCACTTTTAACTAATAAGTCAACTTGCTCTGCTTGCTCACCGGTAACAGGGTCAATATTAATAGTAGATCCGCGCGCATCATTTGAATGAAAAGATTGTCCCCAATTAGCATATGCAGCTACTAAATTTGTAAAACGGTAATTTAAACTCCCTTTAAAACTTACTAAATCATCCTTTGCTTTTCCTGAATTTACGGCGGTAATACTAGTTACGTTTGTATCAAAATAGTCGTACCTAACGCCAACGGTTGCTTCAAGTTTTGGAGTAAGTAAAAGTTTAGACTCCCAAAAGCTTGAGTAGCTCGTTTGCTTTAGTTCATCTTGCCTAACCGTACTAAGTCGCTCTCTTGCTTGTGTGTTATAAAGCCCTACGTTATCTATGTCGTCGTGGCGAAGCTCAATACCTACGGTATGTTGTATGTTTATATCTGATGTTTTGGTTTCAAACTGGTAGCTTATATCTGTTCCATAAATATTTCGGCTATCTTGCTGATTAAACTGATCGCCATTAATTGGATCATTTAAAAAATAACTAAAATTTGAATACAGGTTTAAATCGTAATTAATTACATAAGCGCTGGCTTTTATATGCTCGCCCTGCCAGTTACTCGATAAGCTATAACGGCTAGAGCTACCGCCAAGTGTGGTGTCAAGAGAGCCTAATTGAGTAATTAAATTTTGTGATATAGCGCGCTGTGGAATTTGATCTGCTGAATTCCATGTATTGTCGTATGCCATGGCACTTATTGATAAGTCACCATTAAAAGCTTTACCAACATAGCGCAGTAGGGCATTCTTTTTATTTACATCTTCGTTTATATCATCCCATGGGCCGTCATAGCCTTGCCATTCTGCCGCTGCAATGAGCTTACCTGTTGCAATGTTAGTAGATCCCAGTACAACAGCGCGTCTATAATTATCTTCTCCTATACTGAGTTCAACTTGGTGATGTTTTAGGTTATCAGCAAGTTGAAATTGAGCACTACCAGCGGTTGAAAAGTCACCTTGGCTTGCGCTATATGAGCCTTTTTGATAGTTAATAGTTGAAATAGACTCAGGGATTATAAAGTTTAGGTCGGTGTAACCTTGTCCGTGGCCATGGCTGCGCATATTAATTGGCATGCCATCTATGCTGGTGGCAAAGTCGGTGCCGTGATCTAAATTAAACCCCCTAATAAAGTACTGATTAGCTTTACCAGAGCCGCTATGTTGAGTGACCGCCATACCTGGGATTAACTCTAACATTTCGGCGCTTCTTAACATTGGGCGCTGCTGAATTTCACCTTGACCAATAATACCGCTAGATGCGCTGATTGACTCACCAATTAGCCCATCTCTGTGACCATAAACGGTTAATTTTTCTATGTTTGCATAGCTATAACCACTATACAAAGTGCCTAGCGCTAAAATTGCTAATGTTCTCATGACTAAAATCCCTATCTAATGTATTTGTTATTAATGCAGCTATGTTAAATACGGCTTAGATAATTTATTGGATGCAACATTTGTTGGTTATTTGTAATTATTTAGGGGTGAGTAAAGATGGGTAACTTAAAAACTACGCCGCACGCTATTGTAATCTTATTACATAAAACTAATAATCGAGTGCTTTAAATAACTGTATAACACTAACAGACAGAGAGCCCGTATTGAAAGCCAAAGAAATCCGCAATTTTTATATCAACGAAGAGCAATCTGTTTATTTGCTTTCGCACCGCGATGCTAAAAAGCACCGTCAGTGGCTTAACATTTGTATTAAGCAGTTAACACTGCTGGGGTACAAAAATGTAGAAATGATTGGCTCGGGTGCTTTTGGTTTTGTGTTTGCAGGAGATGACGATAACGGCTTACCTTGGGTATTTAAGTTTTCGCGTATTACCCTTGCCCAAAGTGTGCGTGACCGCTTAGAAGATGAAGCGTATATGCTTTCGCAAATTGATAATCCGTTAGTGCCTACCTTTTATGCTTTTGAACGTATTAAAAAACAAGGGATTTTAATGATGGCACGCGCCATTGGAGAGGACCTTGAAAAAGTATCGCTTAAAACAGGGCGCTTTAGTGCCGCGCAAATAATGGCGCTCGCGGTTAGGCTTCGTAATGTACTGGTTGATTTACGCAGTCATAAAAATGGCATTAGCCCACAACCTATAGTGCATGGCGATATAAAGCCTTCAAACCTTGTATGGGATGCAAGCACTGATGCGCTGTCGTTAGTCGATTGGGGTAGCTCTGTGTATGCACAGTTAGATAGTGATGGTAATCCTATTGCGAGTAACTTTATGGATTTAATGTCGGGCGATTTAAGCACAACGAATGCGCGTATGGGCGATGTGTACTTTATTGGTGAAGCGCAAATGTCGGGGGAGCAATCATCCCCACGATTTGACGAACAAGGTGTAGCCGCTACTTTATATGCGCTAGCGTCGGCGCAGTCGTGTCGCTTTGGTGCGCAAGCCATCCCTGCAAGCAGCTTAGGGCTCCCAAAAGAGCTGGCTAAGGTGATTGATGGCATGCTGTCAAAAAGTAAGGCCATACGTGATGGTGCTGGTGATTACTTTATGCGTAACATTACAACTATGGCCAAAATGTATTTACCTGAGCTTGATAAAAAACAAAGAAAAGCAGATATTCCTTTTTGGTATGGCAACGACGAGCAGCCCGACACGGTGGTATATAGTTCACGAAAACAGTTTTTACGCCAAGCCGATCATAACCAGCAATTACTAGATATAAACGACGCGCAACTTGACCGTTATTACAAAGAGTTTTTGTTTGATACAGGCGATACCGAAAAAGCATTTTTAGCATCTATAAGCCGATTAGCTAAGTACCCTGTAGTAGGTGGGCTTAGTTTTCATTGGAGAGATGAGTCGTTATTTGTTGAATCGTCTTTAATTATGCATGACGAATCATTGGGTGATGCCTTTAGTGATGCGATTAATAATACAGTTATGCTTGCGCAAGCGATTAATCAAAAAGGGCTATTTAAGTGCTGTTTGTTTGATGCCCGTAAAACTATTCAACTAGAGCGAGATGGCACGGGGGCATTTAAGTTTGATAGCCTACCAGAGCTTGAATACGAAGTAGTAAGTATGAAAGCAAATGACATAACCCGCCCGCATTCATACTTTGAAGACGGTAAAGACCCTGACGAGCAACTACAGCTACCTAAAAAAGTTATTAAGTGTGTATTTGAGCTTAACCAAATTCATCATACCGGTTGTATTATTTTTGAAGCACTGCCGGACAGAATGAAGATTCACCATTACTACCGCTTACTCGATTCGAGCAAAGAGGTTGAGTTTAAACGCCTTCTTAATAAACTTATGCAATACGCAGTAAATATTACGGACGTGGGTGTTGCGGGCTTTATGAAGTTGCCATATAAAAACACCCGTGAGTTTAGTTTATGTGAGCAGCAACAAGAGCATTACTTTCCTAAAAACCCCAAGCTTGTATCTTTATAGAAAGAACCCTTCACTAAAGAGTGTTAAATAAGAAGACAAAGATAAAAAAGAGCACAAGTTTGTTCAAATTGTACTCTTTGCTACTTAATTATTTGGTAAGTATTACTAATTATTAAAACACCTTACTAAAGGGCGACGTTGGTGATAGCTCAAATTGATGAGTAAGTTTTTGCGTTATATTAGTCGCTGTTATTTGATAATGCTGCTTGTGCTCATTGTTACTAAATAGCTTAACGTTAAAGTTAACTTTGGTTAATTTACTGGGCATAGAGTAGCGCCCAGTAATGGTTACTTGGTCTATATTGTCGCTTTTATGTGTATGCGACGCTTCTGGGTTTAGCAAAAGTCCGTCAATAGTAAATTTATACTGATGATCCGCTAAATAAACGTTCTTTTTAACTCGCTTAGTTATTAGTTTTTTATGAGCGTTAAACTCAATTATTGACACTTTGCCATCCTTGTTTTCATCAACCCCTTTAAAAGCCGACATAGGGATTGAAAGCACAATAAACACGTTATTATCAACAAAATTCAGCGTACCGTGCTCTGCAACCATTAAATGCGCGTTTGCTAATGTTGATGTACTCAATAAGCCCAATGTGGTCACACTTAACAGATAATTTTTCATATAAGGCATAACTTACTCCTAATTAAACTTCGCCTTTAACGCAGCGTTGAAAAAACGGGTAAGTGTCTGTTGCGTAGTAGTGGTATATCCCATCAGGAAACTCAGGTGTTACGCCAACGCGGCCATTACATTCATCTAAATCACCAGAGCCTGCTACGTATTCCCAATCTTGTGCAAATGTACCTAATGGGTATATATCGGTAGAAGGGCGGTTTGCGCTTACAGATGTTATGTGTTGGTAGCTACCGGTCATTACGGTTAGCGCTGAAGTTGCATCATTTGAGTCTGCATAGCCGTAACGTGCATATATAGGAAAGCCATCTGCTGCCCAGCCTATTAGAGTCATAGTGGAGCTATTGCCACCTCGCAGTGTTACAAAGCCTTCAGGCATACCATGATAATGATATGTGCCATCGGGTTGTACGTGTGCATTGTTGTCGTCTGTTCCAAAATTAAACGTGTCTTGGCTTAAAGCTTCTATATTCCAATTACCGCTGTTGTCGCTTAAATCACAATCGGTGCCTGAATCATCGCAACTTCCGCCTGTGCCGGCGTCTATTTTAATGCCGTTAAGTACAACACCTATCGTTCCACGAGGGCCACCAAGCATGGTTGCTTGTGTTGTTTCTACAGGCTCAAGTGTGTAGCTTTCATTTACTGATTGTTCAGAAATAGTATTTGGGTTATCGGCATTAGGGAATGTACCTACTTCGTGATCAGGTATGCCATTAGCGACTATGTCGCGTGTAGTTCCTGTGCATGACCAATCTGCAGCGCTGGTGGCCTGTACTGATACTGACTCGTTATATTCACTGTAGCTATATTCACAAAGCACGCCTTGGGTTGAGCTACTCGTACCTGTACCGTTATCTAAGGTGGTTGGTGATGAATCTGTAGTTGTTGAGGTATCAACTATGCCTTCGCCATCTCCGCAAGCAACTAACGATGAAACAACTAGAGCCAAGGTGCTTAGTTTTATAGCATTTACCCTATTTCGATTATTATTAAGTGCGTGTAGTTTCATTGCTGCTTACCTGATCAATTAAGTTACTCAAACAATAATCAGCAATTGTGCAAATAATGTGTAAACAATGATGACAAATTAGCAATGATGTAAATAGACGAAGTATTAAAGCTAAGTTGAGATTTAACTTTATTGGATTGTGTTTTATTTTAAAAATTCAAAAAGTTAAACTAATGCAAAAATAGCTAATATAAAAGGTTACCTTAATGGCTAAAACAAAACCTGTAGTGACGTTACAAAGTCACGGTATTTACTCTAAGTGGGATAGCGAAAGCAAAGCATTGCCACAAATAGAGCAATTTACAACACATGTAATAGCTGAGGTAGATGTTGAGTTTGGCTTAATCGTAAATATTAAAAAGGGTAAAGGCGAAAAGCTTCACTATTGTATATATCATCCAGATATTCCAGACAGTCACGGTGATGTAATGGACCCCTTTGAAGGCGATGTATACGTTAAAAACAGTGATTGGAACTTTTATTTAGGCGACACGCTTTGGTTGCCAATAGAGAATAAATTGGGTGATTGGCGTATGACGATTGAGCTAAATGGGAAAATTATTGCTGATAAAACTTTTAAGGTGGCATTAGAGCTAGAGCGTACTGAAACAGATTTTTGGAAAAACCGAGGCTATTGATTTCTATTTTTAGCTATATGGTGTGGATGTAATAAAAATTAATAAAAGAGAGTTGTAGAGCCATTTAAAATAGCTCTACAAAATTAAATTAGCGTGTTTAGTTACCCCAAGGGTTACTAGAATTAGAGCGTTGTTTGCGATCACGAGCACGTTGCTTTGATGCTTTTTTTTCCATAATACGTTTTGCGTCACTAAAACTTAACTCACATGGCTCACCAGGTTTATGATCAGCTGGGATCACGCGATCACGTGGCGGTAATTCGTATTGCACATCATCAGGTCTAGGTAAGTTTTTTAGGCGATAAAGGTAAAAGTTATCTACTTTTTCTTGTGCCCATTGTGTTTTACGTAAAAATTTAACCGCTGACTTTATATCAGGATTGTTTTTAAAGCAGTTAAGTTGTAAATAAGCGTGTAGGAGCTCCCACCCGTATTGTTCAACCAGCTCTTCAACCACTTGTTCTAATTTAACGCCTTGCAGTGGATTATTACTGAAAAGTTCTTGGTTGCTCATAGGTGTTGCCTCGTTATTAAAATACAAATTGCATTATAAATTTAATAACGAGGCTTTAACAGAGTAAATAGCTTAACTTTGACAATTAACTACAACACGACCGCGAATTTTGCCTAGCATAAGTAGCTCTGCGTTATCAATTACGTGTTCTAGTGATATTTCTGTCGAAATTTTATCTAAATAATCAGCGTTTACTAATTTTGCTAAACGATCCCACGCTTCAATTCTGTCGGCTTTAGGGCGCATTACGCTATCAATGCCTATTAGTGACACACCACGTAATATAAATGGGGCAACTGAGGCAGGTAAATCCATGCCTTGGGCAAGTCCGCAGGCGGTTACTACACCCCCATACTTTAATGATGCACAAATATTAGCAAGTGTATGGCTACCTACTGAATCTATTGCCGCTGCAAAGCGCTCTTTTTGCAAAGGCTTACCAGGATTTGAAAGCTCGTTTCTGTCAATTACCTGTTTAGCACCTAACTCTTTTAAATATTCACTTTGATCTAATCGACCCGTAGCTGCTGTTACGTTGTAGCCAAGCTGGTTTAATAAATAAATAGCAAAGCTGCCTACGCCACCATTGGCACCTGTTACAAGTATTTCGCCAGATTCAGGGTTTATTCCTTGTTTTTCAAGAGCTATAACACTTAGCATAGCGGTATAACCGGCTGTACCTATTTGCATCGCTTGTTTTGGAGAAATACCTGCAGGCAAGGGGATTAGCCAATCGCTATTAAGTGCCGCTTTTTGAGCAAGCCCGCCCCAATGTTTTTCGCCTACACCAAAGCCATTTAATATTACGTTATCGCCGTTTTTAAATTCATCGCTGGTGGAATTTGTAACCGTACCCACTAAATCAATACCTGGCACCATAGGAAAACTGCGTACAACGGGGCCTTTACCAGTAATTGCTAAACCATCTTTATAGTTAAGTGTGCTGTATAGCACGTCGATAGAAACGTTTTCGTTTGGTAAATCACTGCTTTCGATAGTCTTTAATGAGGCGCTGTAGTTATTATCTTCTTTATTAATAACAATGGCTTTAATTGGGTTACTCATGGGATATCCTTTTAGACCGATCGTCTTTTAAGTGGTAAATAAAAACGCATTAGGTTAATAATGCGCGTAAAAACATTTCTGTATACAAAGTAAGTGGAGTATTTGATTTTGTGAGCTTGGCGCGCATAACCGCACCTTCCCAGCCAATCCAAAAGTACTCACTCATCAATTTTGTATTTACATGGCTTGCAATAGTGCCTTGTTGCTTAGCTTGGTTTAAGCAAACCTCTACATGGTTTTGCCAAGCGGTGTAGCTTTGCATTAATCTGGTTTTAAACTCATCACTTAAATGATTAAGCTCTTGATTTAAGTTACCTACTAAACAGCCACGTTTGTAATCGTATTTTTTCATTCCTTTAATTGCGCTTTGGGTAAAATTAACGATTCGCTCAAGTGGGGGAACATCTTCTTGCTGTAGGTAATGGGTAAGCTTTGCAATAAAGTAACTGTCGTATGCATCAACTAGGGCAATGCCGTAGGCCTCTTTACTTTTAAAGTAATGATAAAAGGAGCCTTTAGGTACAGCCGCTTTTTTTAAAATAGTATCGAGCCCCGTGGCGCTAAAGCCAAATTCAGTTAAGGTTTCTAGGCCCGTACGAATAAGTAACGCTTTGGTATCGGCGTTCTCTCTGGCTATTTTAGGTGGGCGACCACGGCGTATTGGTGTTGATGTATTTTTGTTCATGTACATATATTAGACCGATCGACTTTAAATAATCAAGCATAAATTTAAATTGTTTAAAAATACTTCAAGTTAGGGGCGGGCTACTAATTTAAGATTAATGAAATAAAAGTGTCACGATTACATTTTTGTTTGGAACTTAGTCAATATTAGTCGGTCACAAATAAAGCACATAAGTGCTTTTTAGCGATTATTGAGTCGCATTTTATTTAGCATAAAACCGGTCAAATTAAATGTTGTATGACCACTTACTTTTTTAAATGTTAATTCATTTTTGCATCAGCAGCTTAGTTAAAGTCAAACAATTTAATTGCTTTTACGATTTGAATTTTACATTTTTATTAACTATTCATTAAATGTAGATTTCACTAATGCTACACAATATACAAATAAAAAGGTGAGGATATTACCGATGAAGAGACAGAAAAGAGATCGTTTAGAAAGAGCTCATTCTCAAGGTTTTAAAGCAGGTTTAGCAGGTCGCTCAAAAGAGCTATGCCCTTATCAACAAGTAGATCCCAAATCAGAGTGGTTAGGAGGTTGGCGTGAAGCGATTGAAAACCGCAACATGTACAAAACCTAAAATCAATAATCGAATTTAAGCAAAAAGGCCTCCACGTTGGAGGCCTTTTTGTACGCATTTAAAAATTAAAACGCGCTAGTGTCTTGGAACAAGCCCACTTTTAAATCTTTTGCTTCGTAAATTACTCGGCCATCTACTTCTACAGTGCCATCTGCAACACCCATGAACAATTTACGTTTAATTACGCGTTTCATTACAAGGCGGTAAGTTACTTTTTTATTAGTTGGTAAAATTTGGCCAGTAAATTTAACTTCACCCACACCTAGCGCACGGCCAAGACCAGGGCCACCAGACCAACCTAAGTAAAAACCAACTAGTTGCCACATAGCATCTAAGCCTAAACAACCTGGCATTACTGGGTCGCCTTTAAAATGACAATCGAAAAACCAAAGGCTAGGGTCAATATCAAGCTCAGCAACAATTTCGCCTTTCCCATGAATACCGCCATCAGCAGTAATAGAGGTAATGCGATCCATCATTAACATGTTGTCACTTGGTAAACGGCAGTTACCTTCACCAAACATTTCACCTTGACCACACAGGATCAACTCTTCTTTTGTATAGCTATTTTTAGGTTCCATAACACTTATCTTCGCTTAGAAATTGCCAAGTACTTTAGCGTACACTTGTACGCTAAACAACTCGGAGCAGTTAAAAAATCAAAATATTGCATATTAAATCATCAATCAATCAACGCGATTGGTTTTTGCACTATAAAACCGCGCAATTACAATCAGAAATCATTATAATTAACGCTGTCTTATAACCAGTCTAAAGGAAGTTTATGATCCTTTTTGTTAACTCACTAACTGTGATTGATTTTTCTTACTTATGTAACAAACGCGGCGCCGTTGGCGAGAGCTGGATTGTTGATTTAACTTTGCACGGTAAACTTAACGAAGAGTCTATGGTTTTAGACTTTGGTTTAGTTAAAAAGCAAATTAAAGGCATTATAGATGAGTGTATTGATCACCGTTTAGCAATTCCTACAGGGCTTAATGGTACTGTATCTGAATTTGACGAGCATAAAACACTCGACTGTACATTTGGTGAAAATAATCACTTAGCTATGAGCGCTCCTCATCAAGCTTATTGCATGATTAACGCAGATGAAGTAACTGTTGAATCGGTTACCAAATTTTTAATTGCGACTATTTTACCGAAGCTACCAGATAACATCGAAAAAATTGAGCTGTCTCTTAAGCCTGAACACAGCCAAAGTTTTTACTATCATTACAGCCATGGCCTTAAAAAGCATGACGGTAATTGCCAGCGTATTATTCATGGGCATCGTTCTCAAATTGGTATTAGCCTAGATGGTATTTCTATGCCGCGCTTGCAAAAAGAATGGTCTCAAAAGTGGGAAGATATTTACTTAGCCACCAGTGAAGATCAAATTAACGCTGCTGATTTAAAACACATAACAGCCAAAGCGGGTGATGTATGTTTTGCTTATATATCGGCACAAGGCTATTTTGAAATGGCTATAAGCGAGTCTCGTTGCGACATTTTGCCAGTAGATACCACTGTAGAATGTATTGCTGAACATGTAGCTGGCCAAATTAAAGCCCAATACCCAGAAAAAGCAGTGAAAGTAACGGCTTATGAAGGTGTTGGAAAAGGATCGATTAGTTATGTTTAAAACACTTTTAGCAACAGCGCTTGTTGCCTCTGCTAGCTTTAGTGCTATGGCGCTTGAGTTAAAAGGACATTTAACACAAGGCGGTTTAGTTACTGGAAAGCTAGAAAACGCTAAATCAGTAAGCTTAGATGGCAAAAGCTTAAAACTTTCACCAAAGGGTGACTTTGTATTTGGTTTTGGTCGTGACGCTGAAACTACTCATACTTTAAAATGGGTAGATAACAATGGTAAATCGCATTCACAGCCAATAGCTATCACAAAGCGCGAATATAAAATTGATAAAATTACCGGCGTAGCTAAAAAATATGTATCTCCACCAAAAGAAGTTAGTGCGCGTATAAGCCGCGAAGCAGTTGCTGTGCGAAAAGCCAGAGAAGTAGACTCTGATTTATTGTACTTTTTAGACCCGGTTTTAAAGCCTGCAGAAGGGCGCATATCGGGTGTTTATGGTAGTCAGCGCTATTTTAATGGCGAGCCTCGTCGTCCGCACTTTGGCTTAGATATCGCGAATAAAACGGGCTCTCCTGTTTACGCGCCTATTAGTGGTACCGTGGTATTTGCTGAACCTGATTTATACTACTCTGGCGGAACATTAATTATTGATCATGGCCATGGTATTACCTCAACTTACATTCACTTAAGTAAGCTTGATGTTAAAGTGGGTGATAAAATTGAGCAAGGTAACAAAGTGGCTGAAATTGGTGCAACTGGACGTGTAACGGGTCCTCACCTAGATTGGCGTTTTAACTGGAAAGGCGAACGCCTTGATCCTGCATTACTAATGCAAGATACATTAGCAAACAAAAAGTAGAGATTATGACTGACGTAAATCGCGATGCAATAATTGCTCAGCGTATTGAAGACTCAACCACATCGGTAACTAAAACCGTGTTTCCAGGGCGTACTAATCATCACAATACTTTATTTGGTGGTGATGCACTGGCGTGGATGGATGAAGTGGCATTTATAGCCGCGACTCGTTTTTGCCGTAAGCCTTTGGTAACTATATCTTCTGATAGAGTCGACTTTAAAGAAGCCATACCTGCAGGTACTTTTGCAGAGTTAATAGCTAAAGTAGTGCATGTAGGTAACACCAGCTTAAAAGTTGACGTAGATATATTATTAGAAACTATGCACAAAGACGATAAGCATTCAGCCATTAGTGGCAGCTTTACCTTTGTTGCAGTTGATGATAACCACAGACCGACTCCGGTAGTATGCGATAAAATGATTTATGGTTTTGATTAACTTAAAGCTTTGAATATGCGCTAAAGTAAATTTATATAAGCACCTTAATTGGTGCTTATATAACCCCATTAAAAGAACACATCATACTAAGCATTCATAAAGTATAACCTCAAGAACAGAGTGAGTATTAACTAAAAAAGTAATCAAACTGAAGGGAATTGATAGGGGTGAGAGTTGTTGGATTTGGATACTAAAAAGGTATGCTTTTAACATACCTTTTTGGTTATATTTAGCTTTTAATTACATTTATTAATACTTACATAAATACTTTTTAAAGTACCATTGCTGCAATCCAGCCAAATATCAGCAGCGGTATGTTAAAGTGAATAAACGTTGGAATAACAGAGTCTCTAATGTGGTCGTGCTGGCCATCGGCATTTAAACCCGATGTTGGGCCAAGCGTTGAGTCTGAAGCAGGAGAGCCTGCATCACCTAAAGCGCCCGCAGTACCAACAAGCGCAGCGGTAGCCATAACAGAAAAGCCAAGGTCTAAACATAAAGGAACAAACAAAGTTGCAATAATAGGCACTGTTGAAAACGAACTGCCAATTCCCATTGTAATTAATAACCCGACTAACAAAATAACACCGGCGGCCAAAGGTTTATTACCATCAAAAAGGGCGGCTGCGCTGTGTACTAAGCTTGCTACATCGCCAGTGGCTTGCATAACCGATGCAAAACCTTGTGCCGATATCATAATAAAGCCAATCATGGCCATCATCGCAACGCCTTTACTAAATACGTCGCCGTTTTCTTCCCACTTAACTACACCAAAAACACTAAATATCATTACACCTACTAAGCCACCTAAAATCATTGAGCCACTTAGGTTTTGTGCAACAAGTGAGGCAAGTACTGCAAAAAGCCCCACAATCATTACTTTTTTAGGGTTTTCTACCTCAGCAGATTTACTCACAGTTGTTAATGGGAGCTCGGTGTATTCGCGGCGTTTTTTGTAGGTAATAAATACCGCAATAAGTAACCCAATAAACATACCTAATGCAGGAATTATCATCGCCACAGGGACTTGTGTATTTACAATGTCTAGGCCGTTATCAACTAGGTTTTTGTGCAAAATAGAATATAAGTAAATACCGCCAAAACCATAAGGAAGCACCATGTAAGACGTTGCTAATCCAAATGTTAAAATACACGCTATAGCACGCCTGTCTAATCTTAGCTGATTAAAAACAACGAGTAACGGTGGGATCAAAATAGGAATAAACGCTATGTGTACAGGTACTAAGTTTTGCGAAGAAATTGCACAACCTAAAATAATTAATAAAATGAAGTAACTTAAAAATGTTTCATTACCGCTGCCTTTTGCATTTACTTTAGCAAGTAGCTTATCAGCGAGAATACGTGTTAAACCCGACTTAGAAATAGCAACGGCAAACGCGCCGAGCATAGCATAGCTTAGTGCAATTTCAGCCCCAGCTGAAAGGCCAGAATTAAACGCATCTACACTTTCTTTTATACCCAAGCCTGCAGTAAGACCTGCAACTAACGCGCTTATGATCATGGCAACAATGACGTTAACGCGAGCCAGAGATAGCCCGAGCATTAAAATAACGCCTATAACAACAGCATTCATAGTATTCTCTATTTGGAAATTTTAATTAATTTTATCAGATCTTTAGCCTGAGTTTTACGCTCTTTCGTAAAAGGTTTTTTACCATAGCGTACTTGGTTAAATAACTGCCTAAAAGTGTTTATAGATTGTGCAGAACGAGGAAGTTGATCAGCAAAAAAGTCTAACTGCTGACTCGGTGTTAAATTATCGGGTGTATTTATTTTTTGTTTTTTAGCCCATGCTTTTACTTCATAAAACTCTTTAACCATAGGCGCTAATTTAGACGGGCGTTTTGGCAAGTTTAAATAAATAAAATAACCTATAAAACAAAAACCAGCTGTTAGTAAAACTATTAATGGTACAAGCCAAATGTTTTTACTACCAAAAATCGATTTTAAAAAATCATTTTGTTTTTCTTCGTCAAAACCAAGTACCCAGCTAGACCATTGATAATCGAGGTTTTCAAGTTCCAACCTTAACCAATTAATAGCGGGGAAATTACTTAAACTCACTAAACCAAAATCAAGGTTACTTTTAAATTCGTCATTCAGCTCTTCGTTCTGCGAAAGTGAGCCATTTAAACGCTCTGGTGCAACAACGGCGGTTGCATCAAAAATAACCCAACCTTCGTTTTGTAAAAATACTTCTACCCAAGCGTGTGCGTCGTATTGGCGAACAGTGAGCGTATTATTATCTTGATTTAATTCGCCACCTAAATAGCCACTTACTAGTCGAGCGGGTATACCTGCGGTTCTAAAAATGTACGCAGCGGCACTGGCATAGTGGCCACAAAAGCCACGTTGATTATCAAATAAAAATTGATCTATGGTGTTATCGCCGCTCATAGGAGTGGGTGTTAATGTGTAAGTAAATCCCGTACCTGCAAAGTACTGTAATAAGCGATTATAAAAATCGCGGTCAGAGTGTGTATTTTGCTTTAAGTTTTTAGCAAGTGATGATGTTTTTACATTCTTTTTATTGGAGAGGTATTTGTAGCGTTTTTCTTCAAATTCGCCAAGCGGTAAAGTTGTGAAGTTAAAGCTATTTACATTGTATTGTAAGTTTTTAGCTTGGCGACTTTTTTTACGCAATAAACCTAGCGAATTACCTTCAACATTTGGTGAGTTACTACTTGAATACGCTAAACCATAGAGCCATTTTTGTGTAGCAGGCTCTGTAATAACTGAGTAGCTTGCAATAAGTTGCTCATCATTTTCGCTCTGCGTATTTGTTTTTACATTATTATATTTTAAAAAGTCAGACGTAAGCCACGCATTGCCATTAAACTCATCATGGACTATTGCTCGCCAATAATAAGGCGCTACAGGTTTTTCTTCGTTAAATATAGCTCTAAATACAAGCTCGTCAGAATTTGAAAGCTTAGCAATATCGAATGGATCGACTTGTTCAGAAAGCCCTGTTTTAGCAAGCTTAGGTCCAGGAAGCTGCCAAAAGGCGGGCATTTTTGGTAAAAAAAGCAGTAAAAATATAGCTAACGGAAGCGCTAAAAGTAGCAATTTACCACTTTGCTTAGAGGCGATTTTTAAATTATGTTTGGACTCGAGTAGGCCAAGTACTGCAAAGTTTAATATGTATAAACTACTAACAGTTAAAGTCGTTAAAATGCTTTGGTTAAATAAATACACAGATGAGAGTGAAAAAAACGTAAGCGTTGTAATTACATGATAGTGTTTTTTGGTTTTAGCCTGTAGCAGCTTAAATAAACTAGCAAGTAGCAGCATGGCCACAAATAAAATAACCGTATCCGACATGCCTACTGTGTAGAGCATTAAACCGAGTGACACACCTGCGAGTATATTTGCCAGCCAAGCATTTGGCTTTGGTTTATTACTCAGCGTTATGTAAAAGTTCCATGCACAAATAAGTGAAAGTACACCAACAAAAACAAGCGGTAAATGTGATACAAAAAATACAATCAAACATGCATATATAAAAGACAGCGAATAATTTATTACTTTTTCGTTTTTAAGTATGTCCATTACACATCACCATTAAATGAGCATAAGAATTCTAAGCATTGCTGCTTATGTTGCTGTCCGGTATTTGTATTTATTGTTTTATTCGGTAGCTTTAACATAAAAGGGGTGTTTTTCTCGGTTGCTTCACACACTAAAAAGCATAACTGGCTTAACCGTTGTTCTGTATCTCCATTCATTAACGTAAAATCGAAGAGCGCATTCGCTGTTTTAAAGTCTACAAACTCTTTAACTAACAACTGCTGTGTTTTTGCGTAATGCTTCCACGACACTCTTTGCAAGCCCATCTCAGGTAAATGTGGGATAAGAGACTCAAACTCTTCGCTACCAAATTGTGTAGAAATACCTTTATCGGCTTGCTCATCAAGCATAGAAACATGCGCATCACAGTGAACCTGTTCAAGTGACGGGTACACAAATACTTCTTCTTGTAATTGAATGTAGCTCCAAACAGTTATCAAACCAAAGGGATAGTTACTCGCTATTTTAATACGTTGCACTGAGTACTTACCGCGTGAGCTGTAGGGTAAGTTGAGTGTAAGTACCTGAGGTTTACTATCAACTTGGCCGGTATGTTTGTGAGTTTGCTCACTACCTTGATATGTTAAATTAATAGATTGGGTTACTGAAGGGCTTTGTAATTCAAATACAATACTCGGTTTTTGAGGAGCGTAGCTGTTAAATGCATCTTTAAATTTAACTGTTAAGCCTTTAGCGTTACTGTAGCCCATTAATACAGCAATAATCATTACCACAAACATAAGATAAGACATTATTAAAATTAAATTATTTTGATAATTAATGCCCATCACAAAGTTTAAAATAGCTACAACTATAAAATACCAACCAAGGGATGATGGCAATACATAAATTGTTCTGTGTTCAAGTGTAATTGAGTTTTTTAAATGTTTATTTTTTAATAACTTATTAAATACACTTTGCTTAAATGATTTAAATAAAGAAGGGCGCTTAGCTGTTTTTTTTGGCATAAAAGTTTATACCGGAACTAATACGTTTTTTAAAATATCGTTTACTTGCGCTTCACCTGACTCATTATGCAAACCTAATCGATGCTGACACACACTTGCAAATACGGCTTGAACATCTTCTGGCATTACAAAATCACGACCATCAATAAAGGCCCACGACCTAGCCGCTTTAGCCAGAGCCATACTAGCACGAGGTGATAACGATGATGCAAAAGCGTTGCTTGTGCGTGTGTAATTAACAAGCTCTATAATGTAGTCAATAACCGGGCTACTTAAAGTAATTTGGCTTATCTGGGATTGAATTGCCGCTAACTCTTGTTGGTTAATACGCTTAGGTAATTGGCTGTAATCTCGTTTTTGCATTTTCAAAATTAAGCGTTTTTCGGCTTCTTTAGGTGGAAAACCTAAGCTAATGCGCATTAAAAATCGGTCTAATTGCGACTCAGGTAACGGGTAGGTACCTGATTGATAAAGCGGGTTTTGTGTTGCTATCACAAAAAATGGATTTGGCAGCGTATATTTTTTTCCATCAACTGTCACTTGCTGCTCTTCCATTGCTTCAAGCAACGCACTTTGTGTTTTGGGCCCTGCGCGGTTTATTTCATCAGCTAAAACAACTTGGCTAAAAATAGGGCCTTTATGAAATGTAAAACTGTGCTCAGTAGAATTAAACACGTTAGTACCCAAAATATCAGCAGGGAGAAGATCACTGGTAAATTGTATACGCTGATACGATAAGCCTAACACAGCTGACAATGCATGAGAAAGAGTGGTTTTTCCCATGCCAGGCAAATCTTCAATGAGTAAATGCCCTTCGCTAAATAAGCATGTAAGTGCCAGTTTTATTTGTTGTTGTTTACCAAATATAACACTCGAAAGATCGTCTATAATCGCAGTAACAGTACTATGCATGCTAACCTTATTATTATTCTATTATTTCAAGACGCTTCATTACAGTGTCTACTTTTTTTGTATTAAAAGGTTTTGCAATAAAACCTTTAGCGCCCATTTCCCACGTGTTTTGTACGTTTTCGAGACTATTGTGGCCCGAACACATAACAACATGAGTGTGCGGGTAAGCACTATTAATGTATTCCAATATCTCTGCACCGTTAGAGTCTGGTAAATCTACATCTACAAATATAACGCCTGGCGGTTTATTGTCCATAATAGGTTTGGCAGAGCTAAAATCAGCACTTTCTAATATATCTTCAAACCCTAAGTCAGTTAAAATTTGGTTTAGATAATCACGAATTTCCTTAACGTCATCAATAATGAGGATGGGCTCTAGCGGGCGAACAAATTCCATATGTAGGTTACTTCTATTTTGAATACATCTAAGTGCTTTAATACTAAGCTAACCCCATCATAAGCTCAAGAACGTTACTTAAAAAACACCAATAAATAAACTGTTTATAGGTTTGCCCAACAACGTATTTTTAAAGGATTATCTGCTCTCATATCTTCTACTAACTTATATTTTCATTAATTGTAATGAACAATAATGACGTATTCATAAGAAATTCCTTAATCCAATACAACATTCCATCAAAATTTGATGTAACAAATTTGCTACTTAACTTATTGATTCAAAAATATTTACATATGAATTCGATTTTTTGTAAACGTTTTGTAATAAAAAATCGTTGACCTTCTAAATTCATTCTGTGATTATGCTCAGCAGATGGGCTTATGCTCACAAGTGCAGTTTCATTAACCACTTAATGTTTTGCTCAGTCAGCCTCATCTATACACACTGAATTAATACCAATTTCATTAAATGAAAATGCAATTTAATAAAGTTGGCATCACACACCACACTAAATAAAGAGCTTATTATGTTGAATAATAAAAAGACTAAATTTGCAATTTCTCTCATAGCGGCAGCTATGGCTACATCGGCTCCAGCACAGGCTGATATTTCTGAATATTTAGATCGCGTTGACGTAGACTTTTTACTAATGCAAAACTTTCAGTCAATTCAGGCTAAAGATGGTGCATTTCGTCCAGAAGATGAAGAACAAGAATCAGGATTTGGCCGTATTAGAGCTAATCTAATGCTTAAATTTCATATTAACGAGTTCATCACTGCCGATATAGATATTGCAGAAGAGCCTAATGACTTTGGTGGCGAAGATCGTGACTTTTCATTTCACAACGATTTTGCAGGTGTTGAATTTGACTTACTAGGTCTATATGGCACACCAAAAGAAAACGCAAATTTAACACTGCGTTTGGGTAATATTGGTGGCTCACCATTTCAATTTAAAGGCTTTCAAGACGGCGCAGATAACCAAAGTAATGCACTTATTGGTAATGGTATTACCGATTACGCAACCGCAGAAAACGGCGCACAGCTAAGTTACAGCGAAACTTTCGATAGTGGTGTAGTACGTGCTTATAATGTTACAGGTCACATTACGACTTCAAGTTTCGGTGAAGCATTTCAAGAAGACAGAGGTTATAACTACCGACTTCAAGGTACTCTAGAATTTGAAGGTGGCTTTAAAGCAGGCTTAAACTTATTAAAAGCGAATCAGGGCGACCAGTTACGTTTTGAAAATGGCGTAGCAAGTCTTGATGGTGTAACCACAACAAACTATCGCTTTGGCGATGGTGAAAACTATAATTTCTCAGCGTCACCTTCAAACGAGCGTGACACTCACGTTGGCGCAATGCCAGGGCTTGAGCAATCAATCATCCAGCTTAACTTAGCTTATCAACCATCTGACGAAACTAGCTTAATTTTTATGGTTGGTAAATCGTCTGATGATTACACATTTGCAGATGCCGCTGGTAATGCAGTTGCCGGTATTACCTACTTTGGTACAAACGGCATAGCTGATGAAAATGGCACTACTTTTGATTCAAACAGTGTAATAGAAGGCGACTCATCGGTTGAGTACTTCGTGTTTGAAGCACAACAATATCTAATCCCTAAAAAGCTATATGTAGCGGCTCGTTATGCAGAAGCCGATAACACTTCCGACTTAATTGAACAAACAGACAACACAGTAGAGCGTATTCAAGTAGCCGCAGGTTACTGGTTTAACGATAAAACGCTTTTAAAAGTTGAGTATGTTAACCAAGAAGAAGGTGTTAATTCGGGCGGCCAAATCGGTAAAGGATTTGACGGCTTCACTTCTGAAATATCTGTTAAATTTTAAATCATTATCCAACTAGTCTAACTATTTAAACAAAGGACCTAAAAAGGCACTTTGCGGGCAGTTTTATGCGTTAAAACTGCCATAAATAGAATTGGTAATAGATTGAAATTTAATAGCACTTGTTAAAACATAACGTGTATGGGGAATACCCGATGAAAAATAAATTAATTATGCTCGCGTGTGGCTTTATAAGCATGGGCGCTGCGGCAAAAGAAACAATCACAATAGCGACTGTTAACAATGGTGACATGATCACCATGAAAGAATTAAGCAGTGACTTTACCAGCCAAAACCCGGATATAGATCTAAAATGGGTTACTCTAGAGGAAAACATTCTTCGCCAACGTGTCACAACCGATGTTGCAACAAAGGGCGGCCAATACGATGTTATGACCATAGGTACTTATGAAGTACCAATTTGGGGCAAGCAAAATTGGCTAAAAGAGCTGGATAATTTAGGTGAAAACTACGATTTAGACGATTTAATTCCGGCAATTCGAAGCGGTTTAACGATTAACGACAAGCTTTATGCTGCGCCATTTTATGGCGAAAGCTCAATGGTTATGTACCGCACTGACTTAATGGAAAAAGCAGGGCTGACAATGCCTAAAGCCCCAACATGGGACTTTATACGCAAAGCTGCTAAAGCGATGACAGATAAAAAAGAAGGTGTTTATGGCCTTTGTCTACGTGGTAAAGCAGGTTGGGGCGAAAACGTTGCGCTTATTACATCCATGGCAAATTCGTTTGGTGCGCGTTGGTTTGATGAAAATTGGAAACCTCAGTTTAATACCCCAGAGTGGGAAAATACCCTTCAGTATTATGTCGATGTGATGAAAGAATCTGGTCCTGCTGGTTCATCTGCAAACGGTTTTAATGAAAACCTTGCACTTTTTCAAACCGGAAAATGTGGTATTTGGATTGATGCAACCGTTGCAGGCGCATTTGTTACTAACAAAAAAGATTCAGAAGTTGCCGATAAAGTAGGGTTTGCACTTGCGCCAGATAACGGTCTAGGTAAACGCGGTAACTGGTTATGGTCTTGGACTTTAGCCGTACCGGCAAGCAGCAAAAAACCAGATGCCGCAATGAAATTTATTAGCTGGGCAACATCTAAAGAATACACACAACTTGTAGCCGATAAAAAAGGTTGGGCAAAAGTACCGCCAGGTACACGTAAATCACTTTACAGTAATCAAAAGTACATGGACGCAGCACCGTTTGCGCAAATTACTTTAGATTCTATTCAATCTGCAGATCCTAAAAATCCGACAGTTAAACCAGTGCCTTATGTAGGTATTCAGTTTGTTGCTATTCCTGAGTTTCAAGGAATTGGTACAGCTGTTGGGCAACAATTCTCAGCAGCATTAACTGGCCAAATGACCGTTAAGCAAGCGCTTAGTACGTCTCAGCACCTCGTTGAGCGAACAATGCGTAAAGCTCGCTATCCTAAATAGCATGTAATGGGCGGGTAAGTACTCAAACTTACCCAATATTTTATGTCAATTCTATTTACTTGTTAGTTATAAACACTATCAAGGGTTTCTGATTTTCACTTGATAGTTAACAAGTAAATAGAATTGGCTTTTTTAAGGTCACCTTTATGGCAACAACTAACTCGCGCACGCTTGCTCGGTTTATGCTTCTTCCTAGTGTAATTTTATTACTTGCTTGGATGATAGTTCCGCTGTGTATGACATTGTATTTTTCATTTATTGATTACAACTTACTCGTTCCAGGGGATAAAGAGTTTGTAGGCTTTTTAAACTATGAATTTTTCCTAACTGATCCGGCTTTTTTTGAATCATTTTTTAACACGCTTTACCTAGTAACTGGGGTTTTACTTATCACTATTTGTGGTGGTATTGGCTTAGCCATTTTACTAGACCAAGCAATATGGGGACGAAATTACGTTCGCATTATGGTACTAGCCCCATTTTTTGTAATGCCAACTGTGTCGGCATTGGTATGGAAAAACATGCTAATGAACCCAGTTAATGGCTTATTTGCACATTTCGCGATTTGGCTTGGCTTTGAACCTATCGACTTTTTTGCTCAAATGCCGTTATTTTCAATCATCATAATTGTGTCTTGGCAGTGGTTACCATTTGCAGCATTAATACTGCTAACAGCAATACAATCATTAGACCGTGAACAATTAGAAGCGGCTGATTTAGACGGAGCTGGGCCATTTAGTAAGTTTTTTTACATCGTTTTGCCGCACTTATCGCGCGCTGTAACCGCTGTTATTTTAATCGAAACTATATTTTTACTGTCAATTTTTGCCGAAATATTAGTTACAACAAGTGGTGGTCCTGGTTATTCGTCTACCAATATAACGTACTTAATTTACACGCAATCACTACTTCAATTTGATGTAGGTGGCGGTTCGGCAGGGGGCATAGTTGCAGTAATAATTGCAAATATTGTCGCTATATTTTTAATGCGCTTAATTGGCAAAAACTTGGAGGGTTAATTATGACTATAAAAGATAGCCGTCGTTCCAAACTAATTTATACCATTGCTGCATGGACAATAAGCGGCATGATTTTCTTTCCAATTTTATGGACGTTAATCACCAGCTTTAAAACGGAAGCTGAAGCAATTTCAGCAAGTCCAAGCTTATATGCATTCGATTGGACGCTCGAAAATTACCGCGATGTACTGTCGCGCTCGCCATACTTTACCCATTTTTGGAACTCTGTAGTTATATCACTAGGTTCAAGTTTACTGGGGTTATTAATTGCGGTACCTGCTGCGTGGTCTATGGCGTTTGTGCAAACTAAAAAAACAAAGCACTTATTAATGTGGATGCTTTCAACCAAAATGTTACCACCAGTTGGCGTACTTATTCCTATCTATTTATTGTTTCGCGACTTTGCATTACTCGATACAAAATTAGGTTTGGTTATTGTAATGACACTCATTAACTTACCAATAATGGTATGGATGCTTTACACCTACTTTAGAGAAATACCAAACGAAATACTTGAAGCTTCTCGTATGGATGGCGCAACAATTGGTGAAGAAATATTCCATGTTTTATTGCCAATAGCCTTACCGGGTATAGCCTCAACGCTATTACTCAATGTTATTTTGTCGTGGAACGAAGCGTTTTGGACACTTATTTTAACCGCTGCAAATGCTGCACCTTTAACGGCATTTATTGCCAGTTACTCAAGCCCTGAGGGGTTATTTTACGCTAAGTTATCGGCAGCATCTGCCATGGCCATTGTGCCAATTTTAATACTTGGTTGGTTTAGTCAAAAACAATTAGTGCGTGGATTAAGTTTCGGCGCAGTAAAATAGGAGAATACACATGGGCAGCATCACACTAAAACAAGTCACTAAAAACTTTGATGAAGTTAACGTAATTAAACCGCTCGACTTAGAAATTAAAGACGGTGAGTTTATCGTATTTGTTGGGCCATCAGGCTGTGGTAAATCTACATTACTTCGTATGATCGCAGGTCTTGAAGATACCACCAGTGGTAATATAGAAATTGACGGCATTGACGCTACAAAAACACCGCCTGCAAAAAGAGGCTTAGCAATGGTGTTTCAATCCTATGCGTTATATCCGCATATGACAGTGCGTAACAATATTGCTTTTCCTTTAAAAAGAGCCAAAGTTAGCCCTACAGAAATCGAAAGTAAAATTGCTAACGCCGCTAAAATTCTTAATTTGACCGATTATTTAGACCGAAAGCCAGGGCAATTGTCGGGCGGTCAGCGCCAGCGCGTAGCAATAGGGCGCGCAATTGTACGCCAACCTTCGGCATTTTTATTTGATGAACCGCTTTCGAATCTTGATGCGTCATTACGTGTAAATATGCGTTTAGAAATATCTGAATTACATAAAAGCTTAGCTACAACAATGGTTTATGTTACGCACGATCAGGTTGAAGCCATGACAATGGCAGATAGAATCGCGGTATTTAATGCCGGTATTATTGAACAGGTAGGCACACCTTTAGAGCTTTATAAAAACCCAGTAAACAAATTTGTAGCTGGTTTTATTGGCTCTCCAAAAATGAATTTTATAGATGCTCCACAAAATGAAAATGCGAATGTTAGTTGTATTGGTATACGACCAGAGCATATAACACTCTCTACTGAGCAAGGCACGTGGGCTGGTACTGTCGGTGTAATTGAACATTTAGGGTCTGAGAGCTTTTTACATATAAATATTGAAGGCAAAGGGACCGTAACAGTAAAAGCAGATGGTGATTGTCCGTTAAAATATGGCGACAGTATTTACCTAAGCGCACCGGATGATAAAGTATTAAAGTTTGATAATAACGGTTTAACAATTCGCTAAAGCCAATCTTTAATTACCTTAAATAGCACCTTTATAAGGGTGCTATTAACTAAATTCTAATTACATAATCCTATGAAACCTAGGTATTTTTTATTAAGGAATGGTATATTTAAAACTATAAATAACAAAAACGTTATTGATAAATAGATAATCCAAAATTAATAAAATAATTTATATAGCAGCACATATAATTAAAATTATGTAATGAAAATAAGGACTTAGTTTTCCTTCTATTTTAAGAGGTTTACGTGGTAAAGCTATCAAATACAGAAATTAGAAAGCTAGATGATGCAGCCAGAGCAGGGTGGTTATATTATGTTGGCGGTAACACACAAGATGAAATTGCCAAAAAGCTAAATATATCTCGTCAATCTGCACAAAGAATGGTCGCATTATCTGTGAGCCAAGGATTAATTAAAGTTAGACTTGACCACCCGATTGCTAAATGTATGGATTTGGCCGAAAAATTAAAAAGCCGTTTTGGGTTAGATTCGTGTGAAGTTGTACCGAGCGATCCATCTGAACCTTCATCTACATTAGGTTTGGCTCAAGCTGGCGCGGCAGAAATAGAACGTCATTTAAAATCAGAACAACCCAAAGTACTTGCTATGGGAACCGGTCGAGTTTTACGTTCATGTGTGGATGAGCTAAGAACCGTTGATTGTCCGCAACATAAAATTGTAGCCATGCTAGGTAATATGGCTTTGGATGGATCGGCTTCACCTTATGATGTTGTAGTAAGAATGGCCGAACACACCAATGCAAAACATTATCCAATGCCATTGCCAGTTTTACCAAGAAGCATTGAAGAAAAAGAACAGTTGCACGCACAACAAAATATTACCGGTAATTTAAAACTCGCTAAAGATGCCGATGTAACATTTGTGGGTATTGGTAGCTTAGGTGAAAAGTCGCCATTACATATAGATGGTTTTATTGATGCGCAAGAACTTAAAGAGTTACAAGATCTGGGTGCTGTTGGTGAAATGATTAGTTGGGTGTTTGATAAAAACGGTAAGCTTTTAGATTGCACAGTTAATCAGCGTGTAGCAAGTACGCCATTAAAAACAAATGCTAACAAACAGATTTATGCGATAGCTGCTGGTGAAGAAAAAGTGTTAGCCATTTTGGGCGCAGTAAGGTCAAACATGATCAGTGGATTAATTACTAACGAATATACAGCTGAGCGATTACTTAGTATTGATTAAACAAATTGATAAATAAAGTATCTGTATTAGTAATACTAGTTATTGTAATAAAAACACTTAATGTCCGATACCGTCTAGTATTGGACATAGTAAGGGCGCATTTAGGCGCTCTTTCTATATATACATTAACTACCTATAATTTATATTATGTTAAATGGAATAAATAAATACATAACCAAGTTACTCACCTTCATTAATTAACGTATAAACGCGATATTTTGACTATTTAATAAGCATTAACCTACTTATCTTAATAGTTAATGTTTTTCCCATTTACGCTATTAGCTTCTTGAACATATAAAAATACCGCTTGGTTATTAATATATCCAAGCGGTATTAACAATAACTTCCTAGTAGATATTTCATCCAGTAAAATTCAAGATGTTGAATTTAATGGCTTTTTAACTATCCTACTGATGTACTTGCTGAGACTTTAGAATTTTTTATCATTCATAAATTCACTAATAAGCTCAGATACTTTATCTGGATATTCATCAACAACCCAGTGAGCGGCTTTATCTAACCAAATTAATGATGAATTTGGAATGGCTTCTTCTAACATTGGTGCATATTTTGGCTTTTGAAACTTGTCTTCTTCACCCCATAATATGAGTGTTTCATGAGGTAAGCTTTTAAGATCGCCCGCAATAGCTTGTGTATATTCTTTATTGAGCCTGCGCATGTTACTAAATAAAGCGGCTTTTCCTTGCTCGTTGCTCCATGGTTTCAAGTATATTTCCATTAACTCTTCAGTCATTACGCTAGAATCGTATACACCTTTAGGCATGAAATCTCTTAATGTATCAACAAATTCAGCTACACTTGTCTTTTCTTCTACACCAGGTTCTAGCAAAGGTTCAAATTCTGGTATTGGCCAAGAATCAAAACATACACTATCTATTAAAACTAATCCGTTTACTTTATCAGGATGATTTACCGCCATTAATTGAGCAACACCACCACCAATATCATGTGCAGCAATATTAACTTTAGAAATACCGAGTTCTTCCATAAACTTACACATTATTCTACATTGCGCATTTATAGATACATCGGTGTTAATTGGCATATCTGATTCACCAAAGTTTAGTAAATCTGGTGCTATTACCCGATATTTTGATGCAAGTTTTGGCATCACATTTCGCCATAAAAATTTATTAGTCGGAATACCGTGTATCAATAATAAAGGTGTTCCTTGTCCCATTTCTTGATAAGCAATTTGATGACCTGCTACTGTAACGTACTGTGTTTTGCTCATAATTTTGCCTCGTTAACTTTAAAAATTATAATATTTCGTGAACTATAAAATTGGAATATAACCTTATAAAGCAAATACCATCCCAAGATGAGTATTTTTTAGTTATTCAAAAATTATAATAATTTAAAGTCAAACCCAAACCCAAACCCTTGTAATACTTGGGCTCTAGGCTAAGTAAGTTTATTTGTTTTTTATTATTATAGAGTTTGATAATTGTGATTGTTAAACCACTTTATGAAGTGTGAAGCGTTTGCTCTTAAATATGCAACAATTACAAAAGCGAAGTTGCTACTAATTTGAAGAAATTATTCTTATTAAATAGTTTTTAGTAAGTAATAAGTAATAAGTAATAAACAGCGAACCGCCCTACTATTGCTATTAATCACTTTAAGAAAGATCTAATATTTTCAATTAATACACCTTGCTTAACTGGCTTTAATAACAAACCATTAAACCCAAGCTTTATATATTTATTATTACTATTTTCGTTTTCACTAAATGTATGCGCAATAATTTTCGTTGATGATGCATCAGCGTGCTTTCTTATTTTTAGCATTGCGTCGGTGCCCGTAAACTGTGGCATGACTATGTCCATTAAAATAATATCGTAAATATTTTGAGAAACCATTAATAGCGCCTCTATTGCACTGGATGCAAAATCTATTAATATGTTTTCTTCTTTAAGCATTTTTCTTATTACTATTTCTATTAGTAAGTCATCATCTACTAAAAGTAGTCGTTTAGTTTTATTTATTGGCGTTACTTTAAACTCGATAACTTCTGCCATATTTTCATTAATGTTTTTCATTTATTACCCCAGCGGCTTATCTTTTTAAAATACGTGTTATTTGGTTTATTAAAACACCTTGTTTCACTGGCTTTAATAACATGTCATCAAAGCCCTGATTTACATATTTAGATTCTGTATCGGGTGTCGATGTATGCGCAATTATTTTAGTTTTAGAATTATCACTGTGTTTTTTAATTTTTAACATAGCGTCAGTTCCCGACAATTCTGGCATTACTATATCCATTAGAATAATGTCGTAACTATTTTGCGAAACCATCAACATAGCCTCTATCGCACTGCATGCGTAATCTATTATGATATTCTGATCTTTTAGCATTGCCCTAATCACAATTTCTACAAGTGGATCGTCATCAACAAGTAGTAGCGTGTTTTGGTGATTTTTAGTCACTAAACTCGCTTTTACTAAATCAGTATTTAATGAGCTACTTGGTACTTTTTGCACATTGTCTTTATCTTGCTTCGTTACTTTGTTTACCAGCATAGAAAGCGTTATCGTTGATTTATTCGCGTTACTACTTACAGTTATCGCTTTACCACCTAACATTTTAAATATTGAGATAAAAAACTTTAACTCTAATGAAACGTCTTTATCATCTATGAGACGTGCTATATCATCACCCGATATACTTTTAAGCTCAGTTATAAAGTAACTACTGTCGATTAAATTGCTTAATGAAAAGTCTAGGTGTAAGTAATTACGGTTACTTTCATTTTTAATCTGAGCGTTAATAGATAGCGTTGTATTATTTGACGAATCCAAAACCTCTGTCACTAACTGAATAACCAATTGAGAAATTAACTTTTCATCGCTTACCACGGTTAACCCAGGCGTAATATTATTTTTAAGAACTATTTTTTTGTTTTCAGCTTCTTTAGTTAAAATCGAAATATTATTATTGATCATATGATTCAGGTTAACGTTTTTGGCCTGCAGTTTTAACTTACCTATTTCCGATTTATTTATATTTACGAGTTGTTGAATTACACTTTCGAGCTGGTCGCATGCATCAGAAATATTCCCCACATTGTTTTTAAATTCGTTAAAGCTTATTGGATCTTTAGATATTTCAACTAATGACTTTAAAGATGATAAAGGCGTTTTTAATTGACGGCTAAGCCTTGTAACAAATTTTTCTTTTAATTGATTTGTCTGTTTTGATTTTTCAAGAACATCAGCGAGTAAACATTCTTTTTGATGTGCCTCTGTATCATCTCTAAAGTAGCAAACGAAACCATTAAAATCTGTATGTCTTTGTAATACAGTTATCCACTTCCCGTCTGTAAAACCTATATCTATTAATTGGTTACGATCATCATCAAGCTTATGATGTTCATGGTAGTGATTTATAATATTATTCTGCTGCGCAATACTTACCAGCTGGCTATACGATAGCTGACTATTTTGTTTATTCACTTGTGCAAATAAAAGGTTAAATGCATTGTTGGTGATCACAGGAAATTCGTGGCTATTAAAAATAGCAAACCCATGCGGCAGTGCATCAAGAGAACTTGAAAAAAGCTCTTCTCTATTGAGTATTAACTGATTTTTTTGTTTTATTTCGTTGTGTAAACGTCTTGGCAAACGTAAAAAATAATACACAAAGGCAAATACACAAAAAGAGATTAACCCTAATCTAATTAAACTATATTTAGTTATTTGTGGGCGTACTATTTTATTCATAGGTTGCACATGTAAGCGCCATGTAGGTGGAAAACGACTACTTAAAGCGCTAATACTATTTTTAATTATACTCGGGCTAACTTCTCCTTGTTCTCCTAAAGTAAACTGTGGTGTTACTATAAAAACGTTATAATTTTCAGTGTTTAATTTGCCAATAACGGCTTTTAAAAACTTACTTAAATCAAATGCTGTAAGTGTATAAATAGATCCTTGTTTAATTTTTATTTCAGAAATTAAGAAGGCCGTATCTGCAACAGTAAATACTTCTACTGCTTGTTTATTCGCTCTATTATTGAGTTTTTCTAACCAGTTTTTAAATCCATACGCGGCTAAATCAAAATTATTTTTTGACCAAAGTGCAAGTTGGTTATACTCAGAATCAAACACAATATACCCTTTATAAGTTAAGCTTTGTGAAACCTGACTCTGTACTAAATCATTAAGCTGCTCTTTTGTATAGCTATTTTGGCTTTGTAAAAAGCCTGCGATAACTAAATCTTTTTGCGATATATATAATCCTTGATTATCAAATCGCTCTAAAGCATTAAATAACGTTTTACGTAATTGCTGAGTTTGTTCATTGTAATTACTTTGCAGCTCCTTTTTTTCTATAGTATAAAGCAGTAATGCAGTGAATGAGCATAATACTAATGCAATTAAGAATGCCACGGGCGCTAAACTAAATACATGAATATACTTTTCCCCATAATTTTTTTTCACAGGATTAGTAATTTGATTACTTACTGAATCTGAATTTTTATTTAACTGTGTCTGCAATAATTGAGCAAATGAAATAAACTGATTTTTTTGTGAACCTATTAATGTTTTAGGTGCTAAATCAGCCATCAGCACTACGCCAATTAATTTATTAGTGACACTATAAATTGGATATTGTGCATAAAAGCGAATTAATTTGTGCGTGTTGTTTGATACATCATCAAAAAAAGTATCTTCAAATAAATATAGTTTTTCTTGTGTGCAGCGTAGTTGATAGCTTAATAACTCATTTTCGACACTTTCTTTATCGTTGCAGGTTATTAACTGCTCTGAATAAACCTCTCTAAAATCGATAAATTTAACAATTGGAACATCATAAAACTGTTTTAGTAGCGTTAGCGTTTCTTTAATTTCTGTTGATATTTCATCAGTTGGTGTATCTGCTAAATTAGCATGTGAGGTAAATATATTTGAGGCGTTCATTGACGTTCTCCTTCCCCTTTTGGGGGAGTATGTATCCACGTTGTCCTGTTTTGGCCGCTATGTACTGGCAGTAAAACTTTAAATGGTGGCGTTAAACTACTAAGAGCAGGTTCGCCTGTGGTGATATTAATTACTTGTTCTGCATTAACTAAATTAAGTGATGTTTTGCAATATGTAATACCTGGCTCAATCCCTATTAAGCTCAGTGTTTCACTAATGATAAGGTTATTTACTAAATCGATACCGACCACCTCAAATGTGGTTTGTAAAATAGTGAAAACAAGTGTTTCTACAATGTTTTCATCATCTTCTAAGCGTGTACCTTCTGGGCAGCATATTGTGCCAAGCTCTATATCAACGTTTGTGCCTATACCTACTAATGAAAGCGCATTAAGGGCTGTATTTAAAAGCGGTTCTACCTGAGGTAAATATAAATCAAGTATGTCACCTTGCGATTCGTACCCTGTTTGGCATGTATCACACGATTGTGATAAACCTTGATCGCTTGTACCTAAAAGTGGATTTCCTAAAGCTGTTACTCCAACTAAACAACTGCTGTCGGCTGGTTGCTTATCTATTTCAAAGCTTTCACAAGGTGAGCCTGTTACTACTTTTTGGGATACATAACGAGATAGAATTTGTTCACTATTAGCAGGGCATTGTTGTGGCGTGCTTCTTAATAACTGACCAATAACGCTGTTACCTAACTGCCCTATTGCGTAATTTGGACCTTGCTGCAGCGCATTTATATAACTTACATTACCGGTATTATTTAACTTGCTGACACCTTTGCTGTCTGTTGCTTCGTCGCTTAAGCCCTTTAAACACGGGTTACCTTGGCAATTTGGAGCATCGTAATAAACAGCTTCTCGCGAGGTAAACCTATCATCTCTTATGCCTATTAATGCCCTGTACGTGTTGTTTGCTCCACGATCTGTATAAAAAATAAGTGGTGCTTGATGCTCATCAAAACTTACTGCAATACCGAGTGGTCTATTGTTAGCATCAACTACAGTAATTTGATTATCTACCTTAGTTTGATGGCGCTTAATAAGGGCATCCCTTACTAAAATCACCCCACCAATTGAGCCAATAATTAAAATAGTTATAATTAATATAAGCTCAATAGTAAGTATGTACCCTTGTTGATAATGCTTTTTCATATCAGGCTCCTATAACACTTCTACAAGCATTTTAAGTACGTTCATTACTTGTAATGCTGCGGGAAAAAACACCAATACTAAAAACATCGGAAAACAAATTAAGATAATGGGAAAGGTTGTGTGCATCGCTTTTTTGTTTACCTTTTTAGCGAGTAAAATGTTCTTTTTTAAAGCTAGGCCTTCAAGTTGAGCCTCTACTGCTTGGATAAGTGGCGTACCAAGTTTTGACCCTATTAACATTAAGTTTGCGAGTTTTTTAATTCCTAATACGCCGGTTCTTTCAAAAAGTGAATTAAATGCAAATTCACGATCTTTACCTGCACTTAGTTCGAATAAAAATAACTTTAGCTCTTTGTATAATGGGTGTTTTTGACTCAATCCATGATCAACCGCCAGTGCAAATGAACGTTCTAACGAAAACCCGGCGCGCATGTAAACCAGTAACACCCGTAAAAAAAACTCTAAGCTGTTATTTATAGTGGTTTGACGTTGATTTTTACGTAATAAAAACCAGCATTCGGGTGCAAAAAAACACATAAAACACAGTAATAATTTAATCGATTGGCTCAGCTCATACCCTGTTAGCTCTATAACCGTAAATGCACTAAAAGTAGCAGCCACTTTAAAGCAGTACAGGCTTATTAATATTTTATTAATTTGAATCCCTGCTTGTCTTAGTTGACGTTTAGAGATGATAATTAGCGGATACCAGTTAATGTTTTTAGTATCGGGTTTATCTAATTCGACTTTAAGCGATTGCCTATGAATATGGATAAATGAGCCCATACTTACTAAAAGCCCGATAAGTAAAAGTATATCAATCATAATGTTACCCTTAAGCTAAGGCGTAGCCATAAAAAGCCAAATAGCTGACAAAGAAGCGCAACCGTTATAAATGCAATCCCATTAGGATCGTTTAATAATGGTTCAAACCAGGTTGGATCGGTATAGCTAAATAAAGGAATTAGTGCGTAAGGTAAAAAACCACTAAACACAGCAGCGTATTTAGTACCGGAAAGCTTAGCTTTCAGCTGTTGGCGGTCGAGAGTTATTAGCGACATCATGTTGCATACGCTTTTTAGCATGTCGGTCAAATCGCACTGGCTTTGTGTATGTGTAATGATGCTATGAGCAAACAATCTTACGGTTTCGCAGTTGTATCTTTCAATTAATGGGGCAAACGACGTTTCGGCATCACTACCCATGCTCATGCGTTGTATTAGTAAGGTGCTTTGTTTTTTTATATATGGGTCTGCATGTTCATCAGCAAAGTGCATTGATTGCTGTAGCGATAGCCCTGTGCTTAAACACGATTGTACGGTTTCAATAAATTCTAAAAAGTGATGCTCAAATTTTGCTAATTTATAATGAGCCAAGTCAATCACAGTTATAAAACAGGTTACAAAAACCACGATTGAAATAATAAACGCGCTGGTTGATGCCTCTGGGTAATATAATTTAGCTAAAAACCAGGAGCTACTAGAGAGCGAGCACGCCATGCTTATAAACCAGGCGTTACTAATATTTAAACCAAGCACTCGTAGTGACAGAGTAAGGACATCTTTTTCTTCTAAAATATCTGCTTTTTTAGTGCTTTGGTTGCTTTTATTATTCACATACAAAGAAGCCAATACACTCGCAGCCAGTACAAAAGTTATAACCGCCGCAATAGCTAATAAATAATCAAGTTTAGTCATTGTTAGCCTCCGGGTTATTGTGCAGTAATGCTTTCAATTCTTGTGCATTTGCGCCTTGACCTTTCATAAACTCAATAACACTTGAGTTATCTATTAAATCACTTTGTACTGGTTCTGCTTCGTTAATACTATAAAGCGGGCTAAATTGTGCCCCGCCATTAACACGCTTAATTTCACCAATACTTTTTAGAGTGCGGATGCCATTAGTTGAGCGAGAAACATGAACTATGAGCTGAATACTCGACGCGATTAGCGAACTTGTATGGGTATCGCTCAGTTGTGCATTGTGTAACTGCACTAAGGTAGATAAACGAATAACGGCATCATTTGCACTGTTAGCATGTATGGTCGTCATCGAACCTTGGTGGCCACAGTTCATTGCTTGGAGCATATCGATTACTTCGCCTGAGCGTACCTCACCTACAAGTATTCTATCTGCGCGCATTCTAAGGGCTGCTTTTACTAAATCTCTTAGGCTTACTGCACCTTTACCATCGCTGTTAGTGTCGTGGGCTTCCAATTGCACAACATGGTTGTGATGCAAATTAAGCTCAGCGCTTTCTTCAATGGTTACAACACGTTCGTTTGGATTAATTGAGTTGGCAAGTACGTTCAATAATGACGTTTTACCAGCCCCCGCATTGCCACAGACTAAAATATTAACGCCTGTTTTAACTGCACTTTTTAAAAATAATAAGATGTTTTTATCTAAAAAATGGTTATTAACTAAAAAGTCATCGTTTATTTTTTTATGATTAAACTTACGAATAGACACAATAGCGGCGCCGGTACACGCAGGCGGTACAATAATATGAACACGGCTACCATCTTTTAATTTGCCATCAACAATTGGCATAAGCGCATTTACCTGGCGACCACAGCCATCAAGTAAGCGATCAACAAATCGGCGTAAATGGCGTTCGTCATCAAACTTACTGGCTGTGCAAAGTAGTTTGCCTTGCTTATCAATCCATATATCTTGCGTGTCGTTTATTAAAATATCACTAACCTGATCGTCCAGCATAAACTGTGCAATAGGTCCCAAGCCTTGAATTTCATCAAAAACAGCCTGCACAACCTGCTCTTGTTGATGTTGGTTAAATGAAGATTGATTAAATTGTGGAATTTCACTGCACAATGCAGAGATTTTTTCGAGAACATTACTTGATAAAAGCGCGGTTTGTTCTTGTTCGTACTCTTCGATAACGGCATCGTGCAATAGCTTTTTAAGCTCTTCAAAGGTACTTAAACTGGTTTGAACTTCTTCATGTTTGCTTGATAAATTAAACATAAAAACTCACTTAGCTACATATACAGCTTCATTTTTAACGCCTTTAACCACTTCGATTGTGCGACTGGTTTGTAAGCGTGAAAAGTTTTGCAAACGACCTTGTTCAATGTCATAAGCGCTATGCACAATAATTGAAACTTTGTCGGCGTTATCTATACCCGCCAACGAATAAACATCTTTTGGAAGTACCGCAAGGACTAACGAAACACCGCCTGTAGCAGAATTAGACTCTTTAGCTAAGTTATCCATTACGCCATTTTTTTCGGCTTGCGATTTAGGGCCTTTTGAAACACCAATGAGCTGTACATCACGGGCAACTGTTCTTACTAGACGATTAGTTTTAGCGACTATGTCGAGTCGGTCACCTTTGTGTATACGCGAAAGCGGGATATCTAAGGTGTTTAGTTTTAAAGTATATAAAACACGCCCTGCTGGTATGGCTTCTGATAAATTTTGGCTTTTCGCTCTGATAAAATCGGTGTCAAACAAGGGTTGTTCAACCATTTTATTAGTTGCTAATTTTTGACCAATTAATGCACGTGGGTTTTGAACGCTCAGTGCAATATTTGAATAGTTACTTGGATCTATACTCTTTTGCTCAACATCGTGAACGGTTACTGTTTGACCGGCCGACATATTTTTGTTTACTACCCAAGCTGTTACGCTATTTTCATCGTTTACCTGTCTAATACCCAAAGCCGAAGCTAACATGCCAGAGGTGATGAGTAATGTGAGAGCCGCTGTGGTTGCGCCTTTGTTACTTTTACTTTTCATAATATTCCTCCGGAGTAACTTTCACTGCCACAATTTTGTGGCAGTGAGCCTTAAGCTTGGTATTCAAACCTGGTTACCTTGCGTTAGTTACCTTGTGAACCGCCTGCTGCTGTACGTGTTGCAGCATCGCCGCTTGGTGTTGCATTAACAAGTGCGGCACTTTCACTAAAGTCTGATGCAACAAAAGTGAATGAACTACCATCGCCTGCGTACACGTCAACTGAATCTACAAACCCAGAGCCAGACACTTCAGCTGTGCCTTCGGCGTTAATCATGCCGTCAAATACATAGCTTTGGTCAAGTGAGCCAATTGCTTCAGCTACATCTTCAAGCTCGCTGGTTACAGAGTCACGTAATGTAGATAAACCAATTACAAGTGCTGCTACCATTGATGTAGAAAGAATGATTAGCTCTGACGTTAGTACAAAACCTTTTTGCTTTTTGCCATTTAAGTTATGTTTAATAGTTTTCATAATCGTAGCCTTTAAATTAAAAGAGCTTATGCTCACTTTATATATAGCGAGGACCATGCCAATTTAAAATGGCTATTAAATACAGGTGGTTATAGTTTTTATGTGTGTGTTTTTTAGCTTTTTTTATTTTTGATTTGCAAAATGCAAATCAATATTAAAAAATAATTTTTAGATACTTAATGTTAGAAACGCTCTGTTAAATTATTAAAACTAATAGGTATTCAAAAAGGGTTAAATATTAGAAGCAGTCTTGTGGGGTAACTTATAAAACGTATGATTAGCGTAAGCTCTACTACTATTTTTGATAAATAATAAAGTGGTTTTGGCTCCTTAATAATGCCAAATTTTAGGTATAAAAAAAGGCCCGAAGGCCTTAAGAATAACAATTACCTAAAACAGAGAGTTTACCGCGCCTAGCAAGTGCTTTTTGATGCGTGGGTTCGACACGTAAAACTTGCTCATAGTAGCCACAGGCCAATAAATTATTAGCATTCGCTTCTTCAATTAACCCTTTATGGTAAAAATAGGCGGTGCTATTTAAACCAAACTTAACCGAAAGCTCTAAGTAATTTAAAGCTATAACGTAACTGCCCTGAGCATAATGTATAGAGGCCATTTGTAGGTATGGTGAAGCATGTGTACCAAAAACATCAACGCCGTATTGGGCAATGCTTTTTGCTTTAGCTAAATTACCTTGCTCTATTGCTAACGTAACCCCTAAAGTAATTGCGTTTAACGGCGGGTTAGCTTTATTAAGCAAAGTGTTTATAACCTGTTGAGACTGATTAGCACGGCCACTTTTATAAAGTACATATGCCGATATTGAAAGTATTGCCGTGTTATCGGGGTGTTCAAGCATTAACTGATTCACCTCATGCACAAGGTTCAAACAGTCACTTGCATTAATACCTTCGCACATTAACGGTAGGGCATTTAATTGGTATTTTTTTACTATGTCACCCAATGCGTTGTAAGGATTTACTGTTGGCTTGTAATCAATATGAGCGCAACCCGATAAAGTAAGCAGTAAAATAATATAAAATATTTTCATAGCCCTTGCTCCTGTATGTAGCTAAGTACCTGGGTGTCTATATTTGCGTGTTCCCACGAACGTAATGTGTTAATTGGTTCACGCACCAGATTTGGAGTTACAACAATTATCAGCTCACGGTTGTTTTCACTTTTGCTGGTTGTTTCACTTAACTTTCCAAGCATACTATTGCCGTTGCCATCAGGTACAAAGTCGTGGCTTGCATTGTTATCAGTGCTAATTAAGCCACCAATGATAAGAGGCTGCCCATCTTTTAAACGCGTTGACGTTTGCATGCTGCGTGTATTAAATGCACTACTGTTTAAACTGCTGCCTGTGCTTTGTGCAATTTCGGCTGTTAACGTGGTATCGGGTAGTGAAATTACTGGGTTTAGATCAAGTGTTATTCTGTCTTTGTCGTCAACCATAGCGCGCACATTTAATTCAACTCCGAATGATTTAAATTCCGTACCGCTAAACACCGACCCACTACTACCTTGCTGACCGGTTGTAATGCCAGATGGGCTATAACTTGTAGGTACAGGTACTTCACCACCGACTTTAAACACGGCACTTTCACCGGCTAAAACCGTGATTGTAGGGCGAGAAAGCGTTCGCGAAATACCTTCTTGTTCAAGTAATGAAAACAACATATCAATGGCAAACTGTGAGGTAGAAAGCTGTAAGTTATTAGTTAATTGACCGCCAATTAATTGCAGCGCATTTTCTATTGTTGCAGAGCCAGATTCGCGATTAGTCATACCGTCACGGCCAAACAAGCCCGCTTCTTTTTCATACCCATTAGAGAGCACGCTAATATCTGGGCGCCATTGCTTTAACCTACGTTGATTTACTTCGTATAATTGTACCGACACACGAACTTGCGGTAAATCTTCAACTTCAATGCTCGACAAAACTTTACCGCCAGCCACTGAAAGAAGCGTTGCTCTTGCAATATTAGAACTCACATTACTTAAGTTTAATCCTGATGTAGCATCGTTTATTAACCCACCCGACTCGTTGGCAAGCACTTCAATACCTGCGCTTTTATCCTGCGTTGCGCCGCCCATTAAATTATTAGGATCAAGAGGAGATCTCTGAGTTTGTAATGCTTGCTCTGGTTCGAATAATTTATTAATTGTATTTAATAAGCGCACTAGCTTTATTTGATTTTTTACAGAGCCTGACAGTAAAAATACATCGCTATCATCATTTGATAGCTCATCAACCGAGATGCGTTTAATGGTCACTTTATCTGCGCCCATTGATTTAATTACTTCGCTAATACGTTCTTCTTTTGGCTTGGGTGCTTGAGTTACTTTTATTAAATTAATAATAGCGACTTTGCTCGAGTTTTGAGAGGTACCACCGTTTGCGTTACCCAATCCTTGCAAGCGTTGAGCGAGAGAATTAAACATTCCTTGATTAGGGTTTGAGGTAATAACGGGTTGTGATGCTTGTGAGCTACTGGCGTATAGATAGTTTTTTGCAGCTTCATAAGCGGCATGACGATAATTTATAGTAGGTACTTCACCGCGTAATACAACAGCATGGCGATCAGGTGCTATGGTTAGTTGCACGTCAGGGTGAATATCGTTTAAGGCATTTTCCAGTACGCTATAGTCTTCGGTAACACCAAGTAAAAATGTTTCCGAGCTTTTATCGTCGTACCACACCATCATAGATGTACGGCCTAACTTTTTAGCTAAAATTAGTAGCTCGCGACCATTAACCACGTTCACATCAAGCGTTGTTTCGTGGCCAAGTGCTATACGCGAAATATCACGGGTAAACACAAAGCGAGTATGTGTCCATTTAACTAAGTGTGATACTTTTTGTACCCGCTCACCATTTGCATTTTCTATATAATCTAAATGACTTTCACTGCCTACGGCGCTAAAAGATATTAGTAATAGTATAAAAGTAAATTTTAACATAAGCCTTTCCCTCAATTTGCTTAATGTATAGGTAGCAAGTATGAGACCAAACGCTTTTGTATTTATTATCAATGCATTAAGATGTGTAAAAGTGTGTTTTATTATTTTGATTCGCAAATTGCAAATCAATAATTCATGAAGGGTTTAACCAAGAAATGAGAGTAGAGGCAGGTGGCGCAAAGCGAATAAAATAGGCTCTGCGCTAATTTTAGTTAATGCAAAGCAGCTGTAAATGGGATGCTTTCACAGATTTTAGCTTCTGCTGTAAGTAACTCTTCTAGGCGAGTATCAACTTCTTCTTTATCAAAGTATTCGTAAGCAAGCTCTACAAAAAGGTTTTTATGTTTTTCTTCTGACTTGGCAATCGCAACATAAAAGTCTTTTTCTTTACCCTCAGGAAGTGCTTGTGCAACTAAAGAAAAACGCTCGTGACCACGTGCTTCAATTACACCGCCAACCAGTAATCGGTCCATTAAAAAACCATCACGACCATGTCTAAACAGTGCACGTATTTGTTTTATGTACGGGTCTTTTTTGTCGTCACCTAAGTTTACATCGCGCTCTAAAAGTAACTTAAGCACTTGTTTAAAGTGTATTAATTCTTCTAATGCTAAGTCGGTCATGGCTTTTACTAATTTACGTTTGTCTGGGTAATGCGAAAGCATAGACATAGCCATACCCGATGCTTTTTTTTCTGCAGCGGCATGATCTTGTAAAAAAGTATTAAAGTCAGCAAGGACAACTTCGGTCCATTCAAATGGGGTGTGGTATTTTAATTCAAACATGTTCTGTACAACTTAAATAATAATGCGGGGATTTTAACGTATTTGATTTAAAAAATCTTGTAAGGCAGTAATTTATCTATGCGCCCTTTAGCCGTAGACTCAACTTTTAACGGGTGCTTAATATCGTTCCATGCGGTGACTTTTCCGCCCACATTCATTTTTTCAAAATCAGTTTTATCACTTTCTAACCCTAAAAAATTACACAACTTTTTGTAACTATTAGGCTTTGCTATATCAATGGATAAAAAATCGTCGTCACGGTTATTAAAGTACGTTTGAGCATCATTAAAATGTGTATCATAACAGTCTGCTAAGTAACTATCGTCGCTAATATTATCAAGCGAAAGCTCACTAAACGTATTTAAATAACAGCGTTTTATATGAATATTAAAGCCCCCGTCGCCGCGCGTTAAATTAGTGTGCATACGCGTTAAAAGCTGCTTTATTGAAGGTAGCCATGCACTCAATTCGCGCTCTAAATAAATAAACTTAGAGTCTGGGTAATGAATATCAAGTGCTTTAAAGTCGTTAAATATGGGAGTGTCGGCAATCGCGTTAGCATTTTCAAAACAAGCATTAGTATACGCGGTATGCGCCGTTGTAATGCCGAGCTCTAAAAATGCGTGGCACACACTGGTTGTGCCGGTACGCGGTAAACCTATTATAAATATTTTGCTCATTAGCTTTTCTTTAATTAGCCACGTGTTACTAGTAATACAAAGGCGCTGATAATCATGACTAAAAATGTAGTAATAGTACCAATTTGGCGATATTTAAGGCTTTTTTCTACTATGCCTAAATTTTGAAACACACGCCCTACTAATAACGCACCACCTAATATATGGCAGTAATGGCTAGCAAGCCCTTGGTACTCTGCTAAAAAAAGCAAAATTAAAGCAAATGGCACGTATTCCATAAAATTTGCGTGGGCACGCACAGCACGTTGTAGCGTTGCATTACCGTTATCACCAAGCGATATTTGCTCCGCACGGCGCACTTTTATTACGTTAAAGCTTAAATAAATGTAAAAGAATGCGAGTAATGCAGCATAAGTTGAAATGATCACGGCGTTTTCCTGTTATTTTTATCGCATAAATATGCGCTCTATTATTGTGGGCGTGATAATAACACATAAATTTGAGCAGCATTATCAGAAGTTTAATAATTGCCTATGCTAAGCTAGAGGTATCAAGTTAGTAGAAAATACATAAGGATTTTATGTTTGTACCTCGTAAAGTAGCCGACAGTTACCGTGAAATGATTAACAGTATTGGCTTTTACCCTTCGATGCTTTCAGTGGGCTTTTTGGTATTTGCCATTATTACAATGTCGGTTGAATATTTAGCCCCTGTTGAGCAGCTAAAATCGTTTATATCGTTTGTACTTGTAGATAGCGCCGAAAACGCGCGGACTATTTTAAGCACTTTAGCGGGGAGTATTATTTCGCTTACCGTGTTTAGTTTTTCAATGGTAATGGTGGTTTTAAATTCAGCCAGCGCGAGTTTATCGCCCCGCGTAGTGCCAGGGCTTATTACGCGCAAATCACACCAAATGGTTTTGGGGTTTTATTTAGGCAGCATAATTTACTCTATTATTATGCTTATAAATATTAATAAGCTTGATGGTGGCAGTACGGCAATTCCTTCAATAGGTGTGTTGTTTGCACTTGTTTTTGGATTGATTTCATTAGGTTTGTTTGTATTTTTTATACACTCAATCTCACGTGCTATTCAAGTTGATAACGTGTTAAATGGCTTGTTTAGCCAAACTAAAAACGAAATTAAAACAATAATACAAAGACAACAAGAAAACCCAGTTGAGGACTTTCCAGACTTTAGCAAATGGCATTCGGTTAGCAGTAAAACAGAAGGATATTATAAAGGCGTACATACCGATAAGCTGTGTGCCATTTTGGCTGAGCAAGATATAAAGGTGTATATATCTGTAAACCAAGGCTATTTTACAGTTAAAGGTTACCCGTTTTTAAAATGTAATAAAGAGATAGCAAACGATGAAGAGCTGATTAATAAAATTCTCGACTGCTTTATTTTTTATATAGAAGAGTACATTAGCGATCATTACCGTTATGGATTAACGCAAATATCAGAAATTGCAGTTAAGGCAATGAGTCCAGGTATCAACGATCCCGGTACTGCGGTTAAATCAATTGATATGCTGAGTATTTTACTTATTCAACGACTTTCAATTAACGATATTAACTACTCGTTTAAGCACAGTGATAATGCCCCATTGTTGTACCTTCATGAAACAAGCTTTGATGAGTTATTACATGACAACTTTACACCGCTGCGTAATTACGCCAAAGGCGATGCATACGTAATGACAAACGTGCTTGAGGCATTCAAAAATATTTTGTTTATTGCCCATAAAGATACCGATGCACGAAACAGTCTATTTAATTACTTAAATGCGATTGTTGATGACATAAATGAACATGTAACTAATGAATACGACAGACGCGAAGTGACTAATATGCTCAACTCTATAGCGCGTATCAGCCAAGAGCAAGGTGAGAAGTTGGTGGCACGTTTTGAGCACCACCAAAAATAAAAACTTAAAACATAGTTTAATCTATGTAGTACACAGCGTAGCTTGACGCTGTTACTTTAATCTCTCCAGCATGGTAGGCATCAGGTACATAGTTACTTGGTGCGCTATCAGCCATCATTACTTTTTCTGCGCGCATATAAGGCTGCGACTGCACATTGAGTGGACTTAGTGACGCGCTGTATAATCCTTTTAAATCAACGTCATAATCTTCACTAAACTCTTTTGCAGCATCCCGTGCGTCTTTAATTGCTAACTTTTGCGCTTTTTTATGCAGCTCGTTGTAGTTGCTTGCTAAAAATTGCGTTTGATTAATTTCGTTAATACCGTTGTTAACTAAGCTTTGTAGTAACTCAGGGTATTTATTTATATCGCTGAGTTTTACTGTTAACGTACGAGAAACCTTAAAGCCTTTAAATTCTTGATTACCGGTAGTGCGGTTGTATTGGCTATCACGGTTTATTGAAATTTGCCCTGCGTTTATATCTCCCTCTTTTACACCAATCTCTTTTACGAGCTTAATTGCCTTGGCGATAGTTAAGTCGGTTTTATTTTTAGCAGCAATTAAGTCTTTATCAACTTCGGTAATACCTACACTAAGCTGTACGTAATCTGGCATTGTAGTAAGAGTCGCTTCGCCCTTAACATAAATATGAGGAGCATCGGGAGTCGCTGCCGCAAGTGCATCAAAGCTAAGTACGTTTAAAGCCAGTGCACTACCTATAACAAGAGTCAGTGTTTTCATTAAGTCGATCCTTTAATTATGTAAAAGCAAGTAAACACCGTACGTGGTTAATAAAATATGAACAAGCACAAAAAAACAGGCAATTGCCTGTTTTTTGTTAAGCGTTGTAACTAATGCTATTACGCCATTTACTTTTAATTACTTTTAATTACTTATAAACCTAATTAAACACTACAACGTTTATAGTTACGGTATTTTGGTAACCAGTAATTTTTGTCGATTGCTGCCCATAATGCGTCATCCGTAATCTCAAGAGCAACGCCCTCTTCGATTGCCTTTTTAGCGATGGCAAATGCAATACGTTTACTTAGCGTTTCAATTTCAGTCAAGGCTGGTAATAAACTACCTTTACCTGTGTTTGCACGCGGCGACGACTCTGCAAGCATTTCGCTAGATACACTTAACATTGCATCTGTAATGCGTGTCGCTTTAGCGGCAATAACCCCTAAACCAATACCCGGGAAAATATAACTGTTGTTACATTGTGGGATTGGGAACGTCTCGCCATTGTACTCAACAGGATCAAATGGGCTACCTGTGGCAACAAGTGCTTTACCGTCAGTCCACTTAATCACATCAGCAGGATGCGCTTCTACTTGCTTAGATGGATTACTTAATGGGAAAATAATTGGCTGTTCACAACCGGCATGCATAGCGCGTATTACTTGTTCTGTAAATAAGCCAGGTTGACCAGAAACACCAATCAAAATGTCAGGCTCAGCACAGTGCATAACATCAAGCAGTGATGCGTACTCGCCGCTGTACGTCCAATCACTTAACGAGCCTGTAGGTTGTGCAAGTGCTTGTTGGAAATCGCGTAAGCCTTCCATACCCTCACTAAGCAAACCAAAACGGTCAACCATAAATACTTGGCTACGCGCTTTTGCTTCTGAAATACCTTCAAAAACCATTTGGCTAATAATTTGCTCAGCAATACCACAACCAGCAGAGCCTGCACCCACAAATACTACTTTTTGCTGGCTTAGGGTTGAATTTTTAACACGACACGCAGCAAGTAAAGAACCGACCGTTACAGCCGCAGTACCTTGAATGTCATCGTTAAAGCTACAAATTTCATTGCGGTAGCGCTTAAGTAATGGCATTGCATTTGGCTGTGCAAAATCTTCAAACTGAAGTAATACATTTGGCCAGCGACGTTTAACCGCTTTAATGAATAAATCTAAAAACTCATCGTATTCGTCTTGAGCAATTCGCTTATGGCGTGCGCCCATGTACATAGGATCGTTTAAAAGCTTTTCGTTATTAGTACCCACATCAAGCATTACAGGCAATGTGTATGCTGGGCTTATACCACCACACGCTGTGTAAAGTGACAATTTACCAATTGGAATACCCATGCCACCAATACCCTGATCGCCAAGGCCTAAAATACGCTCGCCATCGGTTACAACAATAACTTTTACTTTACCTTTGGTAGCGTTGCGTAAAATGTCGTCAATTTGGTAGCGATCTTCATACGAAATAAATAAACCACGTGCGCTGCGATAAATGTCAGAGAATTTTTCACAAGCATCGCCCACTGTCGGTGTGTAAATGATTGGCATCATTTCTTCAAGGTGGTCACGCACTAAACGGTAGTAAAGTGTTTCGTTGTTATCTTGAATCGCACGTAAGTAAATATGCTTATTAAGGTTGTCGGTAAAGCTAGAATACTGCTGATAACAACGCTCAACTTGCTCTTCTATTGTTTCAAAGCGAGGAGGAAGTAAACCAGCAAGATTGAAATTTTCGCGTTCTTTTTTACTAAAGGCGCTGCCTTTATTTAATAGCGGTGTTTCAATTAGGCCAGGGCCAGAATGATGAATATATAAGTAGTTAGGATCAGTATTAGTTGTCATATTTCCAGGCTTTAACGGAGTCTTAAGTTATGATCTGTCATTATCAGTGTTAGAGGTTTAATTGCAACGACAATTAAGCTAGTCAGACCATTGAGAGAAAATACATGCGGGCTTCACTGCCCGCATGCATATTATACATAATTTAAAATTTGATAGTGGCGTTATTATCAGTTAAATCAGATAACGCAACACCTTCACGGCGTGGATCAGCTCCGCCGTAAAGTTTGTCATTTTTAACTTCAACTGCGTGTAAGCCCGAGTTTAAGTCAATAATACGTACATTGTGGCCGCGTTTAGTAAGCGCAGGCGCAATGGCTTCAATAGCTGTGCCTTTTTCAAGGCTGGTATAATCGTTACGATTTGTTGTACGCGGTAAGTTAATAGCGTCTTGCGCTGATAAATTCCAGTCAATAACACCCACAACAACTTGTGCAACGTAATCTATGATACGACTACCGCCAGGTGAGCCTACAATTAAACGTAAGCTGCCATCTTTATTAAATACCATTACCGGTGACATAGAGCTACGCGGGCGTTTACCAGCCTCTACACGGTTTGCTACAAGCTTGCCGTTTTTACGTGGCGATAACGAAAAGTCAGTTAGTTGGTTATTTAAAATAAAGCCATTAACCATAACCGTAGAGCCAAACGCCATTTCAATTGAACTAGTCATCGAAACGGCATTACCTTTACTATCTACAATAGAGACATGAGAAGTAGAAGGTAACTCGTATGAATCATCCATTGCATAACTTAGGTACTCTACTGGATTACCGGCTACGGCTTTTTGGTCTGTTTCGGTAATTAATTTAGCGCGTGAGGCAATGTAATCTTTGTTTAATAGCTGTTTTGTAGGTACTTGCGTGAAATCGGGATCGCCCATGTACATATCGCGATCGGCAAATGCAATACGCGAAGCTTGGCTAAAGTAATGAATCGCCTTTTCGCCATTTGGTTTAAGTGCGCTCATATCTTTATGCTCAAGTAGGCCAAGCATTTGTAGCACAGCTACACCGCCACTACTTGGTGGCGCCATAGAACACACGTTATAAGCACGGTATTGTATACATACCGCATCGCGTTCTTTACTTTTGTAATCTGCTAAATCTTGCACACTTAATTTACCAGGGGCTATTTTAGAGTGCTGTACAGCATTAACCATTTGTTTAGCGTTTTCGCCTTTGTAAAATGCATCAATGCCCTGCTTTGCAATGTCTTTGTATAAATCAGCAAGCGGTTGATTCTTTTTAACACTACCTACTTCAATTAACTTACCATTTGGGTAAAAGTATTCGTTAATAATCGGCATACTCAATACACCAGGGTTTAATTGGCGTGCTAATAAGCCATGTAAACGCGGCGAAATTACAAAGCCTTGCTCTGCAAGTTCAATAGCCGGTTTAAAAAGCGCTTCCCATGGCAATGTACCGTATTGTTTATGCGCGCTTGCAAAGGCGTGTAAAATACCAGGCACACCAACAGAGCGTCCGCCTACTACAGCTTCAATCCATTTAACGGCTTTACCGTGCTTATCTAAAAACAGCGTTTCGTCTGCATTTGCAGGTGCTGTTTCGCGGCCATCAAAACTAGTCAATTTATTGTTTGCTTTGTTGTAGTACATCATAAATGTACCACCGCCAATACCTGAGGATTGCGGTTCAACTAAAGTAAGCACTAGTTGAGTAGCAATCGCAGCATCTACGGCACTGCCGCCTTGGGCTAAAATTTGTTGACCGGCTTTTGAGGCATATGGATTTGCCGCAGCTACCATGTATTTATCACCTTGCACTACTTTTTTATGGATTAATCCGGTAGCAGCTTCAGGTTCGCGAGTTTCAATTTGAGTTGCTTGCTGTGCAAATGAAGGCAGTGATACTGCGCACAGTCCAATGGCAAATAATGAGTTAAGTTTAAAATGCATAAAAATACTAAAAACACTTAATTACGTAGTTGTATTTGGCATCTTAAAGTTAAACGGGCACAATATGCAAAAATTTTGACTAAAAAAATATAATAAAATGCTTAATTTACCTATTCAACCTCGTTATATATTACCGCCTATTATTTTGCTGCTTTTTAGTACCATTTTTGCTGCATTTGATTTAAATAGTTTACTTGAATTTAACCGAAGCCTAATTGATGATGGCGAACTGTGGCGAATCTTTTCTAGCCAATTTGTTCATGCTAATTGGGCTCATTTGGGACTAAATGCCAGTGGTGTTTTACTAATATGGTTACTACATGGCGAATACACATCACCTACTCGTTACGCCGTTAATATAAGTGCGCTGGCACTGTGGTGTGGACTTGGCGTGTATTGGTTTTGCCCAAGCATACATATTTATACCGGATTAAGTGCTCTGCTGCATGGCGTAATTATTTGGGGGGCAGTTAAAGATATAACTGTAGGGCTTAAGTCGGGGTATTTATTATTTATAGGCGTATGGATTAAAATAGCTTTTGAGCAATTTAGCGGCCCTAATGCTGATATAGGAAAGCTTATTAACTCCACTGTGGCTATTGATGCACATTTAATTGGTGTAATTGGCGGGACTCTGCTTGCCATACCACTGGTTATAGAGCTCTTTAAAAAGAAAAAATAAAGTTAGATTTTGTTCAACCCAATAAAAACGCCGCATTAGTTAACTAAACCAATGCGGCGTTTTTGTTTTTATAATTAAAGCTTAAAGCGTTTCTTTAAATAATTTATGAATACGGCGGTATTCGTCTAACCAGCTTGAAGGCTGTACAAAGCCATGCGGTTCAACAGGGAATATAGCTGTTTCAAAGTTTTGTTTTTCAAGCTCTATTAAGCGCTGTACTAAACGCACTGAGTCTTGAAAAAACACGTTATCGTCAACCATTGGGGCATTAATTAATAAACGTTTGTTTAAGCCCTCAGCGTAATAAATTGGCGAGCTGCGCTCATACGCAATCGGGTCAACATCAGGATGGTTTAATATATTAGCTGTATAACCTGTATTGTAATGTGCCCAATCGGTAACAGGTCTAAGTGCCGCACCCGATTGAAACAACTCAGGCGCGGTAAACAATGCCATAAAGGTCATAAAGCCGCCGTAAGAGCCACCATAAGTGCCGACTGCTTTGGTATCAACGTTGGCATTTTGCGCCATCCATTTAACGCCATCGGCTAAATCTTGTGTTTCAGGCGTTCCCATTTGACGATAAATTGCGGTGCGCCAATCACGCCCGTAACCTTTAGATGCGCGGTAATCCATATCCATTACTATGTAACCTTCATCAGCGAGCAATGAATGAAACATAAATTCACGAAAATAAACCGAAAATCCCATATGTGAGTTTTGTAAGTAACCCGCGCCGTGGTTAAAAATAACTGCTTTGCGATTTTTACCTACTTCACCTTCAACGTAATCAGCTGGGTAGTACACTTTTGCGTATATTGGTTGTTCGGTATGGCTCGATGGCACAGCAACAATTTTAGGTGCAGTTAGCTTTTTAGCTAAAAACTCATCCGACACTGTATGAGTTAATCGCGTTGCTTTTGTATTGGCTTGTGCGTCAGCTACATAAAGCTCATTAGGCATCGTAATTGTAGAGTGCTTAAGGAGTAACTTAGTTTCATCTGGGCTCAACGTGTAATCGGTCATGCCGTTTAAGTCAGTAACTTGCTCACTCTTACCAGTTTGCGGGTTAACGCGGTAAATTTCGTACAGACCTGGGTGTTCAACATTCGCTTTATAATAAATTGCGCTGTCGTCACTTGTAAGCGTTAAGTTAGAAACCTCAAATTGGCCTTGTGTTAGCGCGGTTGCACTACCATTAACTGGTTTTTTATAAAGCTGGCTGTAACCCGACTCTTCCGATAGGTAATAAAGCGTGTTCGAGTTATGTAACCACCCAAAGTCGTTAAACGCATAAGCAATCCATGCGTCGTCATGCAGGCGATGTTGCGACACAAGTTTGTTGTTTTTAAAATCTACAGTAGCAAGCCAACGGTCTTTGTTGTCCCATGCTTCGAGCATGATAGCCACTTGCGAGCCGTCATCGTTCCATACTATTGGGCTTTGCTCAAAACCCCAGTCCATAATAAGGTTAATACCACGAGGTGCCTTTTTAGACTTATATGTTTTACCATCACGTGCATAATTTTCTTTTTTAACTGCGGCTAAAACATCTTCGTCAAAGCCCGGTAAGGTATTAAAGCTAAGTGATGTTTGCTCTTTGTTAGTTAAATTGATGTAGACAAGCTTTGAGGTTTCTTCTTTAGCGTCGGCTACACGGCGGCGTGCTTTTTTAGGTTCTATAGTGGCGTCATTTGTAATGTAGTTAGGCATAATATCGCCATCACCACGCCAGTCTGTTTGCTTTTGTACAACGACTAACAGCGCATCACCATTTGGCGAAAGCTGCGCTTCTGCAACGGTATTTCCTTCGCCTAAGTAATAAGCTGTGTTAGCAATTGAATCGTTTTTTTCATTAATTTGCTCACTGCGTGCTTGCTTATCTTTTTTATTTTTTTGTTGAAGCGCCACAAATTTAATCAATTTATGCTGCTCTTTAGCAATATACGTGCTTGGCTCTTCAATACCTTTTGGCTCATCAGCAAGTTTTAAGTTAGCAAGCTCGCTCGTTAAGCCTGTTTTTAAATCAACTTTAAAAAATACATTGCCTTGGCGGTAAACTAAATCGCCATTATTTAAAAATTGTGGCTTTGACTCGCCCGCTGATGTAGCTGTAATTTGTTTAAGTTGGCCGGTTTTTAGGTTTTTAACAAATACATTGCCTTTAAATGTGTAGGCCGCCATTGTTTTATTTTTAGAATAAACGGCTTTATTTGAACCCACAGTATGAAGTTTATTAAGAGCTACTTGCTCTGCTGTTTGGCTAGTAACCGATTGGCTAAATAAATCGCGTAGTGTATTACCCTGCTCTTTTTGAGCATAAATAATAGTAGACGAATCGCTCGCCCAGTAAGCACCCTCTGGCTGATTACCCATCCAATCCGGATCGGCCATTGCTTGTTCTAGCGTTATTTTTTGTGAGCCGATATCTGCTGGCGTGTTTACAACCGCAGCAATTTTAGTTGCTGGTAAAGCACTTTGCTGTGTTGAAGAGGTATTAGCGGTAGCGCTACAACCTGCAAGCATAACACTTGAGGCAACAGCTAAGGCCACTAACGTTTTAGATGAAGAAAAATTAAAAATCATAGTGCTTCTATACGGTTATTATAATTAAACCGTATTTAAGCAGAAGCACTTAAGTTATTGCAATTTTTTAAGATAAATAGCCATTAAACAGGGTAAAGCTCAGTTTACTAGCGCTTCTCTTGTTAACAGGCGTTATTCAATTACCAAATCAAGCCAAACCATGCGGTGATCGCTCGATGCGTTTCTATCTTTAATTAAGCGATACTCACTACTCATTTTAGTAGGCCAAAACACACCACCGTCCTTAATTTTTAAACCATAGTTTGATGGTAAAACGTAATCAACACGGGCTTGCCAATTAGCACTGTAATTTTGTGCATATGGCACATCATACTGCTCTTTAGCACCTTCGCTTTTTGGAACAAAGCTTGCGTTGATAAGTGGGTTTTTAAGTAATTGGTCGGTGGTATTTGTACGGGCTTTGTCTCCCTCAGGGGCTGCATTTAAATCGCCTAAAATAACAAAACGAGAGTGAACTTTTAAACCGCCCTTTTCGCCTTTATCGTCATAAATATACTTAGCATTTGAAACGTAATCGGCAATTAATCTTACTTCATCGTGGTTACGCTTGCCGTTTCTATCCTCTTCACCGTCAAATACAGGCGGTGTTGGGTGAGATGCAATAACATGAATTGTTTTATCATTTATGCTGATAGGTAAATCCCAAAACGATTTAGAACTGAGTCTAAGTGCTTGCCATTCTTGTGCGTTATACCAGTGTTCACCTGTTTTAGGCATCACAGGCATTTGTGCATTTGGCATGTCTTTATATTTAAAGGTTTGAAGGGTTCTTACTTTATCAAAATTAATTGGGTATTTTGACAAAATAGCCATACCATAATGCCCTTCAAAAAAGCCAAAGCCTTGTGCATCGCCCATCACGCCATTTTTATTGCCATCGTTATCTAAATCAAACTCGGTAGCTAGGCCTGTATTTACTGGTGCAATATAAGAGTAAGGGTAGTTAATAGCGGCTTGTTTTTGCTGACCTACATTTAAATAATGCTGATTAAAGTATTCAATGCCTTGCTCTTTTGGGATGTAATCAAATTCGTTAAGTAAAATAATATCAGGGCGAACACGCTGAATAATTTCCGCTATGTTCTTAATTTGCTGGTGGTTAGCTTTAAGTGCATTAACTAAAGCATCACTTTTAACTTGCTCACCTTTAGGCGTGTGATTAGTTGCATCCATACTTACATTAAAAGTTGCAACACGAAGAGATTCCGATGCAAATGTATTTAAGCTAAATAATGCAGTAATGGCTAGCACGCCAGATATTGTTTTTAGTTTCATTGTTTTACTTCACAAATTTAAAATTAGACTTTAACAGTATTACATATTCAAAGCCCATTTTTATGACAAAAAAATACCGGCTTAAGCCGGTATTTATATAAAGGTATGATAACTATTCACTGAGCACTAAATTGGCAGCTGCTTTTAAAATACCAGGATAATCTTGCTCTGGTAGGTACTCTGTAAGTTCACCAAGTTTGTCCGCAAGCTCACTCATATTAACAGCTGATACATTAATATGGCCCATTTTACGACCTGGCTTAGCTGTTTTACCGTACCAATGGCTCGTTACATCAACCGTTTTTAATACTTCACTTGGAATACTTGGTTGGCCTAATACGTTTATCATCGCGGTAATGTGTTTAAGCTCTGTATTACCAAGCGGTAAGCCTGCAACAGCACGCATGTGGTTTTCAAACTGCGAGCAATGGCAACCTTGTTGCGTCCAGTGGCCAGAGTTATGTACGCGCGGTGCAATTTCGTTAACGAGTAACGTGCCTCTTACATCAAAAAACTCAATTGCTAATACGCCAACGTAGTTAAGCTCGTTTGCTATTTTTGTAAATGCATCGTTTGCTTGAGCTTCAACACTTTGATTATTTTTACCGGCAATAGAAAGCGTTAATACACCATTTGTGTGCTCGTTTTCTGTTAGCGGATAAATAGCAACATTACCGTGTTTGTCGCGCGCACCAATAATAGATACTTCACGATCAAACGGAATCATTTTTTCAGCAATAATCGTATGTGGCGCAAGCTCGGTGCCCGATGCAATAAAATCAGCCATTTGTGACCAAATCTCGTCTATTTGATCATCCGATTTTAAACGCCATTGGCCTTTTCCGTCGTAACCCGCTTGGCATGTTTTAATTACAAGTGGTTTACCTAGAGTTTTAACGGCAAGTTCTAAATGCGCTTTTTCAGTAATTAATTGGTACGGCGCACAAGTTACGTTTGTTTTATCAAGCAATGCCTTTTCAAGCGAGCGATCGCCACCGGTTTTAATAGCGGCTTTACCTGGGTAAAACTTATTACTGTTACAGCAAAGGGTTAAAACATCATCAGGAATGTGCTCAAACTCGGCAGTAATGGCATCAGCGTTTGATATTGCTTGCTCAAGCGACGTGTTATAAACCTCACCGGTTAGCGGGTGCATAATTTGTTTACTGCCTACATCGTACGCAACAACGTTTAAATTAAGCGGCGCTCCTGCAAGGCTCATCATACGTGCAAGTTGCCCTGCACCTAATATTAAAATATTCATTATTACTCTGCAGGGTTTGGATTAGCTAATATAGTGTCGGTTTGAGCTTTACGAAACGCTTCAATTTTTGCAAAAATTTCTGGATTTTGACATCCTAAAATTTGTGCAGCTAATAAACCCGCGTTTGCTGCGCCCGGCTCACCAATTGCAAGCGTACCTACTGCAACGCCTTTAGGCATTTGGCAAATAGATAAAAGTGAATCAACACCATTTAATGCTTTTGATTTTACAGGTACACCAAGTACAGGAAGCGACGTAAAAGCAGCCGCCATACCAGGTAAATGCGCTGCGCCGCCAGCACCAGCAATAATAACTTTAATACCACGTTCTGCGGCTGAACTTGCGTAATCAGCAAGTAATTGAGGAGTGCGGTGTGCAGACACGACTTTGGTTTCGTACTTAATGCCAAAATGCTCTAGCATAAGTGCTGCATGTTCCATGGTTGGCCAATCTGATTTTGAACCCATAATAATGCCAACAGTCATAAATACTCCTCAGTAATGTATTTTAAAAATAGCGGACTTATGTCCGGTTTTAGGCGGGTATTATACCCAAACCAAGTTTAATTGCGACTCACAAAAACAAAAAAAGCCATGTTTAAACATGGCTTTTTAGAGTTAACGGGTAAATAGCTAATTAAGCTTCTTTACTCGCTAAGTATTCGGCGTAGTTGCCTCTAAAGTCGATAACTTTACCGTCTTTAATTTCCCAAATACGGGTTGCAACCGATGATACAAACTGACGGTCGTGGGAAACAAACATCAATGTACCCTCGTAAGCTTCAAGGGCTAAGTTAAGCGCTTCAATTGATTCCATATCCATGTGGTTAGTTGGCTCATCCATTAACAATATGTTTGGCTTATGCATCATAATTTTACCAAACAACATGCGGCCTTGCTCACCACCTGAAATTACTTTAACTGATTTTTTAATATCGTTTTGAGAGAATAACATACGGCCTAAGAAGCTACGAACCACTTGCTCGTCGTCGCCTTCTTGTTGCCATTGCTCCATCCACTGAAACAAGTTCATGTCGGTGGCAAACTCATCAGCGTGATCTTGCGCGTAGTAACCAATATTCGCGTTTTCTGAGAACTTAAACTCACCAGCTTTAGGTGCTAGGCGCCCTGCTAATGTATTAAGTAATGTTGTTTTACCAACACCATTTTCACCAATAATAGCAATACGTTCGCCAACTTCTACTAAACCTTCAAGTCCAGAAAACAACGTATTGTCGTCAAAACCTTGTGTTAAGTTTGTCATTTCAAGTGCGTTTCTGAATAACTGCTTTTCTTGATCAAAACGGATAAACGGCGTTTGGCGTGAAGATGCTTTAACTTCGTCTAATTGGATTTTGTCGATACGTTTAGCACGCGATGTTGCTTGCTTAGCTTTAGATGCATTAGCAGAGAAACGAGATACAAACTGTTGAAGTTCAGCAATTTGGTTTTTCTTTTTCGCGTTTTCGTTAAGTAATTGCTCACGTGCTTGCGTTGCTGCAAACATGTATTCGTCATAATTACCTGGGTAAATACGAAGCTCGCCGTAGTCAATGTCGGCCATGTGTGTACACACAGAGTTTAAAAAGTGACGGTCATGCGAGATGATTATCATGGTACAGTCGCGCTGATTTAACACGTCTTCTAACCACTTGATGGTGTAAATATCCAAGTTATTAGTAGGCTCATCAAGTAGCATAATGTCTGGGTCTGAAAATAATACCTGTGCAAGTAGCACGCGCAGCTTAAAACCCGGTGCAATTTCTGACATTGGGCCAAAGTGTTGGTCAGTGCCAATACCTACACCTAATAAAAGCTCACCTGCTTTAGATTCTGCAGAGTAACCATCCATTTCAGCAAATTCAGTTTCAAGATCGGCTACTTTCATACCGTCTTCTTCACTCATTTCAGGTAAAGAGTAAATACGGTCTCGTTCTTGTTTAATTTCCCACAACTCTTTGTGGCCCATAATCACGGTATCGATTACTGAGTATTCTTCGTAGGCAAACTGATCTTGGTTAAGTTTAGCAACGCGTTCGTTAGGATCAGTACTTACATTACCTGCAGACGCTTCGAGCTCACCACTTAAAATTTTCATAAATGTTGATTTACCACAACCATTTGCACCGATTAAACCGTAACGGTTACCATCGCCAAATTTTGCTGAGATATTTTCAAATAATGGTTTAGCACCAAATTGCATGGTGACATTAGCTGTACTAATAATAGCGCTACCCTCCAAAGGAGTAATGATGTATTTAAATTGCGCGCAGTTTAAACCAAAATGGCCTGTTTTTCTATGAAAGTTTAAAAGCAAACCACTGCGTTTTAGCCATTTATTATGGCTATGTAGTTAGTAGTAAAAATAACGGATTAGATTTAATGGTTTCGTTAATTTTTATTCAGCTTATTCTTATTAAAATCCATAAAGTATGTTTTATAAACGGGCATAAGAGATTAGAAATTACGATACAAATTAGAGTAAAAACACTTTTAACGTATTTGTGTGTCTACTTAACTCATTTTTGTTCACCCTATAATAATAAAAAGTTATATTTATGAAAATAAAGTACTTTTAGAGCTTTTACACTAGTTACTACTTTTTAACCAAGATGAAATTAATTCAAATTACAATTTTTATACATCGTTAATTTCTCATCCTATTTACCTATCAAATCATTAAAAACATAAACTTTTGCAACACCTGAAAAACAAAATTAACCTTTAGTGAATATCCGTTAAGTTTAACGATTAATTTTATTGAGTATTTTTCACTTTTGAGCCGTTTATTGCTTTGTTAGTCTTCGAATCTGAATTTTTACCTACGTAAAAAATTGACCAATTTACACAGGGCAACACACAAGATGAGCAAAAAATTAGCGACGCTTATTAGCGCAAGTATTGTATTCGCACCCGCTGTTTCGGCAGTTGAATTATACAAAGATGACAAAAATACTGTTGAAGTTGGTGGATATCTTGATGTGCGTGTAATTAATACACAAAACGAAACCGAAGTTGTTAACGGTACCTCGCGCATTAACTTTGGATTTACCCGAAAGCTTAAGAAAGACTGGACCGCACTCGCACTCGTAGAATGGGGTGTAAACCCTGTTGGCAGCAGCGATATTATTTATAACAATCGTTTTGAGTCTATCCAGGATGAGTTTTTATACAACCGTTTAGGTTACGCAGGGCTTTCGCACGAAAAATATGGCCAACTTACCATTGGTAAACAATGGGGTGCATGGTACGACGTAGTTTACGGCACAAATAATAGCTTTGTATGGGATGGCAATGCGGCTGGTGTTTACACCTATAACAAAGACGATGGCGCTGTTAATGGCACTGGCCGTGGAGATAAATTAGTGCAGTACCGCAATAGCTATAACGATTTTAGTTTTGCAGTACAAGCGCAGCTTAAAAACAGCGAATTTTATACCTGTGACGTCACCGACATTTCAGAAGAAGAATGTGAAGCACTTTGGAACTCTGGCGATAGTGCAGCCCAAGAAGTTGAATTTAATTACACATTTGGTGCGTCTGTAACTTATACCCCAACTGACATGCTAACACTTACAGCAGGTGTTAACCGTGGTGAGTTTGATTTAACGTTTGGCGATGGTTCTACTCGCAATGTTGAAGATTTAATTTATGGTGCAGGTATTATGTGGGGCAACATTGATGAGCCCGGCCTATACGTTGCAGCCAACGTAAATAAAAACAAAAACCACGACACAGATAACATCGGTCGCTTAATTAAAGACGCAATCGGTGTAGAAACATTTGCATCTTACCGCTTTGATAACGATTTTCGCCCTTTTATTGCCTACAACGTGTTTGATGCCGGTGATGATTACGTAATTCAGCCAAACTTTAACGCCGATCCTAACGATGTATTTAAGCGTCAGTTTGCTGTTATTGGCCTTCATTACCTAATTGACGAAGCTACTATTGCCTACATAGAAGCGCGTAAGGACTTTAGTGACTTCGAAAGTGATAACGACGATCAACAAGCACAAATGGAGCAGTCGGAAGACGACGGTATAGCATTTGGTTTTAGATATAAGTTCTAAATATAAGCTCTAAATATAAGTTTAAAAACGACTACAACTTCCCTAAGCACAACCCTTTTAGCCCTTTTGACTTTTTTAATTGGGCTTTTTTATTCCGCCATACTTTTTTTAATACTTGGTTTTACATTTAAGGCTATTTCAACAAATGCATTAACAGCCGCATTGGTATCTGCTTTTTTAAATTGTAATAGCACCGGAATTTGCGTAAATACATCGCTCAATTTTATAAAATGGCACCCTTTACTATACAATTTACGTACGCAATAAGGCGCAATTGCCACACCAAGGCCTGCAGCCACTTCGGTAACTAATGTTTGCATATGTCGAGGTTGGCTAATAATGTTCGGTGAAAAACGAGCTTGTTTGCATTGCAAAATGGTTTCATCAAAAAGACCAAGTGCTTCCTCTCTATTAAAAATGATAAATGGCTCATTTTTTAGTTTAACTAAATCAATGTTTTTATAATTTGCCAGCGCATGGTTTTGATTAACTATGGCCACTAATGAATCTACATAAATAGTATGACTTACAAATTCATCATTAATCGAATCAGGTAAAGGCCGTGAAAAACCCACATCAATTAAATCATTTTTAAACGCATGTATCTGCTCAGTTGCGGTCATTTCAAACAATGTAACGTGCACGCTTGGGTATTGCTGTTTGTATTCTCGAACCAGTGCTGCCATAAAGGCTAAACATGCCGAGCTTAAGTGCGCAATATTAAGTGTACCTACCTGCCCGTTGTGGGCACGTTTAACCTGAGTTTTAGCTTTGTCAGCTAGAGCCAAAATAGCGCGTGCATCTTTTAATAGCTGCTCACCCGCTTGAGTTATTGCAACATCGCGTGAATTTCTTATAAACAGCACAACATCAAGCTCGCTTTCGAGCTGTGCAATATGCCTACTTATTGCAGGTTGCACGGTGTGTAGCTCTTTGGCCGCTTCTGAAAAACTCTGATGCTTAGCCACGCTGACAAAACTTTTTAATGTTTTAATATCCATTACGCACCTTAAATACATTTTTTGTATAGATTCTATAAAATAATATCATTTTTGTTATAGGTGAAGAACTCATACCATAGCGGCATGAGTTAACAACACTAGACAGCTATGACCAAACCCAAACAAAATCAGTCATTAAGTCGATTTATTTTATTACTAATGACCACTGCAATTGCCGCAACAGCAGCAAACTTATACTACAACCAGCCTATTTTACCGCTTATAGCGAACGAATTTAATTTAACTGATTCACAGCTTGGGAGTATTCCCGCGCTTACACAAATTGGTTACGCGTTTGCGTTATCATTTATTTCTCCTTTGGGTGACTCGATTGCTCGCAGGCGTTTAATTACTATTTTGTCGAGCTTATTAGTAGTGGCTTGTAGTGCAGCAATGCTTGCACCTAACTTACCTTTATTACTTATATCGGTATTTTTAATTGGTGTAAGCGCCAATATAACCCAGCAATTAATACCCTTTGCAGCATCGCTTGTATCGAGCGAGCAAAAAGGTGCCACGTTAGGCACATTAATGATGGGCTTAACTATCGGTATTTTACTTTCAAGAACGTTAAGTGGATTTGTAGGTGAGCAATTTGGTTGGCGAAGTGTATTTTTAATGTCGGCAGTACTCGCAGCATTATTTGGTATATTACTGCGCGTGTTTTTACCTAGCAATAAGCCACACACTAATTTGCGTTATTGGCCTCTCATTAAAAGTACGTTGGCGTTGTTTATTAAACATAAATCACTGCAGCATTTTACACTTTCGGGCGCATTTTGGTTTGCATCATTTAATGTGCTTTGGGCAACACTTGCAATTTATGTTAGTGATGAGCCATTTAACTACAACGCTCAACAAGCTGGTTTATTTGGTGTAATAGCATTGGCTGGCGTAATAGGCGCTAAGTCATCGGGTAAATGGGTCAGCAAACTAGGGTCTAAAGCTCTAATTATGATTGCACTTACGCTTGCGGCAATCGGCTTTGCTATTACAGGTTTGTTTAATGGCAGTTTAGCGTCGTTGGTTATTGGTATTATTTTAATCGACTTTGCCATATTTAGTGCGCAAGTGGCTAACCAAGTGCGTGTTTTTAGTATTGAACCCACTGCGCAAAGTCGCATAAATGGAATTTACATGCTGGGTTATTACATTGGAGGCGCTGTTGGCTCAATGGTTGGTGTTAAGGCATTTGCACTTTATCAATGGCCTGGCGTTGTTGCTGTAAGCATTATATTTATTTTGCTAAGTGGCATTTTTAATTCATTTGCTAAAAAGTAATCGCTTAAAACTTAAGGAGTAAAAATGAATACATTGAAAACAGCGGGTAGCTTTACATTACTGTGTATTGCCAGCTTAACTATTATGGTGGGAACCCTACTTGCGCCAGGTTTAGTAAGTATTTCACAAGGATTAGGTATAACCGATAACACCGTACTTTTAATTACGTTGCCATCGTTAGGAGCTGTGGTGTTTGCGCCCTTCGCAGGAAAATTAATTGATAAATACGGCGCTTATAAACTTTTAGTAATTGGGTTATTTTTATATGGGGTTGAAGGTGCCAGTGCTTACTTTTTAAAAGGCCCAACGCTTGTATTTGCTAATCGATTTTTACTCGGCGGTATAACGGCAGTGGTTATGGCAAGTTGTACGGTTTTAATTTCTGATTGGTACACAGGCGAAGCACGCCTTGGCATGATTGCAAAACAAGGTATGGCGATAGAGTTAGGCGGTGTTATATTTTTATTTTTAGGTGGATTATTAGCCTCGCAATTTTGGGCGCTGCCATTTTCACTTTATTTAATAGCGTGGGTATTTTTGGCTATGCTTTTATTGTTTGTGCCAAATAAAAACTCAGTGGCTAGTAATAACGATGAAGTGTCAGAACATCTACACCACAAAGCTAATAATGGCCTCACGTTAAAAAGCGTTTATGTAATTTCAACACTCGCGATGACCATATTTTTTACGTCTACTGTGTTACTGCCCATCGTAATGAACGAGGAAAACTTTGACGAATCACAAATAGGCCAACTACTCGCATTTATATCTTTAGTGGCTGTAGTTACTGCAGGCTTTATGCCTAAAATAACAAAGAAGCTTGGTGAGCCCAAGGTTTTGGCATTTGCCTTTTTAGCGTTTAGTTTATCGTATATTTGTTTTACACAAGTAAGCACCCGACCTTTAATTTTAGGCGCAATATTAATAGGTATAGGATTTGGTTTTAGTATTCCGCTTTTAAACCATATGACGGTAGAGCTCAGCGATGTGAAAGTACGCGGCCGTAACTTATCGTACTTTACGATGGCTGTATTCTCGGGTCAGTTTTTTACCTCATTTATGGAATATATACCTGGTGGTGAGAAAAACGTATTTATAATTTGTAGCGTTTCAGCATTTATAATTGCACTGGTATTATTTTTTAAACCGACCAAAGCAAAGCAGTCGTAACTTACAAAAGAGCATTTTTATAAATGCTCTTTTTTTATCTAAACTTCCCACTTTACTATTTGCACTACTTCCCTGATTACTATTTCTAATTTGACTCTATTGCTAAGTTTAGCATTATAATAACATTTAGTATGATGTGTTCTTTCTGTAAAGCCACCAGCTAACTTATATTAATTGCATTAAGAGTATATAAAGATGGTGAAACTATATTGAAATTGCAAAGTGCTTGCACTGATTATTGCTGATCACAAAGGCGTAAGGCTAATTAAAAGCAGTAACAAATAGGTGTGATATATGCTCATAGGTACTGCCTGTATTCTAACTCAACACCTACGCACTGTGTAAAAATAAATTAAAACAACTCCCTTTGTAAGTCGTTAATAACATTAAACTAAGTAAAGTGCTATGAAGCTGATTCGTTATCATAAATAGTTAAAACACCGGTAGCTGTATATGCATACAGCTACCGATTAAACCTATCTAACCTACTTTTTAATAAACTTACTAAAACCAGCTAATGCCTTTGATACACTCAGTGTTGGATTATCTGAATGCTCAGCACCTTTGTTTATAGCACTTTGCCATAGAAGGTTATTGTTAGGGTTTGCTGTTAAAGCGGCCTCTAAATTACTAAACGCTTTTAACATTAGCGGATGCTCTGCCCCACCCACCGAAAGATATAAATAAGTAGACGACTTAACTTTGTTATCTTGAGCACTTAAAAACGCTTCTAAATTATTAACTACGGTCATATCGTCATACCAAGCCGCAGGGCTAAAAGCAAAATAGCCATTAAACAATTCAGGCTTTGTATGCAGTGTATAAAGCACAAAGCTACCTCCTGCCGAAAAACCACTTAATACACGGTTATTACTAAGCTTATATTTTGCTGATAAATAAGGGAGTAACTCAGTTTCAATAAACGCTAAAAACTTGTCGGCTTCACCATTTGGTTCAATAAGTGTTTCATGCTCTGGACGCGCTTGTATATTTACATCTTGGCGGGCATAAGGAGGTACTAAATCGCGATTACGTGTATCTGTAAAAAACAAATTAGGAATAGACACCAATATAGCCTTATCCCCTTTTTCGCTCTTAGCTTGTTTTGTAAGTGCTTTATCCCATGTATCTAAATTAAAGTTACCATCGGTTTTAATAATTAACGGATACGCTTTTTTAGGATTGTAATTAGCGGGCAATCTTATAAACACTTTGCGCGACTCATTAAGCACGCTTGAGTTAATTGTTACATCTGTATAGGCCGATACATAATGGTTATAATAACGTATAGCTAAAATACCAATAGCAAAAATGACTACGGCTAAACTTAAATTAATAATATAGTGTTTTGTTATTTTTATTGCCATACGGCATTCCTTTCAATGTTTAGGAGTTATTTAATCGAGCTTAACCCATTGCTTTATTTCCAGCGCGGTCATAATAAGCTCAACCGAAAACGCGGCTAAAATCATCCCCATCACACGCGTTAAAATAGACGCGCCGCCAGTACCAATTAGCTTAATAATTTTACCCGAAAGCAGCAACAGTATTAAGGTAATACCCAACACACCAAGTGTAACAAGCGCTGTGCCTATTTGAGTAGTAATTGGGTGTATGTGGTTATCGGTAAGTAGTATTACCGCCAAAATAGCGCCAGGAGTCGCCGTTGCAGGTATAGCAAGCGGAAACACGGCTATATCGTGATCGGGGTCTTGTTTGGCTTTGTTAGAATCGTTTCCAAAAATCATTTGCAGGCCAAACAAAAACAATATAATTCCGCCCCCTAACTGAAACGACACCAACCTAATTCCCATCGCATTAAGTATTAGTTGCCCTATTAAAATAGAACCCAATAATACGCCCCCGGCATAAAGTACCGTTTTAAATGCAGTTTTACGACGTTGTTGATCAGTTAAATGAGAAGTAAGCGCAGCAAACAGCGCCATAGTGCCTATTGGGTCAATGGTCGCCCAAATTACAAGCGCATCTTGAGAGAGTTTTTCTAGCATATAAAATCCTTGTTAAGCGTAAATGTTTAATAAAACACGGGTAACAAATTCATTTGCTTACGCTTAACTATAATAGAAAGCCGCTATTTTTTGTATTTTATTTACTCAGCTTTAAGGATTGAGGATTGAGGATTTAAAAAAGGTAAGCACTTATAATTGCCGTCTTGAGTTAAAGTGATTTATGCCAAATAGAATTTTCTCTTAAACTAAAGCCCAGTTTCATAAGTAAATTATGGGAACGTGCATTATGTGCACTCACCTCAGCAGACAAATGTTTAAGCGGAATATGCTTAACTAGAGTTTCAATAAAACCGGTCACCACTTCAAACATTACGCCCTTATCCCAAAAGTCAGGATGCAGCTCAAATCCTATAAACGCACTACTTTTACACGGGGTTAAATTATAAAGCCCACAAGTACCCATTAACTTTCCAGATATATTATGTTCAATTGCAACTCGAATTACTTCACCTTCGTAATATGCACTAATATCATCTTGTATTAATTGTTTGATTTGCGTTTTGCTAAGTGGTGTTTCGTAGTCGTTAAATTCTGACACGTGCGGGTGATTTAAAATATTAAATAAACACGCTGCGTGTTTGTGGGTAACTAAACGCAGCGTAACGCGCTCAAGCTTTGTGGTGTTAAACATTTTATTTAAGTGGTTAGTTAAATTAGCTCTTTATGGGCACGCATTATTAACTTACCATACCCTATTAACAAGCATTATCTTTAAAGCAAAAAGAGTAAGAGAACGTAATGAGTGACGATTTTAAAGTAATACAACCCACTACCACAGTATATTGCCCAAAGCGCGGCGAAGGCTGGACCTTAACAGGCATTACTAATATTAACGAGTTTACCTCAGTAATGTTTGACGGCACACGCTATACGCTTCCAGCACGCGAAATAGTAGAAGAACTTCTACCTAACCAATTAGCGCGTGAGCAAAATAGCTAACCAAACACATACACAGTAAAAAGGCTGCAATTTTGCAGCCTACTATCTAATTAACGAGTTAAAATGCATCGTCTTCGCTGTAAACATTAACGTTTAGCTCGTCATCATTTTCAAATACCACAAACGAAATAGGCTTACAGCACACTTGGCAGTCTTCTATGTATTGCTCATCAATATCTGCTGCATCAAGTAATACTTCTATACTTTCTCCACAATAAGGGCAACTTATTGATGTTTCTGTTAACTGGTTCATTTATCACCTGCTAATTTATATCACGGATGTTGTCACTTTAATGAACACGTAAGCATAATTCAACACCCCATTAAATAACGCATACTTGGCTAACCCAATTAAACCGTGCTACTAACTTAAATAGTGATCTTGTTACTAGCCTTATCCCTATAAAACTTGTCAAAGTGCAATATTTTTCACCATATATAAGTTGGCCAGCCCTCTACAATGAAATTGTATTAGCACTTAGCGGGTCTAACTTTATAAGTATTTATAAACTCACAGTACAGATGGATAATTTTATGAAAAAATCACTTACGCTTGCATTAACATCTGCCGTTATTTTGTTTAGTACATTTTCCCATGCAGCTAAAACCGAAAAAGCCGTTCTAGCTGGAGGTTGTTTTTGGTGTATGGAAAGTGACTTTGAAAAACTAGAAGGCGTAACCGATGTAATATCGGGCTTTACTGGCGGTAAACTTAAAAACCCGACATACAATGGTAATCATAAAGGCCATTACGAGGCCGTAGAAATCACATACGATCCGGCCATAGTTAGCTATCAGGGCATACTTGATCATTACTGGGTAAATATTGATCCCTTTGATGCCAAAGGCCAATTTTGTGATAAAGGCCCTAGTTACTTAAGCGCTATATTTGTACAAAACGACGAACAACGTAAATTAGCTGAAAAAACAAAAGCTGCAGTAGTTGCCGAGTTCCCAAATCTAACTGTGGTTACACCTATACTAAACGCAAGCACCTTTTACCCTATAAAAGGGAGGGAAAGCTTTCACCAAGATTATTACAAAAACAATCCAATCCGATACAACACTTATCGTTGGCGTTGTGGTCGTGACAGCCGCCTAGAAGAAATTTGGGGCGACAGAGCAACCCATTAATCGCGTTTAATCAGGTAATCCACTGTAAAATATTAAAAGGCTGATTTAATTATCAGCTTCTTAATATTTTAGTTATTGCGAGATTCTTTAATAAATCGATATCTAAATTCAGATAAGTAACCAACAATGCTAACAAGCAAAGCAGAATTAAAATCACCATTCACAAGCTGTGTCCAAACATTTCCCTCTCCATTAAAGCTAATGTAAATAACCATAATAAAAGCAACAAACGCTGAAACTTGATACATCCAAGAATATTCACCAAAAAATTTCTGTGTCACACTTTTTTCTTTTAATTTATCTTCCACAATTAATCTCCATTTTATATTGCTATTAAATCCTAGCTATAACATAGGCAAAATAAGGAATTTATAATAAAGGTTTATTTATACACCGTCTATTTCATAAAGCCTTTGTTATTAAGCTAAATGCTTGAATAGCAAATAGGATACGTGGTACTTCGCTTTAAGTGGACAGCACTGCTTGACTTAAGATACTCAGTTTTAGGATTCATTATCAATAAATAGCATATTCTGTTTCCTAAAGCAGGCTGTTTATCTACTAAATCAAATACAATAAATTGCACTCCTAGATTGATATAAACAAAATTTAACAGCTGGAGTTACACAAAATGTTTGCCAACCAATTACAACTAGCGCGTGCTCTAGAGTTACCAACACGACAAGCCATGCTTTACCGTGAACCAGCAGTACAAAACTTTTGGATAAACAACACTGACCTAATTGCAAACGCGTGGAGCGAATGGGAAGCAACATCAATAGATAGCTCAACGTTTACGCTAGACGACACACTACTTGATAAAAACATACGTGAAGCAGTAAAACAAGCATGGGAAGATCCATCAAAAGAGCTAGCCGTAAAAGCGTTATTACACGAAGTAGCGCCTGATGTGTTTCAATTTCAATTTTTTGATCCTGAGCGCCTAGCAGTATTACGCGGATATTTAGAACAAGTATGGAATTCGCAAATCCCTATGCGCCCGCCATACGGCATAGTGTTAAATCGCCGTGGTGCCATGCTTGATAGCCGATCAGAAGGTTATTTAGCCGCGCCAAACTTTCAGGCATTTTATAACGAAATACTAAACACTTATATGCGCCCTATTTCGCGCTTATTGTTTCCTGAAATAATTGGCTACGATACGCAAACATTTGGCTTTTCAATTTATTATGAGCCAAATACAGATTCGTCAATTCGCCCACATACCGACGCATCAACTGTAACGCTTAACATTAACTTAAACTTACCAGGCGAAGAGTTTACAGGGTCACAAGTAGACTTTTATCACCCGTACACAGGTGACATTAAATCACTTACCTTTAAGCCTGGTACTGCCATGTTACATCGAGGCAATATTGCACACGCAGCCAAGCCTATTACCAGTGGCGAGCGAACTAACTTTGTATTGTGGTTGTATGGGGAGCGCGGTCGATTACCAGCACAAGGCGCACCACGCATTCCTGTTGATGCTAAACAGCGCTGGACTAACCCAAACAAACCAAATGATGGCTATGCACCATTTTAAATAATCGCTTTTAAAGTTTTAAATACAAATGGCTGCCTAATTTAAGCAGCCTTATAAAAATAAAGCTTATCCAGTAACCAACACGTTTTAAGTTTAGTAATATCAAAAAACCGCCCTATTCATAATCTATATTGTCGCCACTTATAACAATAGATAACACAAATTTTCCGCCTTGCTTTTCTTATGTCCCAGTACTTCGCTTAACAAAGTACAAAATTTAAGAGGATGCCATGTTTTTTTGTATTTAATTGATAAGCCACTGTAATGCTTAAGTTGGTAATTTAATAAATTGTGCTATCTTTTTACTATCTACATTATAAAAATACGAGCTAACATGTTGTTCCGAGGTACAATTGCCATAGCAATATTGGCAATTTCTGCTGCTAATAAAACCTATGCAAACGACATAGATGTACAATTTAGTGGTTTTGCATCCTTAACACTCAGCTACACGGACGATTCAGATATTGGCTTTGCATCGAGTTATTCAAATGTCAACGAATCTGGTTTTTCAGCAACGCGAGATTCAATTTTAGGTGGGCAGGCTAATATATCACTCTCAAAAAATTGGGACTCTGTGTTTCAAGTAGTTATTCAAGATCATGCCTTTAAAAGCTTTGATAATTTTTTAGAGCTCGCCTTTGTGCGCTATCGCCCTACCCGTCATTGGGCCATCCGCGCAGGCAGGTTAAATAGCGACCTTTACTTACTATCGGAATACCCTTACGTAGGATATGCCTATTTATGGGTGCGCCCGCCTCATTCGTATTACTCATTTGCAAACATTGCAGGTAATTTTGATGGAATAGACGTTGAATACAGTAAAGCCATTAACGATGGCTTCTTACGCTTAAAACTCGCTTATGGTAGCTCCACAGCAAAGATACAAGCCTATAATGACGACTTTTTTATTGATTTTGATAACTTAACAACCCTTAGTGCAACATACTCTTTAGATGCATGGACAATGCGTTTTTCGTTATCAAGGTCAAACTTTGGCGATTATAAACTAACCGCGTTGGACGAATTTATAACCGCACTCGATTTAGTACCACAAAGTGTATGGCCGCAAGCACAAAGTATATCTAACAAATTTAACACCAAAGGCAACAGCATAGAATACGCAGCCTTTGGCGTTACTTACGATAATAATAATTGGCTTATTCAATCTGAGTTAGGTATTTCAGAATCCGATTGGATAATAGCTCCATCTGTATTTAGCACTTATATTAGTGCGGGTTACAGAGTAGATGATGCAATATTTTACACAGGCTTTACGGCAGCTAAAAATCGCCATGATGTAGTTGAAGTAAACAGCCCTATTTTCCCACCAGGTACTCCTGAGCAGTTTTCAGTACCCATACAACAACTCGCGGTTGCCACTCAATCTTCAGTTCAAATTACAAATGTTCACCAGCACTCTATTAACGTAGGCGTAAAATGGCATTTTTCGGATCGTTTAGTATTTAAAGCGCAGTTAGACCGCTTTGATATAAAGCCTCAAGGTGCGGGGCTATGGAGCCTTAGTAATCCTGCTGATGCAAATAAAAGCAACAAAGTACATATACTCAGTTTAAATGCTAGTATGGTGTTTTAGTTATGATAAGCGCTCGTAATCTAGGTCTTAATGTAATGCTCCCCTTATGCCTGCTTTTTGTGAGCTTTTATGCTAAATCTACAGAGTTTGTTGTAGTGGTAAATAAAAGCAACGCAATTAACGCATTATCAAAACGGGAAATAATTGATATTTACATGGGTAGGTATTTAACTTTTCCTGATGGTGAAACGTCAAAGCCACTCGATTTGCCCGCCCAATCAGCATTAAAAAACGATTTTTACTTAAAACTGGTCAATAAAGACGAGCAAAAAATAAATGCGTATTGGGCAAGGCTTTTATTTTCAGGGCGCGCAAAGCCACCCACGCCTTCAACATCGGTAGAAGACGCAATAAACAAAATAGCAGCATCACAATTTGCTATTGGCTACATTCCGCTATCGCAAGTTACAGATGCAGTAAAAGTGGTATACACATTTGATTAAAATTATTAGCCAAAAACTCTACATACGCGTCGCTATATCAATTGCGTTAGTTGCTATTGTTGTGTCTTTAGTCTCATCTATGCTCTCTTATTACTCAGGCTTTAAAGAGAAAAAAAATACAAATTACCTACTTGTTCAACAGTTAGCGCAAACAATGGAAAAAACAGCCGCTATTGCCGCTTACTTAAATGACAAAGAATTAAGCCAAGAAATTATTAACGGCCTACTCAGTAACGACTTAGTGCAAGGTGCAAGCCTAGAAGGAGAAGTAAACCCTAAAGGAGAGATAGATTTATTTATAGCAAAAGGCTCTACTAACAAAAAAAATGAAGCTGTTTTAATTAAATTAGTTCACCCCTTTATAGAAGACACTTTTATAGGTGTACTTGCCATATACCCTGACGATAACTTTATTGAACAACAAGCACAGTCAGCGCTTATAAAAGAATTTATCTTAATGCTGATTCAATCCATTGTTATCGCATTTTTTGTATCGCTGGTAGTTCAGCGCTGGCTTACACAACCAATTCAAAACCTAACCGACAGCTTTGCTAAAATAAATCCAAGCGAGCCAGAAACCCTTAAAATGCTAACCTTCAAGCAAGGCAAGCGGGACGAAATAAGCCGTTTAACCCAAGGTATAAATGCCTTAATGCACGAGCTACATTTAACTATTAGTAATGAGCAAACACTGCGTAAAAAAACTCAAGAGCTAGAAGCTAAATTTAGACTTATTTTTGAACAAGCCAGCGCAGGTATTTGTTTACTAGATGACAAAAACATTATCACCACCTTTAACCCTGCATTTAAGCATTACTTTACCGTACCTGGTGAAGAAGAATTACCAACCTTGCATTTTCCTGAGTTACTTAGCAATGTAGACGAATTACAAAGCCTACTGGCAGATATTCGCTCTGCTAAAAACCCACCACAAACCACCTTAGATGTAGAGTGTAAAGTTTGCTATAAAACGGTATGGTTTCATTGTTTGTTTGTAAGGTTAACAGACCAAAGAGATACCAAACGAAACCCCAAACAAGAGCAGCTAGTAGAAGTAATTTTGCACGATGTAACCGAGCGCGCAGAACGCGAACAGCAAACCCGCTTTGAAGCCGATCACGACCCACTCACTGGCTTATTAAACCGACGCGCCGGTGAAAAACGCCTTAAAAAAGCACTACGTGAATGTATTAAACATAATGAACATTTAGTGCTTATGATGATTGATTTAGATAAGTTTAAACCCATTAACGACACCTACGGACACGAAGCCGGCGACAAAGTTCTAATTGAAATAGCGCACAGATTTAAAACACTTTTTCACGAAAAAAACGATATGTGTATCCGCCTAGGCGGTGACGAATTTATTGTTGCAAGGCAGGTTAATACCTACAACAAAGCAGCAACGCGTGAGCAATCAATCGCATTGCTAAACGAGTTACAACAAGACATTTATATTTCACAAAATAAAACATGCACCGTGGGTGCAAGCATTGGTATTGCAGTCGGCCCGAATGATGGTGAAGAGCTACTCGAATTAATGATCAATGGTGACAAAATGCTTTACCACGTAAAAGAAACAGGCCGAGGAAAAGTCGCCTTTTACGACGATATAAAAAATTAGATATAATGAATTAGTAATTAGATAGCGAAAGCTATAGCATTTTTATGGCTTTCAAATAGTCTTTATTATAAAAATACGTCGCTAAACCAAATTTACATCCAAACCTTTAAAGTAAATTGAACAATTAAGTTTTTGATTGCTAGAATGCCAACCTATTTTTCTATCAAGAGATACAATGGCAAATTTCAATACTCATCTTAATACTGCAGTCATCATCACAGGTTTAGGCTCGGCCACTTTATTAACTGCAGGCCATATTGATTTAAACGGCGCACTTTGGTTATGGTTTTTAGGTTCAATTGGCGGCTTATTACCCGACATAGACTCAGATAACTCAACCTCGCTCAATACTATTTTTAACTTATTTGCACTGAGCGCTGTATTACTGGTGCTGCATTACATAACCACCGAGCTAATAATCGAAATTAGTTTTATAGAGCTAATCGTAGTGCCGTTATTGGTGTACGGGTTTATGAAATACATTATTAGGCCTATTTTTGAATGGATAACCGTGCACAGAGGCAGCTGCCACTCATTATTATTTTTAGTGCTATGCGCGCTGTTAACAACGCAAATAACGTGGCAACTAAACGAGCAAACAACCACACAAGCAGCCACCTTTGCTTGGTTAACAGGAGGGTTTATTTTAATCGGTGGGTTAATTCATTTATTACTAGATGAAATTTACAGTGTAGACTTAAGCAATGTCACCATTAAACGCTCCTTTGGCACCGCGTTAAAAATAGCTGACTTCGATAATAAATTAATTACATTGGCATCGGTTATTGCAATTACAGGTTTAATCTATGTAGCCCCGCCTACAGAACAAACTATTACCGCATTAAGTGATTGGTCGCATTTTAGGCTTTTATCTTAATAAATAACATTTATAGGCTTAGTCACACAAAATACCCATAAATATTGTTTGTGGGTATAAATGCTTATTTAAGTGATTGTTTTAATTTACTTTCTAATAAACAGCCAGCTTAGTTAGTCGAAATCACCCCAATATTTAATTTAAAGGTTAATTCACAAAAAGGATAAGAGTCACTGAATTTTTAAAGGCTTAATAGCTTAACTCAATGCGGCTTTGCCAATTTAAGTTCATTAAAAGCGCAAGTTTTACTCTATTTGATATTAATTATTATTTTTATTAGTTTTAGTGAAATAATTACCCTGCTTTACCTGTCTTATAGCAGCAATACTTTCATCTGTTTGATGTATGCAAAGCAACTGCGACTTTTAAAGCGTCAAATATAAAATTATAAGAGGTCCATAATGGAATTTACACATAAACGCACCACCCTAATTACAGCATCGTTATTGTTAGCGTTGGCGATAACTCAGGCTATTTTTACTGCCCTTTACAGTGCTGAAATTAGCTTTTCAAGACAGTATGCATGGGGACTAGAAGCCGTGCTGTTTACTGTACTTGTGGCCTTTGCAAGTACCACTATGGTGCAAGCTAAAAACGCTCAACTAGGTTGGTCGGCTATCACATTTAGCGCAATATTAAACATAGTACAGGTAAGCATTGGCCTAACGTTGTTTTCAACATTTGGAAAAGTTGCAGGCACAGTAGAGGGTGCACAACCTTTAATTGGTGGCGTGGTTTCTTTGTCATTCATGATTTACTATGCAGCTAAGTTATTATTAGGATTAGCAGCACTTGTTTTTGGCCTGTCTTTTATAGCTAAAGGCGGCAAAACAATTGGCGGACTTACAGCCTTAGCTGGCGGAATTGCAATGCTTGCCAATGGTATTTTAATTACCTTTGGCCGTGATGGATTCCTTCCATCAGCTGTTGCTGGCGCTTCAGGCATGATTGCAACGTTACTTTTAGCAATATGTTTAATAAGCCTTTACCGTAAAGCAGACTAAGGTTTAATACCTTACAAGTAATGTGCTTATTTAAATAAGTTATAAACATCGGCGTTTATTAGAGATGCTAATTCGCCGATGTTTACGTTTAAAGTATACGCTCAGCGCATTCCTAGTTTGTTCCCTCTTAGTAATCTAAAGACTAATTCACAAAGAGGCTATGAGGCGCTTCGCTTTTAAAGAGGATAATGGCTTATATCAAAGCGATTTAACTCAGTTAAGCTTTGGTGTGTAAAGTCAAGATTTGACTTCATTTATTCTCGTAAATTCTTGTTACTTACGCTTTTTAATAAATCGAATTTCGTAATGATATAAACAGGTTCTTTTTTACATTCGACTTTATAAAGATATTGATTTTTAAGAAAATTAGTTTTTTCTTTTATTAAACTAATTTGCTCCCACGGTATTAAAAAACTCCTGGGAAATAGTAGAATCAACATCCGTTTTTGGCTTATAAATATACCTTGCTGAAATGATTTGATATTTAGCCAAGTCCGATATTCACTGCTTTTCTCACGAGAAATATCTGCCACATTCGTCAAGTACATACTGCTTGATTTTAAAAGTGAGGAATCAGAAATAATTAAATCCGTTTTATATTCTCTAGCTAGTTTAGGGTAAAACCCAATAATGCTTTGGATATAATTGACTAAAATATAGAACAATAAAAATAAAATTAAGCATATAACAAAGTCCATTTTTTAATACTCCGAAAACTTGCTCTGCACTGCTGACTAAGCTGAAATTTAAGATGGGTGTCTTGTTTATTTAAAACGGTCTTCTCCACATAAAAATGCACGACGAACACAGCGTGAAATACAGTGATAGTATTTTGTATCAACCAAACTTACTTGACGCTTTCTTGCAATTGCCATAAGAAACCCTGCTCGTTTTTTGCACTAACTAAAACGTAGTCCTAAATTTTGAAAAGAGCAAAATTTAAGGTGGGTGTCACTGTTAATCCCTTTCACTGTTAATCCCTTCTTTTTGAACTAACTAAAACGTAGTCCTTAATTTTAAAAGAGCAAAATTAAGAAAGGGTGTCTTATTAATTTCAGAATGGGTGTCTTATTAATTTCTTTTTCTTATTAATTTCTTTTACGTTGGCCATTAAGCGCTACTTACCGTCATCCCATGAATTTAAAAAATCAGCTAATACATCGCCATGACAACTTTGAGGTTTGCAAAAACATCCCAATCGCTTTCCTTCTAACTTATAAACCTCGGATTTGTCTTTATTAAGAAATTTTTCATAATCAAAATCGTATTTATATTTTCTTATAACTTCTTCTCGACTATCGCCTTCTTCATACATCGAATATGGATTACCCCAGTAAGATCCACGACCAATATACTCATATTCTGAAGTGGATTTTTGAGAAGAAAACTGGCTATCTTTTTTGATATTAATCACACGAGTTATTTTAATTTGAATTTTACGCAATGGAATTTTATTATTTTCCAGTAGTAGAGTCTCATCCACAAATTCTTCACCATCATCAAATATAATGGCATGAGTAATGTTGTCCAGAGCAATTTCAGATATTTGTGATAAAGCTACACTGGTGTTTTCTTGTGAAAATAACCGATTAATCAAGTTATTATGATCATCCAAATACAAAACTGAGAATAAGTTTATATTCTCAGTTATCCTTAGGACTTTTCTTTTAAATTTCTCAAAGCAATTAAATTGCTTTGGATAAAGAATTAAAATATTTTTCATTTAATATAAGTGCTTAACTTTCAAGTCTAACTCTGAGTTTTCGTTCAAGTAATCCACAACTAAGCGCCTATGGCATAGGTGGGGCTCATGCTCACTGCATAGTAAACAACCGTGGTCTAATAAAGTAGGTTTTACCGTCTTTTCTATCTGTCGCTGAGACATCAAATTTAGAAACTTGTCCTCATATTTTTCCCATGGCATTTCACCTTTTTTATAAAGGCTTAACATATCTTTTGTTGGTGCAAGTTCTGGAGTATGAATATATTCTGTACCACACAACTCTTTTAAAAAGAATTTTAAATCGTCTCTTTTCGCAAAGCCCGCAAGTTGCGAAACATTGTTCAAACGCACATCAAGTAATGTTGAAACATTGGATGCTTTAATAAAATTAAAAAAAGTTTCTGCATTTTTTTTAGTAAATCCGATAGTAAAAATATCCATTTTACCCCCTTAAAAGATAGTGGCGACTAGTTTATAACAATTGCCTTGAAATTCCTCTCCGAGACTTACACATATTACCCCACAAATTTTCGAGAAATCGCCGAAAAGATTGTCAAAATTTGGATCTGTTGCAGGTAATTCATAATCAAACTCGTTATATTTGAAAGATATTTTTCTTTTATCATCTTTCATATACAACTGAATATTATCAACTTTTACTAAGTAAAGTGACTGTTCAATTTTAATTGTTCCAAGTTGAATTTGAATATATGGAACACGATTTCCTTCCCCCCAAAGACTATCAGGATGGTCTAGGTGATTATTTAACTCGTTTAAATCAATAGAGTAATTTTGACGCCAAACAGTATCGTCAATTAGGTAGTTTTCTGGCTGATGGGTTAAAGGAACATGGCGAGAAAAATTCATGAATATTTTCTGTAATGGCTTTACAGTAAAAGTTCCATATGGATTTTGATATTTCGCCTGATTATGGTTAAGTTCTGCACCAGCTTCATTTGAAACTGGTCGAACCCACTGGCCACTCGCAAGGTATTTCCCTGCAATACAGTGTTGATGGTGTTTTATTGAATTAGCTAAAACAAGAATTTCTACTTGGTTCATAATGCCTCCATGCTGATGATACTCGACTTGCGTTTAACGCTTACATAAGCGGAAATTTGTAGTTGGCTAAAATTTTTGAGGAGCGAAAACAGCCAACCGTAAATTTTCCGTTTAATGTTCTTGTTAGCTTTGGTTGTTATGAACGATAAATCTTGCACGCTCATATAGTTCGTCAAATGTTATAATCTCGGGGTTTGATGTATTTTTACGTAATAATTCAAACGACCTCAGTTTGTCTTTATTCACACCATTATCAGATACAAACTCATCCATACTTCCGATTACCAAGTATGATTTTGGTTGATAATTAAAGATTTCTTCACCAGTAGGATCCCCTACTTTATCATTAGGGGTAATTTTACTCGATAAATTTTCCACGGCCGAAGCAACAGTACCCTGTACTTGTGCAATAGCTCCCGCCAGTTCTTTTGATGGTGCCCAACATCCAGACCTATAAGGTTTTGTCTCAAGTAAATCTGTTGCATGAGTTTTAATTTCTATAAAGCAAAGGTTAGATATAATACCTTTTGTTTTCATTAACGCATCAACACGTTTACCGTGTGATACTACGCTAAACCCTTGGACTACTTGTTCTAATTTCCTGTCATCTAAACCAGACAAGAATATGTAACCTAACCCATAACCAAATATCCATGGGTTTTTTTCAAAGTATTTTTGCCAGAGACCTTCATTAGTACAGCCTTTTCTTTTTTTAATATCATCAAAATAATTTTGGTCAATTAGAAGCTGACTATATACACTCAACTGCTTCTTTCTGAAACCTACAGCAATTAAGTCCTCCGTTGTCACTTCTGATTTCAAGGCTTCAGCAAATAGCTCTTGGTTTTCAGTAACAAAGGTTTTTGCTTGGTGAGTTGTTAAAGCTATTTTTCTAAGTTCTTCATCCGTAATATTGACTTTAGATCTAGTTTTAAAATCTACAGCCTGAATATTTGCTAAGAATTCACAAAAGCGACCAATCTCTTCATCGACAAAAGAGAAACCAGAGCCATAAGGTTGACCTGTTTCTGTCATAAATTTTTGAACTGTGAGTACAAAAGTTTGTCTTGTATCCTCAAGAAACTTAGCTGTTATGTATGTTTTAGCATCTTGTTTCTTCCGTAGAACAACTTCATCTCGCTCTTTTACATATTCGTAACCATCTTCTGATGGAAGTATTTTTGAAGCTATCCGAACTCTACGCTCCTTATTTCCGAATGATTGGAGAGAAGGACTTATATATGTTTTTCCCGGAAGGGGATTTTGATAATCATCCATGTTCGATTCTACTCCGAAAAGCTAACAGCTTATTGAACTCCAATTTATTAGGTTATAACCCCTCTAAACTGCGTACATTACATTGTTAAATAATTACACTAAATAACTCTACTGGTAACAACGAACTACAAGGGTTGTTTAATGACCATTGTTATTTAGCCCCAAAACGACTTTCAATAATGTTATGGGACAAAACTTACATGGCTATATTTATACACAGCCATTAATTAAATCTATTTTTATTTAAAGCTGAAAGCTTTATAACCCGACCCTTTAAAATCGTGTATCACTCTCGCAAGGTTTTCCATCCCCATCACCATCCATTTTTGTATTTGGGCAGTTATTTATAAAAAACACAGCCTCTTCGCGTGAGCGCATTTCAGTACAATATTGCCTGCCATCACACGTAAAATTTTGCGTGCTTTTAGGAATAACGATTTTTGGATATTGCTCATCAAAGGTGGCTAAATCGGCGTTGGTGATAACAGGTGTTTGGCTATTAAATTGCTCGTTACTTTGATAATGGTTGTATTTATTTACTGCGACAAAGCCAAGCACAGCGATAATGCTAATTGAGGCAACTTTGCCCAAAAAGCTACTGGTAAAATTAGATTTGGCAATGCGATGCGGCTGTTGATTGTGTTTTTGGTAAGGTGCTTTAAGCTCTGCAACGCCTTCTATACGGCAGTTAATTGCTTTGGTTTTACCGTCGGGCTGCGTAGCAACTTCAAAATAAATGGTGTCGCCAACTTTTGGCTTGCGGCTCATGTGTTTGAGCGCTGATATGTGTATAAATGTGTCGTGTTCTAGGGTGTCTGATTTAATAAAACCAAAACCTTTGTCGGTTTTCCACGACTTTAACAATCCTTTGTGCATGTATCCGCCTGTTATGCTTAAGCTGCGTTTTACGAAAATTCCATTTAGTTAACACTTGTTATTATACGTTCCTAAATTAAAACCATGCAACTAAATATTCATATTGCGTTAATTTTACGCTTTACCTACTAAACCAAATTATTAAACTTAACTATTAAACTAAGTTATTAAATTTAGCTGAAAAATAACCGTGCTAAAAACAACTAAACCTCAACTTATTTTATTTATAATTTACGGCCAAATGTCCTTTAATTCACATCAACCATTACGCACTCACCTACCAACTTAACAGCTTGTTTACACTAGGTTTTGTCATTAGCTATTTCTATCTGAATTAACCGTTTTTAGTACGATTTTTCATTCGTTATTTACTTAATTTATCTATACAATCCACACCTTATTTTTACGCACGTATTTTAAGTGATTATCTCATGCTATTAACGATTGTTTATATTATTGGTATTACCGCAGAAGCCATGACTGGCGCACTTAGCGCAGGACGAATGAAAATGGATTGGTTTGGCGTAGTGCTAGTAGCCAGCGCTACAGCAATTGGTGGTGGTAGCGTTCGAGATATATTACTAGGCAATTACCCGCTTACGTGGGTACAACACCCAGAGTATTTATTAATTACCTGTATTGCCGGCATTGTAACTACATGGCTGGCTAAATGGGTGGTTAAATTTAAAGGTATATTTATGCGCTTGGATGCCCTTGGTTTAGCTGCCTTTAGTATTATTGGTTGCCAAGTGGGACTAAATATGGGGCTGCATTACGGTATTTGTGTAGTGGCTGCGGTTGTTACGGGTGTTTTTGGTGGGTTACTGCGTGATTTAATATGTCGCCAAGCGCCACTTGTATTACATAACGAGCTATACGCGAGTGTATCGTTACTTGTTGCCTGCTTATTCTTGGCACTACACCATTACAATATTGATGACAACATCAGCATTATTGCAAGCCTTGTTGCAGGCTACTTAATACGAATGGCGTCAATACACTTTAAATGGCGCCTACCTACCTTTAGTTTGTTAGAGCAGCACGCTAAATAAATTAGGCTTTAATACAAATTAAGGCAGGTAAAAAGCCTGCCTTAATTAATATAAGTTCTACCGCCTAACTTTATTGCTCGCTTACATCACTTAACGCGGTTTTTAAGCCGCTGTTATTTTGCTTAAGTACGCTAAAACTGCCATCGGTTTCTAGCACTACAGCGGCTACATCTTCTATGGCTAGTATACCAGCGCCACGAATAGCGGCGCGAATTTCTGATTTTGTTACCCGCTGTGATTTAAGTGCAGCCGTGCAGTATTCACCATCACTCATTAAAAGCGTGGGTTCTGCTTTTATAAGCGCTGCAAATTTTGACGAGCGCACACTAAGCCACGTAATAATATATTGCAGCCCTATTAATACTACAAAGGCAAGTATGCCGTCAGCTAACGGAACACTTTTTGAAATAATCACCGAGGCTAAAATAGAGCCCAGCGCAATGGTGACTATAAAGTCGAACACGTTCCATTTTGAAAGCGTACGTTTACCCGATACACGAAGCCAAAACACCAGCGCGATATAACCCAGTACACCTATTGTAAGTACACGTAATAACCCCTGCATATTATCATAAAACATAGTGGTTCCTTGCTATTAAAGGTGGCAATTAGCTTTTACTTATAACCCTACATGGCGCTAAGTTAAATAACGATGAATAAAGTGCCTGCATCTACTTTGTTAGTTGTTTTACAAACTTAATTTTACTTAGCTCTGTGCTTTGATTATCAACGTAGCCACAAACATGATAATCATTGGTGATTAGCATAGTCAGCATTTGAGGAAACCGGTTCATCGATTTTACGTGTATATCGGTAAAGCCTTGTTCATAAGCCCACTTTTCTTGTTGGACAAGTAATTTTTTAGCAATACCTAATCTACGATAGTTAAAATGCACTCCACCAAGCCAACTATAAAATTGTGTATTAGATAGCTCATAGCCAATTTTAAAACCAACTAATGTATCTTCTTTATGTGCTACTAATATCAATGTTTTTTTGTTTTCTAAACGGTTACGTAAAGTGTCACTATCAATGGCTGTTAGTAGTTCAGGGATATATTCACTCACTGCGGTTATATCATCAATGGTGCCTGTGGTTATAGTTATAGCCATAAAATTCCTTGTTTTTATTATATGATTTGACCTAGACAGTTTAAATTTAAACTACGGTTGATTATGATGGTTTAAGCATTATATCTCTATTTTCGCTTTTTAATTATTAGAAAGGATCACCATGTCTAACTATAACGAATCTCCAGAACAAGTTGAACAGGCCACTCAGGGCTTTGTTATGCAACAAACTATGTTACGTATTAAAGATCCAAAGCCGTCGCTCGAATTTTACCAAAATGTATTAGGTATGAAGCTGTTAGGTAAGTATGATTTTCCTGGTATGAAGTTTACGCTTTACTTTTTAGGCTACGAACAAGAATTACCGCAAGGTGATGATAGAACTAAAGCAGAATGGGTGTTTCGTCGCCCTGCGCTAATTGAGTTAACCCATAACTGGGGCACTGAAAGCGACGACAGCTTTGAGGGCTACCACAGCGGTAACCAAGAGCCCAAAGGCTTTGGCCATATTGGTATTAGCGTACCGGATGTTTACGAAGCCTGTGAGCGCTTTGCAAAATACGATGTTGAGTTTGTTAAAAAACCAGATGATGGCTCAATGAAAGGCTTAGCATTTATTAAAGACCCTGACGGCTACTGGATTGAAATACTATCTGCCGAAGGTATTGCTGATATTATTCTTTCTCAGTAATAATAAGCTGCTGTAAAAAGATCTTAGTTGTTCTCCACCAGCAACTAATTACCAATTTAGAACCACTGGTTTTGTTACCTTGCTTTTAAGTGAGGTAACCCATTTAAAACGTTTTAGGTAATTAGTTACCCGCCCCGCTGTATTTTAAGCATAAAAGGAGATTTAAATGCTCATTGGCATCATAGAAGATCATCAATTAGTAAGAGACAGCTTTAAAAAGCTTTTAGAGTTACAACCAGATTGGAAAGTAATTATTGAAGCCTGCAGCGTAACAGAAGCCAAGCTGGCTGTAGAGCTTGAACAACCTGATATATTTATTGTTGATATATCGCTTAACGGCACTGAAACTGGCCTTTCTTTTTTATCGTACCTTGAAGAGTCTTTCCCGCATATTAAAAGTATTGTTGCCTCCATGCACGACCACGAACCTTATGTAAGCAATGCTTTGCGATTAGGCGCTTTGGGTTATGTGTCTAAGCGCTCTGCCTCTGATGAACTAATAGATGCAGTTAAAGCGGTCGCTTTAGGTAAAAGATACATTAGTGAAGACGTAAATTTTTCGATGAGTAGCGAAAATTTAGCATTAACTGTGCTTACTAACAGAGAGCTTGAAGCCCTTCCGTTATTTTCTAAGGGGTTAAACGCTAAACAAGTGGCGCAAATACTCGAAATAATGCCTAAAACAGCACATGTACACAAAGCAAACATATACAGCAAACTTAATGTTACTACCTCGTTTGAACTGCTCAAAATTGCAATTGATGCGGGAGTAATACAGTTAGATGAACTTACCTAACGTTTCTTCTTTATCTAATGTTAGTTTTACTACCGCATACAAAGAGGTAGCTAAACAGTTATTGGTGGGGCTAATTTACTTTATTGCTTCACTTGCCGCTTTTTGGGTTAGCCAAAACCTTGAAACAGTACCAGAGAGCAGCGCGATATTTATTCCCGCAGGCGTAAAAATTGCGTTTTACTTACTCACTCCAACACGCTATTGGCTCACCTTATGGGTTGTGTCGCGCGCCTTAGCTGCACAGCTTGGTTTAACATACAGTGGGGTTTGGGAGTTTGATTTATTTCATGGCTTTTGGCAGGAGCTTTGTTTTATAGCGCTTGTTTATGTGTTTAAAAATAGCCGTTGGCCGCCAAGCATTAACTACAGCCTAGGTATACTTTCGTTAATACTGCTTTGTGTTGCGAGTACATCTATAAAGTGGTTTTTGTTTGCCAGTGCGTTTGAATTTACAAATGTATTGGTTGCAAAAGAGCTACTACAGTATCAGTTAAACATGTGCTTAGGCGATATTACTGGCTCGTTGTTAATTGCCCCTTTTATTATGTTAATTTACGATTCTAAATACAGTTTTAACACAGTCAGGCTCACTAAGTTATTTGGCCTAGTAGCCACTTTAGTGTGTTTTATATTAATTATATTTTTTGTCTATGCGGTTCGCCCAGACACCTACCCGCTATTAAGGCTTGCATCGTTATTACCGATAATTTGGTTTTCGTATAAGTATGGCTCGTTAGGGGCTGTAAGCAGTGCAGCGCTTATTAACGCGTTAATAATTGTTGAAGCAAGCATTACGCACGAGCCTAGCAATACCTACATTAGCCAGTTATTTATTTTAGCAAACGCAATTACCAGTATGGTTTTAGGCGCTGCAATTACTGAGCTTAAACGTAAAAACAACGAGTTAAAGCAAACCAATAAAGAGCTTAAAGAGCAGCTAACTCAAAACACGGCGCTGGCTGCCAAAATGGTGTCGGTGCAAGAAAACGAGCGAAAGCACCTTTCGCAAGAGTTGCATGACGAATTAGGGCAAAACCTAACGGCATTAAAAACAGATTTAGCTATTTTGTCGCACCTTAGTAACGAAGATACCCAATCGTTTGTGACTACATTAAAAAACAATGCTAATTCGATGTATGACTCTGTTTATCAATTAATGCATTATCTTCGCCCGCGTGAGCTAGATGAACTCGGTTTAGAAAAGGCAATAACACAAGGGCGACTAAAAAACTTACTGCACAAGGCAAATATTAGGTATCAGCCACAATTTAAGTTAGATAATAGCCTTTCAAAAGATCACGAAATAGCTATTTACCGAATTTGCCAAGAAGCAGTAACCAATTGTATGAAGCACAGCAATGCCAGCAAACTGATTATAAATATAATAAACAGCGACGAATTTATTGAGTTAACAATTAGCGATAACGGGACTTTAGTAACCCCAACAGATAACTCAGGTCACTACGGTTTAGCGTTTATAGAGGAGCGCACTACGGCATTAGGCGGCACTTTTAAGGTGTTTAAACAAAATGGCTTTACCATTAAAGTAAAGCTGCCTTTGAGTTTTGATGGCGCAATTAACTAGCAAACATGAACTTGTTTGGTATAAAACTTTTGCCTTAATTGGCCTTCGTCAAGGTGGTCGGGATTAACTTGGATCTCGGCTTGATTACCTAATAGCTGTAATAGCATGCCTTTTGATATTAGATAGTTGCCTAAACTTGATTTTACAATCACTTCTTTGCCTATGGCTTCTTGTAAGCGTGGCGTAGGTAGGCTCGGATGGCTAATTGGTTTTAAGCCCTCAGCTGAGGTAAATAAGTTTATGCAATGCTCTTTAGCAGCAACAATACTTTCGTTTTTACTTTTAATTACATCTACATTATTTAAAAAATGAATTAGTGCTTGGTTAGCCCGATCAAACTCTGCTGATACGTCATCTATATTGCGGGCGGTTGCCCATTTTCGCACAACTATATATTCGTTTTTTTTAACACGAATTAAGCTTATTGAGGCTCCGGTCATTCTGCTATTCCACTCAATGCGGTAGCAATCAGTTCCTAAGCTGTGAAGCAACACGCTCATGCTTCCAAAATCCTTTGTACTTTCATCAATCAAGCTCATTTTCGATCCCTCACTTGCAAGTTACAAGGAGTGTATAAACGATTACTTAAGTAATAAATCATCCATATTCTTAATCGCTCTAGGAAAATGGCTTATATAAATTTTGGATTTAGTGGCTTGCAAGTCAATAACTAATATTACATATAAAAAAGCGAGTGGTTTAGCTAACTGCTAATAATAAATTTGTAAGTGATTTATAGCTTATTTATAAGCCCAGGCATCGGTTATTGTTACTTGGCACTTGTTATAACTAGCCGCTTGTTTTTGCGCAATACCTCTTACTCTAAAGTTTGTTGAATCATTAGGAAGTATTATTAGGTCTTCGTCGGTTATTGATAGCGTATCGACTAGCGTGTTTTGATCTGTTAAAAAATCGACCTTAAACTTTATATTTTTAAAGGCGAAGTTTGATTCGTTTTTTACCTGCCCTATACATGCAACATACAATGCATCGTTTTCATTTTTAGTATTAATTTGGCTTACATTAGCGATTAAGTTTTTTTGTGCTTGGTCTTCAAGCCCTGCTACATAAATATTTTGATAAAAAATAAACCCAAAAATACCAACAATACTGAGCGCTAATGCACCAATAATAATGGGATTGTTTTCTAAGTTAGAATATTTAGCTTGAAGTGAGGTGCATTGCGGGCATTTTTTAGCCCGTGAATCTATAGTGCTAAAGCACATAATGCATTTTTTAGTGTGTTGCACCTTTTCCACTACAATAACCGTCCTTGTTAAGTATTAAATGTTAAGTATTAAAACCAGCAGCATTGCTGACTTTAAGGTATTTTAGTTTACTCATGCTAAAGAACCCCGTAAACACATATAGCTTAAAAAAGTAACGATTTTATAAACCAACATAAGATACTGTATATAAATACAGTTCATTGTATTTTAGCATTTTAACGTAAACATAAAAAAGCCAGCGGTTAAGCTGGCTTAGAATATTTACTAACTTACATAGTTACTTGCGTAGTGCGTCTATTCGCGCATCAAGCGGCGGGTGCGATGAAAACAGCTCAGCAACACCTTTGCCACTTGCAATACCAAAAGCCATCATTGAGCCTTCTAATTGCGAAGGATGGTTTTGCTTTAATCGCTCAAGGGCGGAACGCATTTTGTCAGCACCAACTAGTTTTGCTGCGCCGCTGTCGGCTGCAAACTCACGTTTACGGCTGTAACTTGCAACCACTATGCTTGCTAGTACACCAAATAATACTTGGAATAACATATCGAATAAAAAGTATGTCCAGCTACTGCCGCCCTCTTCTTCATCGCTATTAATAAAGTTATCTACAATGCCTGCCAGTACTTTTGCGGCAAATATTACAAAGGTATTTACCACGCCTTGTATTAGCGTAAGCGTTACCATGTCGCCGTTAGCCACGTGCGATACTTCGTGGGCAAGTACGGCTTCGGCCTGATCTTTGGTCATGTTGTGCATTAAGCCTGTGCTTACTGCCACTAACGAGTTGTTTTTACTTGGGCCCGTTGCAAACGCGTTCATTTCTGGGCTGTCGTAAATAGCCACTTCTGGCATTTTGATACCTGCTTTTTGTGCTTGCGCAGATACCGTTTGTACAAGCCAATGTTCGGTTTCGTTTCGAGGCTGCGTAATTACGTGCGCGCCTGTTGATTTTTTAGCGATCCATTTCGACATAAATAACGAAATAAACGATCCACCAAAACCAAATACTGTGGCTATAAGTAAAATTCCGCCAAGGCTACGATGGCTTAAGCCCAGCGCACTCATTATTATTGAAAGCACTACACCTAATACCAACATAACCGCTAGGTTAGTTAATAAAAACAAAAATATACGTTTCATATTGTCCTCACAAAAATAGGTTTGATCACCGAACATAAAATTAAATTAGGTTAAAGCAACCACTGCGTTATGACACACTATGTCATAACGTTAGCGCTATTCTGTGACAAACTATGTCATAACACAAGTGTTATTTATGTGTTTATTGATAATTTTTTTAAGAAGGGTTTTACAGCAAATTTAAGACTAAAGTTTCTTTATAAGTCAGCTTATTACAAGCTGTTATTAAGCTCTGCCATATCAATTGGAAAACCACGCTCGTGTGCCAATATGCGTGCAACTTCGTCAATTTTGTCGCCGCTATTATGTTTAAGGTACGACCATTGGTGGGTACTTCGGTGATGATTTACAGCAGGATCGCTACTTATTATTCCTAATTTTATAAACTCACCCACTATTTGATCTGCCGCTATTAACGTTGACGATGCTTTTACATTTTCGGCCCGTGCGTAACTAATATGCGAATATAAACTTACATCGGCTACGCGCAAAGTGTCGTCATCCCCTGGGATTTGCTGCCCGCCATACAAGGCATTATTTTGTTTATTAGCAGTTTTAAACGCAGGGACAAACTCGGCTACATAATCAATTGCTGTTTGGGTACGTGTTTGCAATGCTGCTTTGTCCCAGCCATCTTTAATATAATGCAGGTATTTATTGGGAAGTTTAGGTTGTGCGCTCATTGGCGTGGCATCAGCTAACCCATCACTAAACAATGTAATGTTGTTTGTCATGCCATGTATTTGAAAGTATCCGTTAGGGTAAGGGGTTAGCTGCGCCATACCTTCTGGCGTACCACGGTTACCATAAATAATTATTTCGGGTATTTGCCCACCAGCACCTTGCCAATGAGTAATGTAAGAGGCTTTAAATTCAACCATGCGTTTTACATCTACCCCAACGAGGTCGTCAATAATACCGGTTTGAAAACCACACGCATTAATAAGGTAATCTACCTCAATGGTTTGTGTATCGGCTTGTGTATTGGTTGAAGTATCAGGTTGTTCATCAAGGCTTGGCTCTGATTGATATTCAATGCGCCACTTAAGTGTTTGCTTATCATTATTGGTATTTATAACTGGCGATACATTTTTAACACTGGTGCTTGTTAAAACGTGAGCGTGTTTGTACTGTGCAAGGGCGAGTTGTGCACTGGCCGATAAACGAAAAATATTCCAGCCATATTCTTGTGCAACGATAAGCGGAAACTTTAGCTTGTCTAAATCTAAATGCTTAGCAACGGGTATCATCCACTCATCTAACGACGTGGGCTTGGCTACTTGTTTTTGCTTAGCAAGCTTTAGCATTTGCTCATAACTATATAACTGATAATAATGCTCAGGCTCGCCTAATACTTTATTAGCGCTGTCTTGCTCTACAAGCTCGCTGTAGGCTTTTACTAATTTATTTAAACGCGGAAATAAGTCCTCCGGTGAATCGTCATCGCGCTTGGGCACTGCAAATACTGTGGGGCGAACATCGATGGTGTAAGGATAAAGGCGCGCAATATCTATACATTGCTTGAGTAAATCTATGCAGTCTTCGTCGGGTATTTCACGATATAAGTTGCCACCCGCATGCAAATGGCACATTGGAGGGCCATCAATTAACGACTTTTTCTTTTCAAGCACATAAGTTTCTAGCCCTAACGCAGCAAGTCTAATGGCTATTGTGGCGCCAGCTGTGCCTCCACCTATTATACCTACGCGTTTTTTAGGTAAGCCATAGTTTAGTGCCTTTGGCTCAGCGCTTACGTGCGCATCTGGGGCGTAGTTTTCAATAAATGGGTGCGTCATATAGTCGTTATGTCCTTAGTAACATTGTCTTTAAGCAAGCTATGTATTTATAAACGTTTATATGTGTACTAAGGCTGACTATTTCAAGATTTACCTAAAAAAGTAACTTTTTTTTAAAAACCACTTAAGTGTTTATAGATAACGCACTAAGCAAGCTTTTGTATATTTGTAACTTAGGAGTTTGCTCGCTGTAGGGGCTTATAGCAAGTATTGGAAACGGTAAACGTGCTTTAAGTGAATCAAGGTTTGCTTGGTACTCGTCCATGTTTTTATCTACTTGGTTTGCAATCCAGCCAACGCAGTTTATTCCCATACTTTGCATATGCGCAGCGGTTAGTAATGCATGATTTAAGCAACCTAGCTTCATGCCAACAACGAGTATTACCGGCATTTTTTCTGCTTTAACCCAGTCGTATAAATAATCGTTTTTATTAATAGGTAATGCCCAACCACCAGCGCCTTCGGTAAGTATAATGTCGGCGCCCTGTTGTTTTACGTTTTTATAAGCATCACTTAGTTTATCTACAGTAATACTCACTCCAACTTGCTCAGCGGCTATGTGAGGTGCAATAGGCGGTGCAAACGCAAACGGATTTACTACGTCGTATTTAGCGCTCACTGTTGCGCTTTCCATTAGTATAAGGGCATCGGCGTTTACTAGTTGATCGAACGCCATTTCGCAGCCAGCAGCAAGGGGTTTAAAGCCAATGGCTTGTTTTTTATGTTGGGCAAGTAACTTTAGTAGCAAACTGGTAACGTGGGTTTTTCCGGCATCGGTGTCGGTGCCTGTTATAAAAAATTCTTTCATGCGTTGCCTTATGATCTGAATCTAAGTTTGGTTTAATTTTAAGTTTTAACTTAAGCAATTAATCGCTTTTTTGTAATGGCTTTTTTCTAATGATAACAGCACCACATGATAAGACACACATGCTTTATTATTTATAAGCGGATACGCACTGCATACTTTTTGTAGCGCCGATTTGGTAAGTAACCCTTGGCGCGTATTGGTATGATTTTGCGTGGTAGCGCCAATAGCCTTAATTGAAGCAATAGCTTTTAAAGGTGTTGTGTATTCATCGGTGTAAATACGTTTTTTAGCACTATTAATAGTAAAGCCTGCCTTTTGGACTGATTGGTTTATATACAGTTCACTATTAAAGGTATTTATGTGGCTGTTAGAATCAAGCGCGGCAAAGGCCGTTTTTATTTCGTTTAGTGAGCCCTCTACCACAGTGCTTATGTACGCCTGCCCGCCTGGTTTTAATATGCTGTAAAGTGATTGCATTAAAGCCGAAAAATTAGCAGACCACTGCACTGCAAAATTACTGTAAATAACATCAACACTGTTTGCTTGTAGCGGTAAGTTATCCATATCGGCGCATATTTTGGGTGTGGTTAAATCACTACTTTGCAACATGTTTAAGCTCAAATCCATTGCCACAACGCTTGCAAATACGCTTTGTAATGTGTGTGTATTAACAAGCGGGCCTGCGCCTAAATCAACACAAAGCTTATTTTTATTAATGCCTGGTTTTATTAGCGCAAATAGATCGCTCGCAGCATGTTTTTGTACATTTGCATGGGTGTTATAACTCGCCGCCGCCTTTGAAAACTTACTTTGTGTAGACTTTTTAAGCTCCTTGTTTAGCTCTCGATTTGGCTCCTTATTTAATTCTTTATTTGAATCGCTACTCACTAGGCACGGTTTTACAAGTTGTGTTTGTACTAGATCTGTTTTTAATACTGGCTGAGCAGTCATGCTATTGCACCTACTAAATGCTTAACTAAGTGCGTTATGTCTTGCTCGGTATGTGCGGCGGTTAAAGTAATGCGTAAACGTGAGGTGTTATGTGCAACCGTCGGCGGTCTAATTGCAGTGAGCCAAATACCCTGTTGTTTAAGTTTATCTGCCGCTTGTAACGTTTGCTCAGCACAACCTAATACAATGGGCTGTATGGCTGTATTTGATTCCATTACTGCAATATTATGGGTTTTAGTGAGTTGCTTAAATAATGCAATATTGGCATTTAGCTTATCGCGTTTATCATTGGCTGTTTTTATGTTTTTAATACGCGCAAGAGTGTGACTTGCCATAAGCGGCGACATAGCGGTTGAATACGTGTAATCGCGATTAAATTGCAGCATGTAATCAATAAACTGTTTACTGCCTAATACACACGCGCCACTACTAGCCACTGCTTTACCAAAGGTAATGACTAATATATCTGGCAGCGTTTGAGTAATAAACGCTTCGCAACTGCCCAAACCAGTTTTACCTAATGCACCAAAACCGTGTGCGTCATCAATCATTAGCCATGCGTTATGCTGTTTTGTAAGTGCGAGTAATTCTTTAAGAGGCGCGGTATCGCCATCCATCGAAAATACGCCTTCGCTTATAATTAGCTTGTTTTGCGCTTTTGATTTTTCGAGCCGTGAACGTAAATGATTCATGTCGTTGTGATTAAAACGCACTAATGCCGCGTTTGAGTGCATAGCACCGTCAATCAAGCTTGCATGATTTAACTTATCTTGAAAAATAGCGCTGTTTTGCGCAGCGGCTTTATCTTGAAACAACGCTTTAATTACGCTGCTATTAGCGCTAAACCCTGAGTTAAATAGCATTGCTGCGCCATAACCAAATTGCTCACATAAGTATTGTTCAAGCGCTTTTTGCTGGGCCTGATAACCCGTAACCAATGCTGAGCTGTGACTCCCTAATGCGTGGGAGTCATTAAGATTAACAGCCACATCACCAAAGCCTAAGTAGTCGTTACTGGCAAAGTTAAGGTAGGTTTTATTATTAACCGTTATGGTGCGCGCTGTAGTGTGATGTACTACGTGGCGTTTACGAAGTAACGCACCTTGCTGGCGAGCCTGCAGATGCGTATTTATAAAATCAAAAGGCATTGATATAAGCCTACGCTTCGTAAAACAATTCAGAGGTTGCTTTGTCGGCTACTTGCGATGAAAGCGAGGCTTCGACTGCTTCGTCTGAATAGTCGTGACGTTTTTCTGGGTTCATACCTAATTTTTTAATTAGGTTCATATCGGCATCAGCGTCTGGGTTTTCGGTGGTAAGGAGTTTATCACCATAAAATATTGAGTTAGCGCCTGCAAAAAAGCACATCGATTGCATTTGCTCGTTCATGGCGTTACGCCCTGCCGATAAACGTACATAACTGTGTGGCATCATAATGCGCGCTGTTGCTATGGTACGTATAAATTCAAAGTGATCTAAATCGTCTACGTTTTCAAGCGGAGTGCCTTTAACTTTAACGAGCATATTAATAGGCACACTTTCTGGCTGTTGTGGCAAATTAGCTAGTTGCATAAGTAGTCCAAAGCGGTCGCTTGCTTGCTCGCCCATGCCGACTATTCCGCCCGAGCATACTTTCATACCGGCATCGCGTACGTGGTCAATGGTATTTAATCTATCTTGAAAAGTACGGGTTGATATAATTTGCTCGTAATACTCAGGTGACGTGTCAAGGTTGTGATTGTAGTAATCAAGCCCTGCGTCTCTAAGTTCATGGGCTTTTTCGTTAGTGAGTTTGCCTAGCGTCATACAGGTTTCTAACCCTAGCTCTTTTACTTCTTTAACCATTTGCGAAATGTATGGCATGTCTCTGTCTTTTGGATCTGACCATGCAGCGCCCATACAAAAACGGGTCGCGCCTTTTTGTTTTGCAAGGCGTGCTTGCTCTACTACTTTTTCTACTTCTATTAAGCGTTCGCGTTCTAAATCAGTTCGGTAATGCCCCGACTGCGGGCAATACTTACAATCTTCTGGGCAAGCGCCTGTTTTAATTGATAACAACGTAGAAATTTGCACTTCATTTGGGTTGAAGTTAGCACGGTGAACCGATGCGGCTTTAAAAAGTAAATCGTTAAATGGCATTTCAAATAATGCTTTAACTTCAGCGTGGGTCCAATCGTGACGAACAGGTGCAAGTTCCATAATACTCTCTTATTTTTTTCTCAGCGGTGATATTGGCTTAGTCTACGAGTTGAAGTACCATTGTCAACGAAGCCCATCAAGTTAAAGTTTACATATGATTAAAAAGAATACGATTGACCTTGATTTTGATCGTGAGCACATTTGGCACCCATACACATCTATGACCAAGCCAATTCCGGTATACCCCGTTACACATGCAAATCACAATATTATTCACCTCGAAACTGGCGAGCTATTAATCGATGGCATGGCCTCGTGGTGGAGCGCAATACATGGCTATAACCACCCTGTTATAAATAACGCCATGATTGAGCAAATTAATAATATGAGCCATATTATGTTTGGCGGTATTACACATAACAGCGCGGTAGAGCTGTGCAAAAAAATAGTAAATATAACGCCGCCTAGTTTAACTAAAGTATTTTTAGCCGACAGCGGCTCGGTAAGTGTTGAAGTGGCAATAAAAATGGCCCTGCAATATTGGTTAAGCCAAGGCATTGCAACAAAACAAAAACTAATGACGCCTTACAAGGGCTACCATGGCGACACATTTGCAGCCATGAGTGTATGTGACCCCGTTAACTCAATGCATAGTTTGTATAGCGGCTTTTTACCTGAGCACATTTTTGTACCTGCACCGGTGAGTAATTTTGGTAGCGAGTTTAATCAGGCAGAAGCCCTAGAGCTTGAAGAATATTTTAAAGCAAACCACAGCCAAGTAGCCGCCTTAATCATTGAGCCTATTGTACAAAACGCAGGTGGCATGAACTTTTATCATCCTGATTATTTAGCCTGCGTGCGTAAATTATGCACCCAATATAACGTACTGCTAATTTGCGACGAAATTGCCACAGGCTTTGGCCGTACAGGTAAATTATTTGCTGTAGAGCACGCCAATATAGAGCCCGATATAATGTGTATTGGTAAAGCATTAACTGGCGGCTCAATGACGTTATCGGCCACTATAACTAGCGATAAAATAGCGATTGGCATAAGCGAAGGTGAAGCAGGTGTTTTAATGCACGGCCCTACGTTTATGGGTAACCCACTTGCCTGTGCAGCGGCCTGCGCAAGTATTGATTTATTACTTAAGCAAAACTGGCAACAACGAATAAAGCAAATTAACACCCAACTACAACAACTTCATAAATGCAGCGAACTTAATGCAGTTGCCAATGTGCGTACCTTAGGTGCAATAGGTGTTGTTGAACTAAACGAGGCTGCTGGCAATGTTGATGTTGCTAAAATTCAGGCCTATTTTGTAGAGCAAGGTGTATGGATACGCCCATTCGGTAAACTAATTTACCTTATGCCACCGTATATAAGTGACGACACCAGTATAAAAACACTGTGTGATGCCATTTATAATGCCATTAAAGGCAAGCATTACGCTTAATAGTCGGTCTCAATAACTAATCCTAATAAAGGTTATAGCGCTATTTGCTGTAACCTACCGCTACATTTAGTGTTTTTATCTATTAAGCGAGTTTGTAGTTATTGATCTCGTTAACCATTAGCTATATGATAATGTCTATCATTTACAATTACCTTTTTGGACTTCTTTGCTATGAAATTACTATTTAAACCAGCCAAAACTTTAGGTGCAAGCCTTTTACTAGCCTCGGCGTTTATGGCTCAACCAGTATTAGCTAACGGCCCTATTGGCGAGCATGTTAATCATCTTCAAGCTAACCTTAAAAGTTACGCAGAAGAAGTAGAATGGATGGTAGGCAAAGTTGATACCATGGTAAGCGACTACGATACTAAAGGCGCAAAATCTGTAAAAACTGATGATTTAATTGAATATTGGGAATCAGTTAAGTTTCACAGCGCAATAGAAACTAACTTTGTACCAGTATACGCTTCTATTTGGCAGGGTCTTTATGGCGTAAAAATGGCCATTGATAATAAAGAGCCTGCTGAGGAAGTTCGTAAACAGCAAAAAGCGATGAACATAGCCTTGTGGCAAGGCCTTGGGGCTGTTAAGCTTGCTGCAAAATTCCAGCAAAAAGGCTTGTTAGACACTGTAAAAGCAACCGCTACAACTCAAATGACACAAAGTGCCACAATTGATGAAATTAAGCACAAATTAGACCGTGTAGTAGCAAAATTTGCTGAGCGTTTACGAGACGAAGCAACTGAAATTGTTCATGATACTTATCTGCACCTGTTTGAAGGCGTTGAAGGTACTCTTATTGAACAAGATGCAAAACTAGTTGAAGTGCTGGAAAAAGACTTTAACGTAACACTGCCACAAGCCATTACAAACAGCAAAAGCGTAGACGAAGTACGCGATGTGATCAGTGATATGCAAACAAAATTAGACCGCGCTAAGGTTTTAATAGAAAAAGCCGAAAAAGCTCGTAAGGATGTATTTTAAGTGAAGCGTAGGACCTTTATTCAAGGCCTAGCTGCGTTAGGGGTGGTTGGCTCATTGCCACTGCCTCTTTCTCGTGCGCTAGCCGCTGATATAGCAAACCCTGTTTCTGTTGACGATTTACCAAAGCTTAAAGGCGAGTTAACGCTTTATTTAGGTCGAGGCGAAGGTGGTTTGTATGAAAACGTATTACAAGCAATCCAGAAAAAAAATCCAGACTTTAAACTCGGTATACGCCGAGGTCCTACTGCTGCTTTAGCAAATACCATTGTTGCAGAAGCTAAAGCTGGCGTTCGCCGCGCTGATTTATTTTGGGCAGTTGATTCAGGCGCAATTGGTTTAGTAACCGATGCAGGCCTTGCACAACCCATCCCTGGTGATTTATCTGCTCAGTTACAACCACAATTTAGATATAAAGAGTGGGCCCCAGTAACTGGCCGTATTCGTACATTGCCATATAACACGTCGCGTTTGACTAAAGATCAAATTCCAACAAGTATAATGGAAATTGCCGACAGCGATTTAAGTATTGGCTGGGCACCCGCCTACGCTTCTTTTCAATCGTTTGTAACCGCAATGCGAATTTTAGAAGGCGATGACAAAACCGCTAAGTGGCTTAAAAAGATTCAAAAACGTGCTAAAACATACGCCGGCGAGCTAGGTGTTGTTATGGGCGTTGAGCGCGGTGAAGTTGATATTGGTTTTGCAAATCACTATTACACTTTGCGTTTAAAATCAGGTAAGCCTGATGCCAAGCTAGATTTAGCATTTACACAAAATGATGCGGGCTGTTTAGTTAATGCATCGGGTGTATTAGCGCTTAACGACGATCCGCTTGCAACTAACTTTATGCGTTACTTACTTAGTAAAGAAGTACAAGGTTACTTAGCCAGTGAAGCGTACGAAATTCCGTTAGTAAATGGTATTACCCAACCTGAGGGTTTGCCGTCACTTGCTAATATTTCTCCACCTAAAGTAGATTTAACACAGCTAGCTGATTTACGCCCTACTATAGATTTGATGCGAAGCAGCGGCGTATTGTAATGAAAATACCTGCCTCTTATCCAATGGCGCTGCTTGCAGCGCTTGTTGCGCTTACCCCTGTTTATGTATTAATAGTGCTTGCAAGCGATGCAAGCTCAGTGTTTGACACCCACAATCTGCAAATTTTAGGCAACACGTTATCGTTAATGGGTTTAACGGTACTTGGGTCTATTTTAATTGGTGTGCCACTGGCGTTTATTAGCGCGTATGTGCATTTACCATTTAAAAAGCTCTGGCTGGTTGTATTTGCAGCCCCACTGGCAATTCCCAGTTATATTGGCGCATTTACACTTTATGCTGCTTTTGGCCCCGGTGGCGAAATAAACAGCTTAACAGGAATAGAAACACCATCAATGTATGGCCTAACAGGTGCCGCCATTGTAATGACACTTTATACCTTCCCGTTTGTAATGATGACAACTCGCTCATCCCTACTGAGCCTTGACGCAAGCATGGTTAATGCCGCACGAACGCTGGGCATGTCGATGACGCAAAGTATATTTAAAGTTATATTACCGCGCGTAGTTAACGGTATTGCAGCAGGCTCATTGTTAGTCGCGCTTTATACGTTATCAGACTTTGGCACGCCGGCAATGATGCGCTTAGATACCTTTACCCGCGTAATTTACGTTGAATACAATGCCTTTGCGTTAGGACGCGCTGCAATGCTTTCACTTCAGCTGATGGTTATTGTCGGTTTTTTACTTTTAGTTGAATCACAAATAAAAACAGCACCTGAGCGCCATGGTCGCCCGTTAATTTTATTTCCAAGTAAAGTACAATTAAGTGCCATGTTTGTTACGTTTGCACCTGTTTTACTGCTTGCTATTGGCTTGCCTTTGGCTATATTTTCGCTTTGGTTAGCTCGCGATGGTTTTAGCTCATTTGATTTTAATATTGCATGGAACTCTACGTATGCATCGGGTATTGCGGCAATTGTAGCCGTTATCGTAGCGATCCCCGTTGCACATGCTGCACTGAGTGGAAAAGCGGGTCGTATAATGGAGCGTGTTACTTACTTTGGTTTTGGTATTCCGGGTATAGTAATGGGCACAGCGCTTGTTTACGGTGGTTTGCAGTTGCCGTTTTTATATCAAACACTGGGATTGCTTATTATTGCTTACATGCTGCGATTTTTACCACTTGCTGTAGGCTCTGTTAGAACAAGCACCGAACACTTAGATCCAAGCTTAGTAAAGTCTGCGCGCGTATTAGGTGCAAGCCCACGTGAAGTATTTACTCGCATAACACTGCCTTTAACTATGCGCGGTATTATTGCCGGTGCAGCACTGGTGTTTTTAGAGTCAATGCGTGAACTCGAAGCCACGCTATTACTTGGTCCTACAGGGTTTGAAACCCTCTCTACTTATTTATGGCGTGTATACGAAGCGGGCTATTTTGGTCGCGCCGCGATTCCAGGGTTATTGTTAGTAGTGATATCTGCCTGCGGGTTAGCTATTATGATGTCTGGCGAAAAACGCAACCAGTTTGAACATTAAGGATTTAAGAAACAATGCTATCTGTAAGTCAGTTGTCTATAGATTATGGCAGTAACCGCGTAGTAAGCGATTTAAACTTTTCGCTGGGTGAAAACGAAATCCTTATGCTTGTAGGGCCAACAGGTTGTGGTAAAAGTACAATTTTACAAGCCCTTGCTGGCCTTATACCTATTAGCGAAGGCGAAATAAACACAGGTAAATGGCGCGCTACACCCAAATTAACAATACCTCCTGAAAAACGCAGTGTAGGCATGGTATTTCAAGATTTTGCGTTATTTCCGCACTTAACCGTACAGCAAAACATTTGCTTTAGATTAAAAGATACAGCCCCTGCTGAGTATTGGATAAACCTACTTGGGTTGAGCGATTTTAGAGACAAAAAACCAGCAACGCTTTCTGGCGGACAAAAGCAGCGCGTTGCACTTGCGCGTACCCTTGCCCACCAACCTGACTTTGTATTACTTGATGAGCCGCTTTCAAACTTAGATGCCGCCCTTAAAGACATGCTTCGTTGGGATATTAGAAACGCACTTAAAGCCGCTGGCGTACCGGCGATTTGGGTAACACACGACCAAGAAGAAGCACTCTCCGTTGGCGACCGCGTTGGTGTGCTTAAAGGCGGCGAAATTCAGCAAATCGATACACCCGAGCGCTGTTTTAGTACCCCAAACAATCGCTTTGTGGCACGCTTTTTAGGTGAAGCCAGCTTTATTAGCGGCCAATTTAGCCAAGGACAAGCCACTACCTCAATTGGTAATGCGCCCGCTCATGGCGTTGACTGTGAAAGTGGCGACGTTGATGTACTACTTCGACCAGACGATGTGTTACTTGTACAAAGCAGTGTTGGCAATAACGGCGAAGTAATTTGGGTACGCTTTGAAGGTGGCAGCCGCTTGTGCGCTGTAAAACTTGCGTGCTCTACGGTTGTAACTAGCAGAGTAAGCCATGAAGTTGTGGTAAACCCAGGCGACGAAGTGCATGTATCACTAAGTACATCGCACCCATTAGCGGTTTATAAATCTATAGATTAATATCTATACCTAACTCAAAATTAAGAGGAAACCCGATGAACGGACCAAACCCCAATAATCCTTCACCAATGGAAGGTTTTCCTCAAGTAGGTTTTTTAAAAAACTATATTACTTCTATCAATATTGAAGTAGGCGATTATACATATTATGACGATCCTGATGGCCCTGAGAATTTTGAAAAAAATGTACTTTACCATTTCGATTTTATTGGGGATCGTCTGATCATAGGTAAGTTTTGTGCGATAGCTAAAGACGTTACCTTTATAATGAATGGCGCTAACCATCAAACTTCTGGATTTTCTACTTATCCATTTTTTATATTTGGTAATGGCTGGGAAAAATTTGTACCAAAATCAAATGATTTACCCTTTAAAGGCAATACAGAAATTGGTCATGATGTTTGGATTGGTTATAACGCTACAATTATGCCCGGGGTAAGAATTGGCAGCGGCGCTATTATTGCCAGTAAATCAGTTGTTACCTGCGATGTACCTGCTTATAGCGTTGTAGGTGGAAATCCCGCTAAAGTGATAAAAACCAGATTTGACGATAAAACAATTAATACGCTGCTAGATATAGCTTGGTGGGATTGGAGCAATGAAAAAATCACTGCTCATTTAGATGCCATTACACAATGCGATATAAAAGCCTTATCTAATCTCTAAGTGATTACCACTCAAACATGTAGGCCATTTTACTTATAGTTTTTAGCGGCACATTATGTGAGTTTCGTTTAGCGTATAGGTGCTGCATAGCTTTGTCTTTTACTTCACCCACTATCACTTCTTTTACTTGATAACCTAAAGCAACGGCAGCTTGAGAGTAAGCTATAAATTCCCACTTTTTAATATTGGTGTTATCTACAATCACCAATGGAATGCCTTGAGCAAGTGCATTTATAAAGCGCGCCAAATTTAAATTATGAAATTGTGGTAACTTAAATTTATCAAAATGATATTCGCCCTGCTCATTATTAAAGTAATCATCAGTTGAGCAAATTAGATACTGACTTTCGTCGGCTCCACCTAATTCGTCAGCAAGGCTTTGCGCGTAGTAAGACTTACCACTTCCTGGTAGTCCTCGTAAAATAAAAACTTGTTTCATAGCATCGATTTTTTAAGGGTGAATAAATATTAATTTAGTTTGGACTTTAATAATGCCACAAAATCATTAAATTTCAGAGCAACAAATCATAATAGTGGCAATTAAACTCTAAAAACTGTTTAAAAATAAACCGCATGCATAAAAACTTTTAAAGAGTTGCCCACAATAGTTTTTTTATTTAACTTTACTAGGTAAGATACAGGGTTCAAGTGCAGCGCCGTTTATGTGCAATTTATGCCCGCGTGTTGCGCACAGTTAAAATAAAATAGTTAGGCAACTTATATCATTGGAGTGAAGATGAGCCATTTAGCGATTTCAGAGCTATTAAAAGGCAATGTTGCGGTAGACAGCCAAGTAACAATTAAAGGCTGGATCCGTACTCGCCGCGATTCAAAAGCAGGAATTTCATTTTTAGCCGTTCATGACGGTTCGTGTTTTGATCCTATTCAAGCGGTAGTTCCTAATTCACTGAATAATTATGATGAAGTTACTAGCTTAACAGCCGGTTGTTCTGTGTCGGTTACTGGTGTTTTAGTTCAATCTGCTGGCCAAGGTCAATCTTACGAAATTCAAGCTAACTCAGTGACTGTATTAGGTTGGGTAGAGAACCCAGATTCATACCCAATGTCGGCAAAACGCCACAGCATTGAGTACTTACGTGAGCACGCTCACCTTCGCCCTCGTACAAATATGATTGGCGCGGTAACTCGTGTACGTAACTGTTTAGCACAAGCTATTCACCGTTTTTACCACGAGCAAGGCTTTTACTGGATCAGCACGCCAATCATTACGGCAAGTGACTGTGAAGGCGCGGGTGAGATGTTCCGTGTATCAACGCTAGATATGCAAAACTTACCACTTACAGATAAAGGCGATGTTGATTACAGCGAAGATTTCTTCGGTAAAGAAGCATTCCTTACTGTATCTGGTCAGTTAAATGGCGAAACTTACGCGTCTGCAATGTCAAAAATTTATACATTTGGCCCTACATTCCGCGCAGAGAATTCAAATACATCTCGCCACCTTGCAGAATTTTGGATGGTAGAACCTGAAGTAGCGTTTGCTGATTTAGAAGACATAGCAAAACTTGCTGAAAACATGCTTAAGTATGTGTTTAAAGCCGTACTTGAAGAGCGCCGTGATGATATGGAATTTTTTGCACAACGTGTAGAAAAAACCGCAATTACGCGTTTAGAAGAGTTTGTAGATAAAGACTTTGCACAAGTTGACTACACAGACGCTGTAGAAATCCTTAAAAACTGTGGCAAAAAGTTTGAGTACGCTGTTGAATGGGGTGTAGATTTACAGTCTGAGCACGAGCGTTACTTAGCTGAAGAGCACTTTAAAGCACCGGTAGTTATTAAAAACTACCCTCGTGACATTAAAGCATTTTACATGCGCCAAAACGAAGACGGTAAAACTGTTGCCGCAATGGATGTTGTAGCACCAGGTATTGGTGAGATCATTGGTGGTTCACAACGTGAGGAACGCCTTGATGTACTTGATGCACGCTTAGAAGAAATGGGCTTAAACAAAGAAGATTACAGCTGGTACCGCGATTTACGTAAATACGGTAGCGTGCCGCACTCAGGCTTTGGTTTAGGCTTTGAACGCTTAGTTGCTTATGTAACAGGTATGGGCAACGTACGTGACGTTATTGCCTTCCCTCGTACTAAAGGCAGCGCAACTTACTAATTAGTAAGTAAACTGTTTTAAAATATTGAAAAACCAGCCTAGTAGCTGGTTTTTTTTGTTCAATATATTTTTATTTAAGATTTTTTACAAAAAATAAGTAAAAACTTATATGTGATGTTAATAAGGTTAAAAACAGACTTCCCTTTGAAAAGCTATAAAACCAGAGTGAAAAAAGTAAAAATACATGAACTAAGAACATCCCATACCAAGAGATTTTTGCAGCCATATGGATTTTTGTACTTTGCTGTTGCTTAACTTCATGAACGCTAAAACCCCAAGCGAGAGCGGTCCAAACACATGAAAATAAAAACATAAAGGTTGAAACAATAGTTAATCCTATATCACCACTATTCATAAATATCCTTATCCAAGTAAAGCATTACCTTAAAACAACAAAAAAAGCCGTAATACCCAAAGAGTATCACAGCTTTCAACCAGAATAAGTTTGTTTAGTTAAAGACTATAAAGCACTCTCTAACTGTGGCAGTACTTCAAATAAATCTGCCACTAAACCGTAATCTGCAACTTGAAAAATAGGTGCGTCAGGGTCTTTATTAATCGCGACGATTACTTTTGAGTCTTTCATACCCGCTAAATGCTGAATAGCACCGCTAATACCTACTGCAATGTATAAATTAGGCGCTACAATTTTACCTGTTTGCCCTACTTGCATGTCGTTAGGTACAAAGCCTGCATCAACTGCTGCACGCGATGCACCAATAGCTGCACCTAGTTTATCGGCAATACCATTAAGTAATGCAAAGTTTTCGCCGTTTTGCATACCGCGACCACCCGATATGACCACACTAGCAGCTGTAAGCTCAGGGCGTTCTGATTCTGTTTGCTCAACACTTACAAAGCTGCTTAATTGCGAATCTGATACTGTATCAATGCTTGTTATAGCAACAGCTGATTGCTCACCTTGTAAATCAAAGCTACTGGCACGTACGGTAATTACTTTTTTACTGTCGAGTGATTTAACCGTGGCGATTGCATTACCTGCATAAATAGGTCGTTTAAATGTATCGGCGTCCACTACTGCGATAATTTCAGAAATTTGCGCAACATCTAATAGAGCGGCAACACGTGGCATAAAGTTTTTGCCCGTTGTAGTAGCACTTGCAACAATGTGGCTGTAGGTGTCGCTAAGTGATAAAACTAAATCGCTCATGCTCTCAGCTAACTGATGTTCATAAACGCTATTATCGGCAACTAAAACATTAGCTATGCCATCAATGCTTGCAACTTGTGAGCTCATTGCGCTTAAGTTGTTACCTGCTATTAGTACATCAATAGGAAAGCCCATTTTTACTGCAGCGTTAATAGTTTTTGAGGTTTCTGGTTTTAAGGCACCGTTGTCGTGCTCTGCAATTACGAGTGTTTTCATTTAAATCACCTTTGCCTCTGTTTTTAATTTTTCTACAAGCTGTGCAACGTCTTCTACAATAATTCCTGCGGTGCGTTTAGCTGGCTCTTCAACACTTATTAATTGCATACGCGGTGTTAAATCAACACCAAGCGAATCTGCTGCTATTACTTCAAGCGGCTTACGTTTGGCTTTCATAATATTTGGCAGTGATGCATAGCGAGGCTCATTTAAGCGTAAATCAGTTGTAACAACCGCCGGTAAATTAAGTGCTACCGTTTGCAGCCCGCCATCAACTTCGCGAGTTACGTTTACTTTGCCATTTTCAATAGCAACTTTTGATGCAAATGTACCCTGCCCGCGATTAGTTAATGCAGCAAGCATTTGACCTGTTTGATTATTATCTGAGTCAATTGACTGCTTACCTAAAATGACAAGCTCAGGCGTTTCTTGCTCTACAATTTTAGCGAGTAGTTTTGCAATATGAAGTGACTCGAGCTTTTCATCGGTTTCGATGTGAATGGCTTTGTCAGCGCCCAATGCTAATGCTGTGCGTAATTGTTCTTGTGATGCTTTTGGACCAATAGTTACGGCAACCACTTCAGTGGCGGTACCGGCTTCTTTAAGGCGAATTGCTTCTTCTATAGCAATCTCACAAAACGGGTTCATTGCCATTTTAACGTTGGTTAAATCAACGTCGCTGTTATCACTTTTAACGCGTGCTTTTACGTTGTAATCAATCACTCTTTTTATTGGTACGAGAACTTTCATAGGAACTCCATAATTATTTAAACCTACAAGGTAACGTGCACGTCAACCTATTTATTTTATGAAATTAGACTACTTCCTGTTGACGTAAACGTCAACCTAAAATAACCTTTAACTATTCACAGTCTGTAACGTTTAATTTGCAAAGTTATAAATAGGCTGTACACCTTATTTAAATGCGTAGTAAACATTCAAATAAGTCCGTCATAGATAAAGAGGTTATTATGGTCGAACGTGAAACCATGGAATTTGATGTAGTAATTGTTGGTGCAGGCCCTGCTGGGCTTTCAAGTGCAATTAAACTCGCGCAATTAGCACAAGAAAAACAACAAGAGTGCATGATTTGCGTAGTCGAAAAAGGTTCTGAAGTAGGTGCACATGTACTCTCTGGTGCTGTTTTTGAAACCAGAGCTTTGGATGAACTACTACCTAATTGGCAAGATCTTGGCGCACCGGTTACAACCAAAGTAACTAATGATGAAATTTATTGGTTTAATAACGAGCAAAAAGCGACATCAATTCCCCACTTTGCTACACCAAAAACATTTCATAATGATGGTAACTACATTGTATCTATGGGCAATGTATGTCGATGGCTTGCAGAGCAAGCTGAAAGCTTAGGCGTAGAGATATTTCCAGGATTTAGCGCACACTCTTTAATAATTGAAGATGAAGCAGTAAAAGGCATTATTACTGGTGATATGGGTGTAGACAAAGATGGTAATGAAAAAGACGGTTACATGCCAGGCATGGAGCTTCGTGCAAAATACACTATTTTTGCTGAAGGTTGCCGTGGTCATTTAGGTAAAGAACTAATCAATGAGTTTGCACTTGATGCAGATTCATCACCGCAGCATTATGGTTTAGGCTTTAAAGAAATCTGGCAAATAGATGAAAGTAAACATGAGCTTGGCAAGGTAGTTCATGGTACAGGTTGGCCACTTAGCGGCGATACTAATGGTGGTGCATTTATGTATCACAGTGAAAACAATCAAGTTGTTGTTGGTTTAATTGTTGATTTAAATTACTCAAACCCACATTTGAGCCCGTTTGATGAGTTTCAGCGAATGAAGCACCATCCTGTATTTAAAAACGTACTTGAAGGCGCTGAACGTATTGCTTACGGTGCGCGTGCTATTGCTAAAGGTGGCTTGCACTCATTACCAAAAATGCATTTTGCTGGTGGTTTACTTGTTGGGTGTGATGCAGGCACTCTTAATTTTGCAAAAATTAAAGGTAACCACACCGCAATGAAATCAGGAATGATTGCCGCTGAGGTTATTTTTGAAGCATTGCAAAATGAGTTAGCAAATACCGATTTAACTCATTATCAAACTGCGTTTGAGCAATCGTGGGCATATAAAGAGTTATATCAATCTCGTAACTTTGGCCCTGCTATGCACAAACTCGGTAAATTTTTAGGTGGTGCGTACAATACGCTTGATCAAAACATCTTTAATGGCGGTTTACCCTTTACGTTTAAAGATAATACGCCCGATCACTCTACCCTTGTTGATGCTAACGCCGCTGACAAAATTGCATATCCAAAACCAGATGGACACCTTAGCTTTGATAAACTCTCAAGTGTGTTTTTATCAAATACTAACCACGAAGAATCACAGCCGTGTCATTTAAAGCTTAAAGATGCGTCAATTCCTATTAATGTAAATTTAGTCAAATTTGATGAACCCGCACAACGTTATTGCCCAGCAGGCGTTTACGAAGTACAAGAAATTGCAGGCAATAAAGAGTTTGTTATTAATGCCCAAAACTGTGTGCACTGTAAAACCTGCGATATTAAAGACCCAAGCCAAAACATTACATGGGTAACACCTGAAGGTGCAGGTGGGCCAAACTATCCTAATATGTAACTAAATTATGCGCTGTATAGCTATATAACTACGTTTTTTACATATAAATTATAAACATATCCTAAATTGCAGGGGCTTCGGCCCCTTTTTTACGTTATGCTAATAGTAGTTTTAATAATAAGAGTGTTATTTATGCCGTCGTCAAAAGTTATTTTTCGTTTTTTAGCCGAGCCTACTGATGTTAATTTTGGTGGTAAAGTTCATGGTGGGGCCGTCATGAAGTGGATTGACCAAGCAGGTTATGCGTGCGCTGCAGGTTGGAGTGGTCATTACTGCGTAACTGTTTCGGTTGCGGGTGTTAAATTTAGACGCCCTATTTTAGTGGGTCAAATAGTCGAAGTAGAAGCTAAAATTGCCCATACGGGTAGAAGTAGCATGCAAATATTTATTCAAGTTAGGTGTGGCGATCCAAAAACGCAAAATATGGTTGAAACAAACCATTGTGTTATCAGCTTTATTGCAATGGATGAAACGGGCTACCCAATAGAAGTGCCTTCGTTTAAAGCAGTGACCGATGAAGACATTAAATTAGAAAATTACGCTATAAAAATGAAAGAAATAGCAATTGAAACAGAAAACTTGCTTCATAAAGTCTAATTAGTAATTTAAATAGAGTAAGGCTATGTAAAAAACTCATTATACTTTGTAAAACATACAACTTATTTTAGAGTACACGATTACGCAAAAGTTCACTTTGATTATAAAACACGCTAAACAATGTAAAAACCAATACAAAAGAACCAATTATGGCGTGTTTTTAATCCATTTTAATATTGGCACGCTCGCTGCAAGTAGATAATTGAAGTTTGATTAATGAAATCAAGCATTTGATTATTTTTTGTAAAGGAGCTATTCAATGATTAAAACACTTTCTCTTTCAGCTATTGCACTAGCAACACTGGGTTTTAACTCTGCAGCACACGCTGACATTTCTGATTTCGATTCTCCACGTATTTATACTGGTATCGGTTACGGTCAATATTCTTTTGAATTTGAAGACAGTGACAACGACACTGACTTTGACGACGATGCACAAATGCTTAAAGGCTATATTGGTACTCAGTTTAACGAATACCTAAGCTTAGAACTTGCTTATCAAAACTTTGATGAAGTAAGTGATATAGACAGTAAAGCTGAAATTGATGGCGTATCGCTTGCCGCACGTTTGGGCTACCCAATAACAGAGAGCTTTTCTGTATATGCAAAAGGCGGTTGGCTTGAGTGGGATGCAGATTACACACAAGATTTACCAGTAGGTGGCGTAACAGCGTCTACAGATGGTGGTGATGCATTTTACGGTGCGGGTATTGAATACGCACTTACAACAAATGTACAGTTTCGTTTAGAGTACGAACGCTACAAACTTGATGACGATATTGATCCAGACATGGATGTAGCGTCTGTATCAGTTCAATACATGTTTTAATTAATCTTTAACATGTATCAGAGGGGTAAGCTTATTAGCTTGCCCTTTTTTGTTTTAGGTCCTTTTTAAATATATTAATACAAAATATAAACCACTCAGTCTAATAAATGACTTTAAACCGCTTGGTCTATAAGCAATAAACTTACTTACACTAATGCCATAAATACTAAATGCAGGTAGAATAGCGCTCTATTTTATTTGTACCCGAGTACTATGAGCGATTATACCATTTCGGCTATTGGCCACATTGAATCTCCTTATAAACAAAAGTTTGCTATACCTAGGCAGCCTCGTTTAGTGCCACAAGCCAAGGCAAAACTTATTTTTGCACCTGATTTTAATCGCGAAGAGTTTGTACGTGGTTTAGATGAATTTACTCATATTTGGTTGTTATTTCGTTTTCATGAAACGGCCGATAAAGGTTATTCTGCTATGGTTCGCCCACCTCGTTTAGGTGGGAATGAGCGAAAAGGTGTATTTGCTACCCGCGCTACATTTAGACCAAACGCGATTGGTATGAGCGCAGTAAAACTTGAAGGTATTGAATATAAAAACGGACAACTTAGTTTATTACTCGCTGGCATTGATTTACTTGATGGCACCCCCATTATCGATATTAAACCGTACTTACCCTATTCAGATGCAATGCTTGACGCCAGTGCTGGCTTTGCAGATACACGCCCAGAAACACAAATGACGGTTGAATTTAGCCCTCAGGCAATTGAGTTTGTTAATGCGCAAACACAATACCCAGATTTACATGATTTTATAGCTAATGTTTTAAAACAAGATCCCCGCCCTGCCTATAAAAAACAAAAAGACGGCGAGCAAAGCTATGGTATGACTTTGTACAATTATAATATTCGCTGGCAAGTCAATGGCGAGCATAACGTAGTAACAATCATAGAAAAAAACTAAATAACTCACTTAGCGCTTTAGTGTAAAAGCATCCGCTGTTAAACTTAAGCTCTATTAAAAGAACATAATTACTCTATTTCGGAAAAAACATGCGTACAAGCCAATATATACTCGCAACACTTAAAGAAACGCCATCAGATGCTGAAATCGTATCGCATCAGTTAATGCTTAGAGCCGGTATGATCCGTCGCGTCGCTTCGGGTTTATACACTTGGTTACCCTCTGGTTTACGTGTGCTACGTAAAGTAGAAAACATTGTACGTGAAGAGATGGATAAAGCAGGTGCTATTGAAATGCTAATGCCTGTAATTCAACCCGCTGATTTGTGGGAAGAGTCTGGCCGTTGGAATGAATTTGGTCCTGAGCTTATGCGCTTCACAGACCGTCATAACCGTACGTTTGCACTTGGTCCAACACACGAAGAAGTAATAACTGATTTCGTACGTAAAGAAATAAGCAGCTACAAGCAGTTACCTGTTACTTTATATCAAGTACAAACTAAAGTACGCGACGAACGTCGCCCTCGCTTTGGTGTTATGCGAGCTCGTGAATTTACAATGAAAGATGCCTACTCTTTTCACTTAAGTGAAGAGTGTTTAGATGCGACTTATCAAGCGATGCACAAAGCATACTGTAACATTTTTGAGCGTTTAGGCCTTGATTACCGCCCTGTACTTGCTGATACTGGGTCTATTGGTGGTAGCTTATCGCACGAGTTTCATGTACTTGCTGAGTCGGGCGAAGATGCCATTGCATTTAGTGATGGCAGTGATTACGCAGCTAATATTGAAAAAGCAGAAGCACTAGCGCCAAACGATCCACGCCCAGAAGCAAGTAAAGAGTTAAAAGCATTCCCTACTCCTGACGCTAAAACAATTAATGAGCTTAAAAAGCACTACGGTGTAAAACCTCATCGCGGTGTTAAAACCTTAATTGTTTACGGTGCACCTGATGAAAACGATGTACGTGGTTTAGTGGCGCTTGTACTTCGTGGCGATCATGATTTAAATGAATTGAAAGCTGAAAAGCACCCATTAGTAGACTCTCCGCTTGAAATGGCAACAGAGGCAGATATTGTTGCTGCTATTGGTGCAAAACCTGGTTCATTAGGCCCTGTGGGCTTATCTATGCCTATTATTGTTGATAGAGCCGCTAATATCCTTGCTGATTTTGTTGCCGGTGCTAATAAAGACGACGAGCATTACAGTGGTATTAACTGGGATCGTGACGTAACTGATTACGAAGTTGCTGATATTCGTAATATTGTTGAAGGCGATATGAGCCCATGTGGCCAAGGCGTTTTACAAATTAAACGCGGTATTGAAGTAGGTCATATATTCCAACTTGGTACCAAGTACTCAGAAGCGATGAAAGCGGGAGTATTAAACGAAGGCGGTAAAAACCAAACCATGACCATGGGTTGTTACGGTATTGGTGTTTCACGTATTGTTGCTGCTGCTATTGAACAAAACAACGATCAATACGGGATCATTTGGCCAAAATCAATCGCGCCATTCGATTTAGCAATTGTTCCAATGAACATGCACAAATCGCATCGTATTCCTGATATTGCAAATAACCTTTACCAAGGTTTAAAAGATGCAGGTCTTGATGTGTTATTTGATGACCGTAAAGAACGCCCTGGTGTTATGTTTAATGACATGGAGCTAATTGGTGTACCATTTACGCTGGTGATTGGTGAGCGTAACCTTGACGAGAATAAAGTTGAGCTTAAAAACCGCCGCACCGGTGAAAAGCTAATGATTGATATTGACACTGCAATTGATGCAATTAAAGCGGCTGTTAAAGGTTAATAACACGCACGCTCAAAATAGACTAAAAGGCCGCATTTAAAATGCGGCCTTTTTTATGCGCGATTAATAGCAATACGTAATAATAGCTGCTCAATGACTCACCTTTCCTAGCTTTATAAAAATCTTTTAATTACGTGCCTTGGTATAAATTGTCATGGAGGCTTCGCTAAAGTGTCTCATAAGTGTCATTAGATTTATCTACAGTGTTTAATTATTACACTATGGATGACGGGCATGACAAACAATCAACTGCGTAAAAAACAACATTATCCAGCCATTTGGATATCTGATGTTCATTTAGGTTACAAAGATTGTAAAGCTGATTACTTACTTGATTTTTTAAACTCGGTAGAATCCGACACACTTTATTTAGTGGGTGATATTATTGACTTATGGTCGATGAAGCGACAGTTTTATTGGCACCCTTCTCATTATGAAGTATTAAACTGCATACAAACAAAAGCAGCTAGCGGTACACGTGTTATTTATATTCCCGGTAATCATGATGAAGCGTTTAGAAACTATATAAATCAAACATTATTTGGTGTTGAAATCCACCAGCAGTTTATTCACACCACTAAAGCTAATAAACGGTTTTTACTTATACACGGCGACGACTTTGATTCAGCAACTCGTTATAACAAGCTTGTTAGTATTGCGGGGGATGCAGGATACGACTTTTTATTATTTTTAAATCGCTGGACTAATCGTATACGTAAAATATTTGGCGGTAACTATTACTCGCTTGCATCATGGATAAAAGCTCGGGTACACAAAGCACGAGAAGCGATTAGTGCCTTTGAAGATGCTGCAATTCATGAAGCTAAAAAACAAAACGTAGATGGTATTATTTGTGGACACATTCACCATCCCAAAATAAAAGTAGATGACGGTATCATGTACTGTAACGATGGTGACTGGATTGAGAGCTGTACTGCGCTTGTAGAGCAGCAAGATGGAAAGATAGAATTACTACATTGGTCAGATACACAGTTTATACTCGATAGCGCAGACATAGCTATTCTTAACACGCCTTTAAATACGGCAACAAGTACCAAACCAAAAAAATCAGCTGCTTAGCAGCTGATTTTCAAAACGATTAACTTAACCAAGTAATTAGCTTGTCTTTTAAAGTTTGTGGTTTAATTGGTTTAGTAATGTAGTCGTTCATTCCAGCAGCTAAACAACGCTCTCTATCACCTTCCATCGCACTCGCTGTCATAGCGATAATAGGTATGTGAGTATAATCTACCCCGGCCTTACTATTTCTAATTTCACTTGTTGTATCGTAGCCATTTAAATTAGGCATTTGGCAATCCATTAATATAACATCAAAAGCTTGCTCTTCGTTTAGTCTAAGTGCCTCCAAGGCTTCAATACCGTCTGACGCACAAGTGATTTTTACTTTGGTACGCTTTAATATCGCCTTAGCTACTTCAATGTTTATCATATTATCGTCAACTAATAATATATGATAAGCAGATAGGTCAGGCTCTACTTGTTTCTCTTCCAAGCCTTTTGGTGGCGCTATAATACAGTCACTACTAGCACCAAATAAGCTGGCCAATTTATAGCTGAATTGATCTTGAGTGAGTGGTTTATTTAAAATATGGCTGCCTTCAGGTAATACCGTTTTGATTGGCTTATCTGTAACCATATCTCGTAAAATTAAAACATACTTTTTATTAAACTGTTTACAGTAATCAATTAACGCATCAATTTGAGGATGCTCATCATCAATTAATAATAAATCAGCTTCAAACTCTTTGTGCTCACTAAAATAGTCAAGTCGTACAATGTTTTCTGCTTTTACTTTGCAGGTTAATAACAATAAGTCGCACACGTTTTTGTAAACGTTATCGCGCGCTATTAATGCCGCTACGTTAATACTTGTAGCAAGCTCAATACCTGTGTTTAGTTTTTTCTCTTGTGCTACATGTAGCTCAACCGTTGCGGTAAAGGTACTACCCGCGCCCTTTTTACTTATAACCGTAATATTACCACCCATTAACTGAGCAAGTTTTTTACATATAGATAAACCTAAGCCTGTACCACCAAAATGGCGGGTCGTGCTTGAATCTTCTTGCGTAAATACTTCAAATAGTTTGTCTATGTTTTCAGGCGCTATACCAATTCCGGTATCTTTTATTGTAAAGCTCATTAATAACTTTGAGTCAGTTATGTACTTAGAACCGACAGTTAAACTTACTTCACCTCGGTGGGTAAATTTAAATGCATTATTAACTAAGTTAATTAAAATTTGTTTAAGTCGATGGCTGTCGCCAATAACCATTCTGTCTACTACATCTTTAGTATCTAAAAATACTTCAAGACCTTTGCGTTGGCCCTGTAAAGCTAAAGAGCTAATCATATCGCTACATACTGTAACAACATCAAATGTATGGTTATCAATATCAAGCTTACCTGCTTCAATTTTAGAAAAATCAAGAATATCGTTAATCAGATTCATCAATGAATTAGCACTGCTATTTGCTAGTTTTAAATAATGGTATTGTTGATCGGTTAAGCCATCTTCTTTGAGCATTTCAAGCATCCCTAGTACGCCATTCATTGGTGTGCGTATTTCGTGAGAGATATTTGCTACAAAGTCACTTTTTGCTTGGCTTGCTGCTAATGCTTGGTCAATTGCACGTTCTAGTTCAATGGTCCTTTGTGAAACCTTTAGCTCCAGAGTACTGTTTAACGCTTCGAGCTCTGATTGCGTATTTTTTAATGAGCTAATATTTCTTAAAATAGCCGCTACCTGATAACGGTTATTATATACGTCAAAAATACTACTAAGCGTGATAGAAAAGTATTGTTTGTTGCCATAACCATCTGTGTAGATAGCTTCAAACGGCATTTTTGAACCGTTTGTAATAGTCTCTTGTATACAATTAGTGTCTGCGTCGTTTAAATTAAACAGCGAGACAAAATCAGGATTAGTGCCTGAAATTGAACTACCAAAAACCTCTTTAGCGGTATTATTAAAGTGAACAATTTCGCCGTTTTGCTCAATTGTAAAAATAGCATCCAAAGAATTTTCTATTACTTTATTGTTTTGCTCTTTTAGAGAATTAATTAACAGCTTACGGTTTATAAAGCGTTGGTATAAAAAAGCAATAACTAAAAATATGCTAAAAAATACCACTAACATTGCAATAAAGTTTTGACGTCTCTCATTCACCTTTGCAAACAATGTTTTTGTATCAACACTTACACCAAGCTCTAAAGGTAGCATGGCTATATCACCCTCAAACGAAATTCGTTTTTTTAAAGTGTAAGCCACTGGATAATTACTTATTGGTAAAGTGCCTTGCTCTGTCATGGTGGTTGCAGTAGAGAATTCTTCAGACCATGTTTTAGTTTTATTAAATTCAAAACGGAATCGAAGTTGAGGGTTTGGATGATATAAAAATTCACCTTCATTATTCATAAGGTAAATCTGCGTCCCTTGTGGAGATTCAACTGTTAAATCTTCAAGTAATTTATCCGCAAAGTAATTAGTAACTAATATTGCAAATATTTTATTATTTTCATCAAAAACAGGCTTAGCAACACGAAAAGTGCTTATATAAGGTTCTTGTATCTGTCCATTTTCACGGTTGTAGTTAATTGGAGAAATATAGACACTTTTCTTATCAAGCATGCTTGCTTTGATTATGTAATCGCGTTGACCTTTTTTTTGTAATTGCAGACCTTGCAGTCGATTAATCTCTCCAAGTTGATTTCGGTCAACTCTAACAATCTCTTGCCCACCATCTTCGAGCATAATATAGCGAGCTTGCAAAATACTGTCATCGGTCTGCATAAAACCAGTAAAAATACTTGCTAAGCGCTCTTGCCAAACATCTATTGGCGTACCAAGAACAGGATCAATTAGTTTATTTTCTTTAGCGCGGGTAATGCCTTGTATTGGTGGTGTAGCATCTAAAAAACGAATGGCGGTAACACTGTCTTTAAGATGTTTTTTTAATGAATAGCTCTTTGTTTCAAGTTCACGCTTTAATTCTATTTGAGCTGAATTATAAACATCACTTCTTACTTTTTGATCGAACAAATACAGAGATGGTAAAGCTATAAGAACAAATATTATTGTTGCAACAAGCATTAATTTATTATTTTTTGTCACGTTCAAAAAAATATTCTTTTTTAACATTTACCTTCACCATAAGTTTTTATTGTTATTAGTATAGAGTATTAAAGAGAGAATTGGACCCTCTAACTAATCAGTTATCGTTATAATTTTTATAATAAAAAGACTAAATCATTAGTTTTATTTAGAGCACAACCCTTATGTGAATTTTAAATGAATGGGTTAAAAAATATTGGCTTACAAAATTAATAAATGAGCTATTTTAACTATTAATCGCTTCAAAGTATAAAAGGTAGCAATTGCTACCTTTTATATATTCTTAAAACCCTTTATGTACATTATCTAAATAGCACATCTTCTCTGTTAAACCACTTAACACAAAATGCCAATAGTCCAGCAGCAATGATTGCAGTGGCTAAAAATATTAAGCCTACAAATGTGTAATCAACAGTCCCTTTTACTATTTCTTTAATTGCTAATGCTACGTTTGTAACAGGAATGAATGCTGTTTTAGCAGTGAGTTCCATATTTGGCATGATTGAAATAATAATCGGGAAAAATACGCCCATACTAAGTGGTGCCATATAATTTTGCGCTTCTTTAAACGTGCGAGCATAGATAGATATAGCCAGAGCTAAGGCCGAAAATATAGCTGCAACAGGTAGTAATAGTACAAATATCATTAGTAAATCGGTAACTGCTAATGTACTAAATGCGGCTTTAATAAAATCAAGATCGGCAAATGCGAGCGCCAGTGCTATCCAGCAGCCCATACTTAAGACGGTTATTGTTGTGGAGGCAATGGATGTAGTTAACAAGGTTATAAATTTACCAAGCACCAACTCTGTACGCGTAATAGGTGTAAGTAGGAGTGTTTCTAGCGTGCCGCGTTCTTTTTCGCCAGCGCCTAAATCAATAGCGGGATAAGTTGCCCCCATCAATACTAATGGAATAAGTAAATAAGGTAAAAACCCGCCAATTTTTTCGCCAAGGTTTTCACGTTTATCGGCGGTATCTACTTTTATGACTTCAATTGGATTAAGAATAGATTTTTGAACAGACTCTTTAATACCAAAACTGATTAGCTTTTGAGTTTGCAGCACGTCACTGTATTCTTTTGCGAGCTCTTTAACGCGTTCGAATAAAAAGTTGATAGATTTTGAATCGTTAAAAACAACCTGCCACTGGCTTTGTTTTCCATCGTCCAATGTTTGCACAGCATGACTTGGTAAATAAATACCCATATCAATATCGCCAGCGATTACACCTGCTTTAAGCTCATCAATATTGTTAAAGGTTTTATCCCCTTTATAAAGCTCAAAACTTTTGTGATAAAACACTTTATCTGTAAACTCTTGTGCGTAGTCACCGTTGATAATCGCGTAAGTGTTTACTTTTTGCTCAGCGTCCATTGCAGCTTGCGAGCTTATAAATGCCATTACGGCAAACAATAACGGAAATATAGCAACAGGGAGCGCGACTACAAATAATAGCGTTTTTTTATCGCGTAATAACTCTCTTAACTCCTTTTTAAATACCTCAAACATCATGTTTCTCCGTTAATATATTCATAAACGCTTGGTTAAGCTCATCACTATTACCTGCTTGTTTAAACTCTTCTACTGTCCCGTCAAAACAGCTAATACCTTCGTTAATTACAGCGACACGGTCACATAAAAGGGCTACTTCATCTAGATGATGGGTTGAGAAAATAACAGGCGTCCCTTGCGCCTTTAAACCTTTGATAAATTTAATAACGGTTTGTGTTGTCATTATATCAAGGCCCGTTGTTGGCTCATCAAGCACAACAACTGCTGGGCGATGAACAACTGCACGCGCTATATTTGCTTTTTGCTTCATACCTGTTGAAAGGTTTTCTGCCCGTTTATCTACAAATTTATGCATATCTAGCAATGTAAATAGCTCATCACAACGCGATGCTATATCGCTTTTGTTCATGCCATGAAGCTTTGCAAAATACTCTATGTTTTCTTTTACAGTTAAGCGGCCATACAACCCCGTAGAGCCTGATAAAAATCCAATAGACTTACGGCCCAGTAGCGGTTTTTTTACAATATCGTTTCCGGCAATCGTTATTGAGCCTTCATCGGGCTTTAACGCGGTTGAAATCATTCTCAGTGTCGTCGTTTTACCCGCACCATTTGGGCCGAGCAATCCAAGTACCTCACCTTTAGCGCAACTAAAACTAACGTCTCGTACTGAGTGAAAGTAGTCTTTATCTTCACGAGGATCGATGTCGTCTATTTTATTTTTTTTGTGATCTTTAGTTAGCTTAAATTTCTTTTTAAGCCCAGCAACTTCTATCATGTTCGCATCCTTCGTTTCGCTCTAAAATAATCTGTATTGTTGTAAAAAGAGTCGTCTTTGTTTTCGTCATGCCAACCAGGCACGCCTAATAATGGCAGTGGTGAAAGCTTTTTGTTATCGGCTAAGCAGTTATCTGTATTAATCATCTCATAAAGGGCTTGGTCAAGGTACTGGTATTGAGTTACTAAATCTTTACAAAATATTTCATTAGGTACACAAACGAATAACGCTTTACCCGTTAAACCTATATAAGGCTTCGTTAGCATTTCATAATTAGCATGACCAAACATAAAAGGTTTTATTGTTTTACCCCACTCATGTTTGTGTTCAACAAATGCAGTTTTCCATTGGTGATCGCAAAGCCACTGCTGCCATTTACTCTCACTTATAGCTAATACAACACCACACTCATCAAAAAGCGTTAGTGCATTACGATGCTTAGTACGCTGTTGCAGTCCATGCTCAGCTATATCTTGCACATGTCTATGGTTTATTAACGCTTTGGTTTTTGGAAATAAACACCATATAAACCCACCAAATAAGTCATGCCAATTTTCACTACGTGTAGGTACAACACCCGTTTCAAAAATTACTTGCTCGTAATACCGCTCGCCAAAGTCTACCTTTGCATCATCTTCAAAAGTAATAGGAATATTATTCTCATTAATAGCAGTTAAAAATGGAGAAAACCACTGCGGCGCCGGCCAATCTGTTAGTTCGTTAACTTTAAATAGCTCACGTAAATGCGCAAATGCACCTGTTTCTAAACTACTGATTTGCCACTGCTCGGGGGGAGTAAAACGCTTCATTTAAACCTTTAACAATTTATGCCTATAATTTACGAGAAGTTTACCGCAAAAACTGGTTCTGCTTAATAGAAGTTAATATACTAATCACAACTTAAAACAAAAAAAGAGCTGACATGAAACATTATTTCTCTCTCACACTCCTCGCTACTGCTGTTTTAGCAGGTTGCGCAACAACAAGTATTACCCCTACTGATGTAACAAATGGTTATAACAGTATTCAAGCTGATGAATTGGCTAAACATGTAAAAGTACTCGCATCGGATGAGTTTGGTGGCCGTGCTCCTTCATCACCTGGCGAAAAGCTAACGCTTGATTATTTAACTGCGCAGTTTAAAGCTTTAGGTTTAAAACCAGGTAATGGCGACAGTTACTTACAAGAAGTGCCATTGGTTTCTTTAGAAGCTGATTCGAATATGGTGCTTAGTATTGGTGGTAAAGACTATCAATATAAAAAAGATATGGTTATGGGTAGCAGCCGCATTAGCGCACAAGAAGGCATAGAAAATTCTGAACTTGTTTTTGTGGGCTACGGCGTTAATGCACCTGAATACAATTGGAATGACTACGAAGGGTTAGACGTTAAGGGCAAAACGGTTGTAATGCTGGTTAACGATCCGGGCTTTGCAACAAAAGACCCTGCTTTATTTACTGGCGACGCAATGACTTATTACGGTCGTTGGACATACAAATATGAAGAAGCAAGTCGACAAGGTGCAGCTGGCGCAATTATTATTCATGAAACAGCACCTGCGTCATACCCATGGTCAGTAGTTGAAAACTCTTGGAGCGGTGAGCAGTTTGGTTTTCAAAAAGAAAACAACAATATGGATCGTGTAGCTGTTGAAGGCTGGGTTACAACTGACGTAGCAAAAGAGCTTTTCACTAAAGCAGGATTAGATTTCGATACTGCGAAAGAAAACGCAGCTAAAGGTGCTTACCATGTTGATATGGGCGATTTAACTGCTTCTGTTAATGTTAAAAATACGATTAAAAAATCAGTGTCGTATAACTTTATCGCTACGTTACCAGGAAGCGAGCAACCAGATGAGCATGTTATTTACTCGGCGCATTGGGATCACTTAGGTACAGATAAAACACGTAAAGGCGATCAAATTTACAACGGTGCTCACGACAACGCAACGGGTACCGCTGGGCTTATTGAAGTAGCTGAAGCCTTTACTAAATTACCTAAGCACCCTAGCCGCTCAATGACATTTTTAGCAGTTACTGCTGAAGAACAAGGCTTACTAGGTTCTAAATACTATGCAGCTAACCCAGTGATTGCAGCTAATAAAACAGTCGCTAACATAAACATGGATAGCTTAAATTTATTAGGCAAAGTAAAAGACATGAATGTGGTTGGTATTGGTAAGTCACAAATGGATGAGTTTTTAGCAACTGCAGCTAAAGAGCAAGGCAGAACAATATCAGGCGATCCTAAACCATCATCTGGTGGCTATTACCGCTCTGATCACTTTGCATTTGCTAATATGGGCATTCCAGCCATGTACGCAGGTGGCGGCACAGTCGCAGCTGACGAAGAAACAGCTAATTACCGTAAACGCATGAGTTTAGTACTTCGCGGTTGTTATCATCAACCGTGTGATCGTTACCGTGACGAATGGGATTTATCGGGTGCTGTTCAAGACTTACAATTGTTTTATAAAGTAGGTTTTGATATTTCTGAGCAAGAGCAATGGCCAACGTGGAATGCAAGCTCAGAATTTCAACGTAAGTAGCATTGGTTTAACATCGAAAAACTCAAAGAGAGTAATCGATTTAAATAGATGTAAATGATATTGATTATCATTTAATTAAAATATACAGTGTTACTAAGTTTATTTAATTGGTAACACTGTATGATTTTACTCTCTCAAATAGGATTTATTACGCCCGCTTCTAAACGCTTTGTTAGCCAAAATAAACGTTTATTATTACCACTTTTTTTGCTGGTATGCTTAGCTGTGCCATCACTTCGTGAAATTACAATAACAGCACTAAGCGATGCTTTTTTTCAAGTTAGCGTATTTGTTGCTGCTACATTATTAATTTATTACTACGCCATAGAGCATTTACCTCAATTAGAACTTAGTTATTTAAGTGCTAAATCGCCGGTATTAGAAATATTTTTTGCTGCCGTTTTAGGTGCCCTTCCTGGATGTGGTGGTGCAATAATAGTGGTTACCCAGTTTACAAAAGGCCAAGCAAGTTTTGGGGCTATTGTTGCTGTTTTAACAGCTACAATGGGAGATGCCGCATTTTTACTCCTTGCCACTCGCCCTACTGAAGGTTTAACCATAATGGCCATTGGCTTAGTCGTAGGCACGCTTTGTGGTGTTATAGTAAACGCCCTTCATACAAAAGACTTTTTACGCCCAACAAAGCAAGAACAAAAACACCAAGTTAAAGTATTGCCAACTAGTATAATTAAAATAAGCAAACCCGTTTGGATGTTCGCTATTATTCCAAGCCTCATTATTGCTTTTTTAATTGCATTTAATGTCAACTTTGATCAATTTGGAAAATACACAGGCACAAGTATTAGTATTTTTGGTGCTGCAATGGCGTTATTTATTGTAACTATATGGGCGTATTCTTCTAAAGGTGAAAGCTATAAAGAAGTAACCTCAGAAGACGATGAATGTAATCCACCTTCTAAAATTATTAAAGTACTTCAAGACACACACTTTGTGACCGCATGGGTAGTGGCATCGTTTATGTTGTTTGAGATTTTAGTAAATATTGCAGGGCTTGATTTAAAAAACTGGTTTGCACATTATGCTTATTTAGCGCCACTTATTGCTATAGTGATTGGTTTTTTACCCGGTTGTGGTCCGCAAATAATTGTTACTACGTTATATATTCAGGGGATCATTCCATTTAGCGCATTAACTGCTAATGCAATATCTAACGATGGTGATGCGTTATTTCCTGCAATTGCAATGGCGCCCAAAGCGGCTGTAATTGCGACTGTGTATACATCTATTCCTGCTTTGGCCGTTGGCTATGGCCTTTACTTTTTAAATTAAAATTACCATAAACAAAAAAGCTCAGCAATTGCTGAGCTTTTTGAATTAAGTTATTTTTCTTATACAGAAGCAGGCTCTGCAGCTAGTTCTTTTGGATTTGGGCCATAATCGTTCTCACCTTCATGTGAGTTTTGTGCAAGAAAAACAATTAAAACAATCCAACCAATTACTGGCACTAACCAAAGTAACTGCCACCAGCCAGAGCGACCAGTATCATGAAGGCGACGTGCGCCAGCACTCAATTGAGGGATCAATAATGCCAAGCTATATATTGTTCCAATCACAGCTACACCCATCAGCTCATCAACCACTCCCAGTGCTAAAGCGATTAAAAAGTTGATTAAGTAAAACATCCAAAATGCTTTGCGGCGATTACGGCCTGAAAAATCGGCGTAGCTGCGAAGCGCGTTCATATAATGTTCCATGAAATTTCCTTAGTGTTATTTTTTATATTCCCTAACGGGGTTAACTTTATTACTTTTTAGTAACATTTGTATCTTAAATAAAAACAGACTCATTTAAAACAAAAAACCAGCAAATTGCTGGTTTTTTTATTAGGGCGTGTTGACCTTTGCGGATTGTAATTTGTTCAATCTAGGGGCGATTTAATCGCGGCGCGAGGTTTGTAACCTAGTGGGCTAAGTAAAAACCGAGCAACAAAGAGTTTATCGCCCCTAAGCAGAACCCGAAGGGCAGCGCATGTTTGGCTTTTATGCTGCGTTATCGCCTATTTATGGGGAGTAACCACACTTCATAGGCTCTGCCTTGCCTAAAAACCAAACATACTGCTGCAAATTCAATCATCAAAGAACAACACGCCCTAGTTAAACAATTATATTATTAACTCATTGCCATCATCATTGCCGATGGGTTTTCTAAGTACGATTTCCATAGGTTATTAAAGCGTGCAATAGTGCCGCCATCAATAACGCGATGATCGCCAGACCAACTCACTTGCATAATAGCTTTACTCACAACCTGCCCACTTTCGTCAAAACGTGGTAGATGCTGTAGTTTACCAAGCGCAACAATAGCTACTTCTGGTTTATTAATTATAGGGGTTGCGATAGTGCCGCCAATCGCACCAATGTTAGAGATACTAATTGTCCCACCTTTTAAATCATCAGGTGCAACACGCCCTTCTCGCGCTGAGTGAGTTAAGCGGGTTAAATCATTAGCCACATCAACAATACTCTTACTCTGGCATGATTTAATATTAGGCACTAACAAGCCAATTTTTGAATCAACCGCTATACCAATATTATGATCGTTATAATAGGTAAGCTCTGAGCAATCATCATTCACTTTTGAATTAAGTACAGGGTACTCTTTCATTGCTAGCGAGAGTGCTTTTACAAAAAATGGCATCATGGTGAGCTTTACGCCTTGTGCTTTGTACTGCTCTTTTAAGGAGCTGCGCAAAGCTATAAGCTGTGTTAAGTCTATTTCATCACTAAACGTAAAGTGCGGAATAGTTGAAACCGATGCCACCATTTGCTTGGCCATGGCCGCTTTAATGCCTTTAATTTGCTCTACTCGTACGCCACCGCTTTGATTCTGTGTTTGGTTTTGTACTGCACTTTGAGAAGCATCGCTATTAAGCGGTGAAGTATCAATAGTATTTGGCACTTCGCCTTTTACAAACTCTTCAATATCTTGCTTGTAAATACGTCCATTTTTACCACTACCTGGTACGCACGTTAAATCAACATCTAGCTCACGTGCTTTACGACGAACCGCGGGGGATGCAACCGCTTTTTGATTGATAACTTTAGCAGCTTGTTGCGTTTCAACTGGTGCTGTTTTTTCAACTACAGCATTAGTTTGAGCCTTTACGACCGCTTGGTTTATATCAACATTTGGCTTTACTGCACTGCCTGCAATTGTCATTTGAAACAACGGGCTATGTACTTTTGCTATTTCACCTTTTTGGTAATATATTTTTTTTACTGTACCTGTATATTTTGCCGGAATTTGTACTAATGCTTTGTCGGTCATTACGTCACAAACCGCTTGGTCTTCTTCTATTTCGTCGCCTTCAGCGACTAACCAATCAACAATCTCACACTCAACAATACCTTCACCAATATCTGGTAGTATAAAGTCCTCAACTACATCAGATGCATTGTTATTAGTTTGATTTTCAGCTTGAACTGACTCTTCTACTACTTCATTACTCGTACTATCACCAGTTACATCCATAGCAAATAAAGGAGCATGTACTTTAGCAATTTCACCTTTTTGATAATATAGCTTTGTAATAATGCCATCATGCACTGCCGGAATTTGTACTAATGCTTTGTCTGTCATCACATCACAAATTGGCTGATCCTCAGATACGGTATCACCCTCTTGAACTAGCCACTCAACAACTTCGCATTCAACAATGCCTTCACCAATATCGGGTAATATAAAATCTTTCGCCATGGTAACCCCTAAAAATCCATTGATTGTTTAATTGCAGCCAACACTTTTAGTGCGTCCGGTACGTATTCTTTTTCAAGTGCCAACGGGTATGGTGTATCTAGACCACATACACGTAAAATTGGTGACTCTAAATGCAAGAAACACTCTTGTTGTATTGTTGCTGCTATCTCGGCACCAAAGCCATTAGTTATAGGCGCTTCATGGCTCACGATTAAACGGCCGGTTTTAATAACCGATTTAGCAATCGTTTCAACATCCCATGGTAAAATACTACGAAGATCTATTACTTCACAGCTTATACCTTGCTCGCTTGCTTGCTGTGCTGCCTCTTCAATAATCTCCATTTGAGCACCCCACGCTAAAAGCGTAATATCGGTACCCTCTTGTACTACTTCAGCCGTGCCTAATTCAATACTATAATCTTCTTCTGGCACTTCGCCTGTTGATGCACGATATAAACGCTTAGGCTCAAAAAATATGACAGGGTTATCATCTTTAATAGAGGCACGTAATAAACCCTTAGCTTGATAAGGGTTACGCGGTACAACCACTTTTAAGCCCGGTGTATGTGCAAAATAAGCTTCGGGTGATTGCGAGTGATATAAGCCACCAGCAATACCACCGCCATAAGGCGTACGAATAGTTAAGTTACCAACATTAAATTCATTACCACTGCGATAACGAAATTTAGCGGCTTCATTTACTATTTGATCAAACGCTGGGAATATATAATCAGCAAATTGAATTTCAGCCAATGCAGGCGCACCAAAAGCCGCTAAGCCATTAGCGAAACCTAAAATACCTTGTTCGGTTAAAGGCGTATTAAAAACGCGATGCTTACCGTACTTTTCTTGCAAGCCTGATGTTGCTCTAAATACACCACCGAAGTAACCAACATCTTCGCCAAAAATACAGGCTTGAGGGTGTTCGTTCATCGTAATATCGAGGGCAGAGTTAATTGCGTGGAGCATGTTCATTTTAGCCATTACTTAATTCTCCCTGCAGTTACTGGGTAAGCATCTGGATGCTGTTTTATATGTTCTTTTAATTGCTCGTACTGACGTTGCAATAATGGAATTGGTGTATCGTAAACGTCAGATACCAATTCTTCTAAAGCCGGCTTGGCAACAACTTCAGCACGCTTAAGCGCTGCTAAAATTTCTTCACGAATCAACTCTTTTGCTTTTATGTCGTCTTCTTCGTTTAACCAATCTTGCTTGACCAACCATTTTCTAAATTTATCAATAGGACAGATTTGATTATTTGCCTCTTCATCTTTAGAGCGGTAACCACTGGGATCGTCTGAGGTAGAATGCGCGCCTAATCGATAAGCAATCGATTCAATAAGTACAGGCTCACCTTGTGTTGAGGCTATTTCGCGTGCTTTTTTGGTCGCTGCATACACAGCAAGTGCATCTGTGCCATCAACACGAATTGTTTTAATACCATAACCTACACCACGCGACGCAATACCATCGCCTTTAAACTGTTCATCAGCAGGGGTAGATATGGCATAGCCGTTATTACGTGCAAAAAATATAACCGGCGCTTTGTGAACAGCCGCCATATTTAAGCCCGCATGAAAGTCACCTTCTGATGCAGCACCTTCACCAAAGTAACAAATAGTCACGTTATCAATTGTGCTTGCAAGCTCACCTGTTTTAGCGTCGATATGCTTTATTTTTTGACCATATGCATAACCTGTGGCCTGTGGTATTTGCGTACCCAGTGGCGATGAAATCGTCATGTAGTTTAGCGCTTTAGAGCCATAATGGATTGGCATTTGGCGACCTTTACCTAAATCCAATTCATTTGAGAACATTTGGTTCATAAATTGATCAAGCGTAAAACCACGATAATGTAGTGCAGCTTGTTCACGATATTGAGCCATGATCATATCGTTTTGATCAAGTGCAGCAGCAGAGGCTGTAACTGCGGCTTCTTCGCCTAGGCATTGCATATAAAAACTAACACGACCTTGGCGCTGCGCGCCTTGCATACGTTCATCTAACAAACGTATAAAACGCATTGTTTCATATAACTTAATAGCGGTATGTTTTGAAATATCAGGTGCGGTTGCACTAGGATGAATGTCGCCGTCCTCAGTTAAAATACTAAGGGTTGGAATATTAAGTGCTTGGCCATCAATAAATTCAAGCTCGTGGTTAATATTCAGCGATACGTTATTTGGATTACTCATAACCTACCTTCTTTTGTTGTCGGTAAAACAGTGCCCCTTTAAATTATTATTGTGGGTGATTGTTGCTGGTTAAACTTTGCAACATCTGCACTATCTTTAATTAAAGCTGCCAACACTTTACGTTAACGTAAAGTGTTATTCAACACATCTGGGACGAAACAAAAGCAAATACAAGTTAAATAAGTGGCAAGTTAACGATACGGTTACTTTAATTAATAGTAATCATATAGTTAACTTGAAGCTACCAGTGGTCTGATGAGTTTAATTAGACGAAATTGCTATCAATATCCATTGGTATAACAGTAAGCAGTGCTCTTTGACCTAATGCTACGCTCGCATTTGGAAATATAATAGCCTCACCTTCAACGTCAGCGTAAATCGCTGTATCACCGTCGGTTGCAAGTAGTTCACCTTTCGCAAAGCCAGTAAAGTTCTCAGCATCATCAGAAAAAGGGAAACTAAAATCATCTTGCGTTCTATTAATTGTGCGGTGCACTGCAAATAACTCAAACTTACTTGCATTAAAATCAGGGTATTTAACTTCATTTTGGCTAATTAATGCAGTTAATGTTTGCTTTGTTTTTTCAAAGCGGGTCATATCATTTTGGCCAAATGGCTTAACTTGACCTAGCTCTACGGTAAATGAATCAGCTCCATGTATAAATGACGAATAATAGCTAAATGTTGTTGCAGGAGATTTCATCATAAGTACGGTATTTACACCACAACTCAATAAAAATTGTAACTGCGACTTTTTCCAAGGCTTACCATGTAAAAATGGATACACAGCAAATTTTTCGTTTTTAGAGCCTCTAATGGCAGTGTGTAAGTCGTAGTGACACCGGCTACTGCCTTGCTCGCCACGCGTATAAAAATCGCTTACGTATTGCTCAAGCTTTGCAGCACGGGTACGCTCATTATTCATTGGTACACCTTCAACTGTATGGTGACCATTAAATAATCTATTTAAGTTTTCTTCTACAAAACGCAGGCCAATATTAATTGATTGTGGATTACCGTAAATAAACAAAACACGCTGCTTAAGTATCAGCTCGCCTTTTATAATTTGTTTAATAAGTGCATCACAAATTTCAATTGGCGCAGTTTCGTTACCGTGTACAGCGCTTGAATAAACTACATCTTTTGACGTTATAACAGCAGGTTGAAACTCAATGACTCCGGTATCGTGTATATTTACACGAGTCCCATTATCTAAAACAAACTCACCTGCATCTAAATGCCATTCGTTGTCACGACTAAGCGTTAAAAAATCGCCTGTTTGTTTTAATTCATTTAAGTAAGATGGATTGGCTGACATATAATAAGCCCTTTAAAAATAATGTGAGAGTAGACTCTTATGCATATATTTTTATAAATACACAAGGTATAGAAACGAAAACGGCTGAATAAATCAGCCGTTTTAAAATTATTAGATTAAGTTAGCTTATAACTGAATCTACAAGCTTTTTAGCTTCTTTTTCAAGTAACGCTAAATGCTCTTCACCTTTAAATGATTCAAGGTATATTTTATAAATATCTTCAGTACCTGATGGACGCGCTGCAAACCAGCCATTTTCAGTGACCACTTTTAAACCACCAATTGCCGCATCATTACCTGGTGCATGAGTCAGTTTTTGCAAAATAGGTTCGCCAGCAAGTGTATCTGCTTTAACATCAGAAGCACTCAATGCTTTTAAACGTGACTTTTGGCCGCTTGAGGCCGGTGCATCAAGGCGTTTATAAATTGGAGAACCAAACTCTTGTTCTAGTTCTTTATAAAGCGCTGATGGAGTTTTACCTGTTACTGCAAGTATTTCTGCAGCGAGTAGTCCCATAATAAAGCCGTCTTTATCTGTACACCATACAGAGCCATCAAAACGTAAGAATGCAGCACCTGCGCTTTCTTCGCCACCAAAGGCAAGCTTGCCTTTGCTTAAGCCTTCAACAAACCATTTAAAGCCTACGGGTACTTCTTTTACTTTACGATTATTGCGCGCTGCTACTTTATCGATCATAGAGCTAGAAACCAGTGTTTTACCAATCTCTACTGTTTCATTCCAATCACGGTGTTTAAGTAAGTAATCAATTGCCACTGCTAAAAAGTGGTTTGGATTCATTAAACCATCTGGCGTTACAATACCGTGACGATCGTAGTCAGGGTCGTTACCAATAGACACATCAAAATCATCTTTTAATGCAATAAGGTTCGCCATTGAATAAGGTGATGAACAATCCATACGAATTTTGCCATCTTTATCAAGTGGCATAAAAGCAAAACGTGGATCAACAACATCATTAACGACGGTTAAATCTAAATTATATTTTTTAGCAATAACAGGCCAAAAATTAATACCTGAACCACCTAGTGGATCAATACCAATTTTGATACCTGCATCGCTAATGGCTTTTAAATTAACGATATTTGCTAAATCATCAATATAAGGAGTCATTAAATCTTCGTAGCGAATAAAGCCTGAACGTGAAGCTTTAGCGAATGGGAATAACTCAACTTCAACCAAGTCTTCTAATAAAAGTTGATTTGCTCTGTCTTCAATCCATTTAGTAACGTCGGTATCAGCAGGTCCGCCATTAGGTGGGTTGTATTTAAAGCCACCATCTTCAGGAGGGTTATGCGAAGGCGTAACAACAATACCGTCTGCAAGCTCATTTGGGTGTAGCTTGTTATGGCTAACTATGGCGTGGCTGATAACTGGCGTTGGTGTAAAGTCACCGTTTTCTTGCGTTATCACTTGCACTTCGTTAGCAACTAAAACTTCAATAGCTGAATTAAATGCAGCCTCACTCAGTGCGTGTGTGTCTTTACCTAAAAATAACGGACCAAAAATATCATTTTGTTTTCTATAATCACAAATAGCCTGAGTAATTGCTAAAATGTGTGACTCATTAAATTTAACATCGTAAGAACAACCACGGTGGCCTGATGTACCAAAAGCAACACAATGCTCTGGATTTTGTTCAAGATCAGGTTCGTTTAAGTAATACGCAGATACTAATTTAGGTACGTTAACCAGTGCTGATTGTGGAGCAGTTTTGCCTGCGCCTGAGTGAATAGCCATTATATTTCCTTACAGGTAATCGCGAATTTTTTCAGCTTGCTCTGCACTATATCCAAGGCAAAGAGCAACTTCATGAAGCATCATTTTTTTACGCGTTGTATTAGAATTTGTCATAACCCAATATTCACTATCAGTTATGTTTTTAGGGTTCATACTACTACCGCTATTTACTAAGGCTTCTTTACTAGTAGCAAAGTAAACACGGTCACGCCCTTTAATATCTAGTACAGCCGAAAAATCAGTTTTATGTGTGCGGTAAAATGCACTTAAAATAAACAAAAAGCGCCCAACAACACCCTTCTGCATTGCCAGCTCTTCTTTATTTAATACATTAAAAACATTATCGCTTTTTTGCTTCACGGGTGCGTGAGCTACAGGCGTTTGTTTTTTTGCAGTCTCAGCAGCAGGTAGCTCTGAACTTTTTAATGTGGCGGTAGACGTAGTCGCAGTTTGATTATTTTGAGTTAGTTCTACGTTTGCGGTTTGAATTTTTTCGCCGCTCAGATTTAATAAACGACGTAAAATAGTGGATGCACTTTCACCAATACTTTGCGTATTGCTTGCAATATACTGATATAACTCGTCGTCTATGTCGATTTGTTTCATGTTCTTCCTGTCATTACGGGTCACATTTTTTTCTCCCGTGTGATTATACCCAAACCAATCAGAAATGCGAGTTACAACAAGCACTCCCGTAAACATATTAATATTTACTTGATTGTTGTTGATTTAACAAACAAAAGCCCAATTTAATAAATAGTCGCTGTATTTTTTGCTTTTTAGAGCAATGCTCGGCAAACTATGGCGAAATTTTCAGGAGGCGTGTATGCAGTTAAATTACAAGCAACAAGGGCAAGGCCCTAATGTTATTTTGATCCACGGACTCTTTGGATCATTAGAAAACCTAAATGTAATAGCAAAACCATTAAGTGAACACTTTAATGTTATTAACGTTGATTTACGCAACCACGGGCTTTCTCCTCATAGTGATGAAATGAACTACCCTGCAATGGCTCAAGATATTGTCGAGTTATTAGCACATTTAAACATAGATAAAGCTCATTTAGTTGGGCATTCTATGGGTGGGAAAGTCGCAATGGAATTAGCACTATCACACCCTGAGCTGGTAAATAAATTGGTTGTACTTGATATCGCACCTGTTAGTTACCCTGCTCGCCACAAAAAAATATTACAAGCATTAAAAGCAGTTTCAACGCAGTCAATAGATGATAGAAAGCAAGCTGATGCAATTATGCAGCCTTATATTGAAGAGCTAGGGGTTCGACAGTTTTTACTTAAAAGCCTCGCTAAAAATGAAGAAGGTCATTTTGCATGGCGATTTAACCTAAATGTGCTTGATGAAAAATATTCGACAATCACGTCCAATGTTAATGAAAACAATTCTTGTTTATGCGATACTCTTTTCATTAAAGGTAATGATTCTGACTATATATTGCCCGAGCATCGTACTGCAATTACAGCACGCTTTAAAAACACCAAGGCTAAAATAATTCATGGCGCAGGTCATTGGCTTCATGCTCAAAAGCCTCTTGCTGTTAATAAAGCAATAAATGACTTTTTAACTGCGGTTTAAAGCAATTTTAATCGCGTGTTTTTGATTCAGCGCACTAAATATATGAATATTTATATGCTATAGTACGCGCCGTTTAATTTAAAGGTTATACGTTGATGGTCAGTCAGTTAATTAACGAATTTGATACCCTAGGGTTGTATTTTGGCTTAGCCGGTATTTTCATATTCATCGGCATGGCAATTAAAGACGTACTAAAAAGTGGCAATGTGCCAAAGTTCGGACAATACATTGTTTGGGGCGTGCTCTTTTTAGGTTGTTCAGGCTTTATTGCTAAAGGGCTTATTCAAGTATTTTGGCAAGGCGCAGGTGTAGGTTAAGCATGGCGAAGTCAGAAACAGATAGAACTACACTCGATTTATTTGAATACGAAAAACGCCCAGGCAGACCTAAAACCAATCCCCTTTCTCGGGATATGCAGTTAAAGGTAAATAAACGTAATCAAATAAAAAGAGATAAAGCACGTGGTTTAAAGCGTGTTGAATTTAAAGTTTCATCGCAGTTATATCAAGCATTGAGTGATATGGCAGATGCACAAAATATTAGCCGTAGTGCGCTGATTGAAACGATTTTACAAGAAAGATTGGCTATTGATACATAAAAGGTTTTAAATCCATGGCAAGTGTAGGCATTTTTTTCGGAAGTGACACAGGTAACACAGAACACGTAGCAAAAATGATCCAAAAAGAATTGGGTAAAAAGCTAGTGGCTGTTCATGATATTGCAAAAAGCTCTAAAGAAGAGATTGCTGAATTTGATTTAATCTTATTCGGTATCCCTACTTGGTACTACGGTGAAGCTCAATGTGACTGGGATGACTTTTTCCCTGAACTTGAGGAAGTAGACTTTGAAGGTAAACTTGTTGCTATTTTTGGTTGTGGTGACCAAGAAGATTACGCTGAGTACTTTTTAGATGCGATGGGCATGATCAACGATATTGTTACTGAACGTGGCGCTATTGTTGTGGGCCATTGGCCAAGTGAAAGCTATGACTTTGAAGCATCTAAAGGAATGGCTGATGATAAGCACTTTGTAGGTTTGGGTATCGACGAAGACCGTCAACCAGAGCTTACAGAACAACGTGTTAAAGCATGGTCTGCTCAAGTATATGAAGAAATGTGTTTAAGTGAATTAGCTGACTAGTTTACTGCATATATCGCTAGCTGTTTAAATAATTATCAAACAGTTAGCGTTTTAAGCTTTAGTGGCAATATATATCAATTGTTCTTTGCACTTAACGCTTAGGCACGTTATCCTGTTTGTTGCTAATGTGTCGTGTACATCTTTGCAAGATGTCTAGTATAACCAAATAAAATTGAGACAGATTTAATGACTGATCATAACTTGGAACTTAAAAAAGCCGGTTTAAAAGTAACTTTACCGCGTATTAAAATATTAGAGATTTTACAATCTCCAGATAACCAACACATCAGTGCTGAAGATGTTTACAAAATTCTTTTGGATCTAGGTGAAGAAATTGGTCTTGCAACTGTATACCGCGTACTTAACCAATTTGATGATGCGGGTATTGTAAGCCGTCATCACTTTGAAGGCGGAAAATCTGTATTTGAACTTTCAGGAAGCACTCACCACGATCATTTAGTATGTTTGAAATGTGGCAAAGTGGTAGAGTTTGAAGATGACATGATTGAGCGTCGTCAACTAGAAATTGCTGAAGAAAATGGTATTACTCTTACAAACCATTCTTTGTATTTATACGGTGAGTGTAATGATAAAGCAGCGTGTAAAGAATTTAGCGACGCTAACAGCTAATATCGCTTTTAAACGCAATAAAAAACCTGCTAAGTGCAGGTTTTTTTGTGCCTAAAAGACGATAATATTGAATATACCCAGTAAATCCTGGGTATATTTTAAGTATTATACCAATCCGCAATAATACTTAATCATTTTGCAGGGCTAAACGTGTCGCTACCTGCGTTAAAAAATGCTCATTTAGAACAACTAAATAGCGAATTTTTTGCCTAGCTATCAACACGTTTATCCAGCCTCAAAATAGATCACTTAATTAAGCGAATTGGTATTACTTATTGAGTTTTAGACCATGAATCGCGAAGACCCACGGTTTGATTAAATACAACGTTCTCTGATTTAGAATCACGAGAGAAATAACCTGTACGCTCAAACTGAAAGCCCTGCTCTGCTTGTGAATTAGCAAGCGATGGTTCTAATTTAGCATTAGGTAAAACAACCAGTGACTCCGGGTTTAGCGTAGTTTCAAATTCCTCTGCAGCTGCTGGATTTGGTACGCTAAACAAGCGGTCGTATAAACGAACCTCTGCAGTAATAGACTCTGGTGCTGAAACCCAATGAATAACACCTTTTACTTTACGACCATCACTTGGGTTTTTACCAAGTGTTTCGCTGTCGTAAGTACAGAAGATAGTTGTGATTTCGCCATTTTCGTCTTTTTCAACACGCTGCGCTTTAATAACATAAGCACCACGTAAGCGTACTTCTTTATCAAGTACTAAACGTTTGAATTTGTTATTCGCTTCTTCTTTAAAGTCTTCTCGTTCAATATAGATTTCACGAGTAAATGGAACATCACGACGCCCCATTTCTTCTTTATTTGGGTGATTAGCCACTGATAAAGTTTCAACTTTATCTGCATCGTAGTTTTCAATAACGATTTTAACAGGATCGAGTACAGCCATTGCACGTGGTGCATTTTCGTTTAAGTCTTCACGGATACAGGCTTCAAGCATGCCCATTTCAACCATATTCTCTTGTTTTGTTACACCAATACGCAAACAAAATTCACGGATTGAACCTGGTGTATAACCACGACGACGTAAACCTGCAATAGTAGGCATACGAGGGTCATCCCACCCTTCTACATAGTTATTTACTACTAAATCATTTAGCTTACGCTTTGACATAATAGTGTATTCAAGATTTAAGCGGGAAAACTCAATTTGCTGTGGGTGACACTCTAAACTAATGTTATCAAGTACCCAGTCGTATAAACGACGGTTATCTTGAAACTCTAATGTACATAATGAATGTGTAATACCTTCAAGCGCATCAGAAATACAGTGAGTGAAGTCATACATTGGGTAAATGCACCACTTGTCAGCTGTTTGATGATGATGAGCAAAACGTACACGGTAAATAATTGGATCGCGAAGCACCATAAATGAGCTTGCCATATCAATTTTAGCACGCAGTACACATTCACCTTCTTTGAATTCGCCAGCGCGCATTTTTTCAAATAACGCTAGGTTTTCTTCAACTGAAGTATCTCTATAAGGACTGTTTTTACCTGGCTCTTTTAATGTACCGCGGTACTGTCGTGCTTCGTCTGCAGTTAAAAAACAAACGTACGCTAAGCCTTTTTCAATAAGCTCTACTGCGTAACCATATAAAGTATCAAAATAGTTAGAAGAATACTTTATGTCGCCATCCCAATTAAAGCCTAACCACTGTACATCCTCTTTAATAGAGTTAACGTAGTTAATGTCTTCTTTTTCAGGGTTTGTATCGTCAAAACGTAGGTTACATAAACCGTTGTAGTCTTTTGCGATACCAAAATTCAAACAAATTGATTTGGCATGGCCAATATGTAAAAAACCATTTGGTTCAGGTGGAAAACGTGTATGCGTTGTCGCATGTTTGCCACTTGCTAAGTCTTCATCAATTCGGGTTCTAATAAAGTTACTTGGGCGATTCTCAATTTCCGCCATAGGAGTGTGATCCTCTAAATATTACGTAATAACAAAACTAATGCATTATTACAAAAACATACACTAACATACAGCAATAGATTAAGGTTTATTTTAGATATTGATTAACTTTAATCCACTTGTTCAATTGTTTATGAATAAAATTTGTTTTAACGCAACATTTAGGTCATCAAAGCCAATTATAGTAGCTAAATAACCTACTTTATAAGGATTCTAAGATGGCGACACTTAATCAACACCGTGTATATATTCCAACTAATGCACGCGCTAACCACTATTTATTGGCTGAAATAATACCTAATGAAGCATTTTATAATAGCTTTAGCACTATAAACTGTTGCTACGAGCGTATTGCGCGTCAATTATTTGCATGTTGTGATGAGTATGAACTGCATAATGTACATTTATTAGCAAACGATAAACTACCGGTTGTACGCTTTCATGATGAGTCATATCAACTAGAAACCGACAAGCAGATGTTGTTTTTTTATAATCCTCGTTATCACGAAGCACATAAAATTTATTACTCATCAGATATAAAAAGTAAGAAAATACGTTTCTTGTTTTTAGCCACGGGTGAAGACTTACGTGCAAACTCAGCTTTGTTTCACAATAGAGTACAAAAAGTATTGACCCTTTTACAAGAACGGTTATTTATAAATCAGCCCCAATTTAAACTTCGCGATCACCAGCATCTAACTTACGATTTATTTGCTAAAGATAAGGGAAATAAAGAGAGTTATGGATATAAACTCAGAAGCCTCTACCCTCGCTATCAATCAAGGCAATGTAATATTCCTAGTGACTATGCTGAAATGACTTACGCAACATTTACCATTGCGGTTTCTCGGGCCATCAAAACACAGTTTCAAACAATGGTGAACAATAACGATGTGGAAAAGTTTTATGATTACTTTGCAGATAGTTTTAAACGCGCATGTGAACAAAACAAACTAACACACGGGGCAATGGTAGCTAATGGCGCAATACCCATTGTCCGAAACAGTAAAATAGATAAAAATGAAGGTAATGCAGAGTTACAAAAGTTGAGCTTTGATGTTGAATCAAATGAAAATCAAATTAAGTATTTTTATGAAGCAACAAAATTAGTAGAAACACTACATTTTGTTATTGTCGCAACGCAGCAGGATAAACATGAAATTGGTTATGGGCGCTTTATGAACCAAGTAGAGAAAACAATTCATGCATTATGTAACGAGCTGGCTATAAATAAACAACGACAGGATTTGTCTGTACGCTTTTTTCAGCATATTAGTTATCCGTTCTAAATTTACCTTAATAACAAAAAGGCCCGCATAAGCGGGCCTTTTCAGAGGAAACAAGCAATTACCAGCCTGTTTTCTCTTTAAGTGCTTTACCGATTTCAGCAAGTGAACGTACAGTTTTTACGCCCGCAGCTTCTAATGCAGCAAATTTCTCATCAGCAGTACCTTTACCGCCTGCGATGATTGCGCCAGCGTGACCCATACGCTTACCTTCTGGTGCAGTAACACCAGCAATGTAAGATACTACAGGTTTAGTTACGTTAGCTTTGATGTACTCTGCAGCTTCTTCTTCTGCAGTACCACCAATTTCACCAATCATTACGATTGCTTCAGTTTGTGGATCTTTTTCGAACATTTCTAAAACGTCGATAAAATTAGTACCTGGGATTGGATCACCACCAATACCAACACACGTAGACTGACCAAAACCAGCATCAGTAGTTTGCTTAACCGCTTCGTACGTTAAAGTACCAGAGCGAGAAACAATACCTACTTTACCAGGTTTGTGGATGTGACCAGGCATGATACCAATCTTAGTCTCACCAGGAGTAATAACACCTGGACAGTTAGGACCGATCATACGAGTACCTGTTTGATCTAGTTTAACTTTAACGTCAACCATATCAAGCGTAGGGATACCTTCAGTGATACAAACAATCAGCTCGATGCCAGCATCGATAGCTTCTAAGATTGCATCTTTACAGAAAGGAGCTGGTACGTAGATAACTGAAGCAGTTGCGCCAGTTTCTTGAACAGCATCACGAACTGTGTTGAATACAGGAAGACCAAGGTGCGTTTGACCGCCTTTACCTGGGCTTACACCACCAACCATTTGTGTGCCGTACTCAAGCGCTTGCTCTGAGTGGAAAGTACCTTGGCCACCAGTGAAACCTTGACAGATAACTTTTGTATCTTTATTGATTAATACAGACATTATTTGCCCTCCGCAGCAGCAACAACTTTCTCAGCAGCGTCTGTTAGTGATTCAGCAGCAATGATATCTAGACCTGAGTTCTTAAGAACTTCACGACCTAATTCAGCATTAGTACCTTCTAAACGTACAACTACAGGTACATTTACGCCAACTTCTTTAACTGCGCCAATGATACCTTCAGCAATCATGTCACAACGTACGATACCGCCAAAGATGTTTACTAAAACAGCTTTAACATTATCGTCAGAAAGGATGATTTTGAATGCTTCAGAAACACGTTCTTTAGTCGCGCCGCCGCCAACATCTAGGAAGTTAGCCGGTTTGCCGCCGTGTAGGTTTACGATGTCCATAGTACCCATTGCTAGGCCTGCACCGTTAACCATACAACCAACATTGCCATCTAGCGCAACGTAGTTAAGCTCAAAGCTTGCTGCGTGTGCTTCACGTGCATCTTCTTGAGATGGATCGTGGAACTCACGGATTTTAGGCTGACGGTAAAGTGCATTACCATCAATACCGATTTTTCCGTCAAGACAGTGAAGGTTACCTTCGTCTGTAATTACTAACGGGTTGATTTCAAGTAGTGCGAAATCAAAATCAGTAAACATGTTACCAAGACCCATAAAGATCTTAACAAACTGCTTCATTTGTACTGGGTTAAGACCCAATTTGAAGCCTAGTTCACGTGCTTGGTAAGCTTGAGGACCCACTAATGGATCAATTTCAGCTTTGTGGATAAGCTCTGGTGTTTCTTCTGCAACAGTTTCAATTTCAACGCCGCCTTCAGTAGACGCCATGAAAACTACTTTGCGAGATGCACGGTCAACTACTGCACCTAGGTACAATTCGTTAGCAATGTCAGTACAGCTTTCAACTAAAATTTTAGCTACTGGCTGACCTTTCTCGTCTGTTTGGTAAGTAACTAGGTTTTTACCCAACCAGTTAGCTGCAAACGCTTTTACTTCGTCGATAGTTTTTACTAGCTTTACACCGCCAGCTTTACCACGTCCACCTGCGTGAACCTGAGTTTTAACAACCCACATATCACCGCCGATTTTTTCAGCAGCTGCTGCAGCTTCTTCAGGTGTATCGCAAGCGAAACCCTGAGAAACTGGTAAACCATATTCGGCAAAAAGTTGTTTTGCCTGATACTCATGCAAATTCATGATGCTTTATCCAATTTTTTATACTAAAAGAGCTGAATATTTTTTCAAATAAACAACTATCCCAAATTGCGCACCTAGTATAGATCCCAAGGCTTAACATGAAAACCCCAGTAAGACCAAAGGCGCAAAAAAAAAGCTGTGAATGTTCATTCACAGCTTACATTTCATACAACTAGATTAAACATCTAGCAATAAGCGAGTTGGATCTTCAAGTAACTCTTTAATAGTCACTAAGAAACCAACTGATTCTTTACCATCAATGATACGGTGGTCATAAGAAAGAGCTAAATACATCATAGGAAGTATTTCTACTTTACCATTTACAGCCATCGGACGGTCTTGGATTTTATGCATACCCAAAATTGAAGACTGTGGCAAGTTAATGATAGGTGTAGATAGTAATGAACCAAATACGCCGCCATTAGTAATAGTAAAATTACCACCGGTCATATCTGCAAGCGTTAGCTTACCATCACGACCTTTAAGTGCTAATTCACGAATACCCTTTTCGATTTCAGCAACAGATAGTTTGTCACAATCTTTAAGTACTGGAGTAACTAGACCACGTGGAGTAGATACTGCAATGCTGATATCAAAATAGTTATGGTAAACAATATCGTCACCATCAATTGATGCATTAACATCTGGGAAGCGTTTAAGTGCTTCAGTTACCGCTTTCACGTAGAAAGACATGAAACCTAAACGAATACCATGACGCTTTTCAAATACTTCTTGGTACTGCTTACGAAGGCTCATGATTGGTTCCATGTTCACTTCGTTGAATGTTGTTAACATTGCAGTTGAATTTTTAGCTTCAAGAAGACGTGTAGCAATCGTTTTACGTAGGCGAGTCATAGGAACACGTTTTTGAGTACGATCGCCCATCGGTGCTGCAGGAGCAGAAGCTTCTGCTTTTTTAGCCGCTGGCGCTGGTGCTTTTAAGAACGTATCAACGTCTTCTTTAGTTACACGGCCATTTTTACCCGTGCCGTTAATTTTAGAAGCGTCTAAGCCTTTCTCAGCAATTAAACGGCGAACTGATGGTGTTAACACATCTGAACTTTCGCTAGAATCTGCTGCTGGCGTTTCGTCTGCTTTTGCAGCTGGAGCCGCTGGTGCACCGCCTGCTTTAACCGAACCAATTACTTGCTCGCCTAGTACAGTATCGCCTTCGTTGTGAATGATATCACCCATGATGCCATCTTCTTGAGCTACTACTTCAAGAACAACTTTATCTGTTTCAATATCTACCAAGTTTTGGTCGCGTGTTACTGCGTCACCTGGTTGTACATGCCATGTAGCAATTGTTGCGTCTGCAACTGATTCTGGAAGTACAGGTACTTTAATGTCCACTTCTTTACCTTCTGATGCTGGTGCTGATTGCGCCGCTGGCGCGTCTTCTGATTTAGCTGGTGCTGATTCTTCTTTAGATGAACCTTCACTTGCTGGCGCTGCATCAGCATCACCAAGTAAACCCATAACTTGATCGCCAAGTACGGTTGCACCTTCTTCTTGTGATATTTCTGTAATTACACCGTCATGCTGTGCAACAACTTCTAAAACCACTTTATCTGTTTCAATGTCTACTAAGTTTTGATCGCGAGTTACTTTGTCGCCAACACTTACATGCCATGTAGCAACGGTAGCATCTGCAACCGACTCAGGAAGAACAGGAACTTTAATTTCTGTGCTCATTGCTTATCCTTTATTTTCTATAGTAAGCGCGTCGGCAACGAGCGCTTGTTGTTCTTTAGTATGTACTGACATGTAACCACACGCTGGTGATGCAGACGCTTTACGTCCTGCATATTTTAATTTAGCACCTTGTGGGATTGCATCAATAAAGTGATGTTGTGAACAGTACCATGCACCTTGGTTTTGTGGCTCTTCTTGACACCATACAAAATCAGTTACGTGTTGGTAACGCTCCATAATTGTTTGCATTTCGTCATGTGGGAACGGATATAACTGCTCAACACGAACAATAGCAATATTATCTTGCTCTAGCTTACGACGCTCTTGTAATAGTTCGTAATAAACTTTACCACTACAAAATACAACGCGTTCAACTTTCTCAGGGTTAATATCATCAACTTCGTCGATCATATTATGGAAAACACCATGCGATAGCTCTTCAAGCGATGAAGTTGCAAGAGGATGACGAAGCAACGACTTAGGCGTCATAACAATCAACGGACGACGTAGTGGTCGAACTGATTGACGACGAAGCATAGCGTAAACTTGTGCAGGAGTAGATGGAACACATACTTGCATGTTGTGATCAGCACATAGTTGTAGGAAACGCTCTAAGCGAGCTGAACTATGCTCTGGACCTTGTCCTTCATAGCCATGTGGTAACAAAATTGTAAGACCACATAAACGGCCCCATTTTTGCTCACCAGAACTTAGGAACTGGTCAAATACAACCTGTGCACCGTTGGCGAAATCACCAAACTGTGCTTCCCAAAGCACTAATGAAGTAGGCTCTGCAGTTGCATAACCGTATTCAAAAGCAACAACAGCTTCTTCAGATAAAACAGAGTCAAATACTTCAAAAGTACCTTGATCTTCGCTTAAGTGCTGTAGAGGTGTATAAGTAGCGCCGTCTGATTGACTGTGAACAACAGCATGACGATGAAAGAATGTTCCACGCCCTGAATCCTGACCAGTTAAACGAATGTCAGTGCCTTCAGTTGCAATTGTTGCATAAGCAAGTGTTTCTGCCATACCCCAATCTAGAGGTTTCTCACCAGAAGCCATTAATTTACGATCATCGTAAATCTTTTTAACGCGTGACTGTGCTTTATATTGCTCTGGGTAAGAAGCGATTTTCTCACCGAGTGCTTTGAGCTCTTCAACAGGTACGCTAGCATCGTAATCAACATCCCACTCATGGCCAACATACTTTGCCCAATCTGAAGAATGCGATGTCTCTGGTTGTATTTCTGAAACAACACAGTTGCCTTCGTCTAATGCATTACGGTACTCATCAGCAAGTGCTTTTATTTCTTGTTCAGAAAAAGAGCCTTCAGCTATAAGTTGATCTGCGTATATTAAACGTGGAACTGGGTGCTTTTTAATTTTTTGGTACATAACAGGCTGAGTGGCATTAGGCTCATCAGCTTCATTGTGACCATGGCGACGGTAACATACTAAATCGATTACTACGTCACGTTTAAACTGGTTTCTGAAATCAAGTGCAATTTGAGTAACAAATGCAACTGCTTCAGGGTCATCAGAGTTAACATGGAAGATAGGTGACTGAACCATTTTAGCAATGTCAGTACAGTAATCTGTAGAGCGTACATCGTCTTGTTTAGATGTAGTAAAACCAACTTGGTTATTTACAACAATACGAATACTACCACCACAACTAAACGCGTTAGTTTGTGATAAGTTAAACGTTTCTTGTACAACACCTTGGCCTGTAACCGCAGAATCACCATGAATTGTAATTGGTAAAGCTTTAATACCAGAACTGTCACCTAAGCGGTCAAGACGAGCACGTACTGAGCCCATAACAACTGGGTTTACAATTTCAAGATGAGACGGGTTAAACGCAAGCGCCATATGAACATTGCCACCTTTAGTAGCAAAGTCAGATGAATAACCCATGTGGTATTTAACATCGCCAGAACTTAATGTTTCTTTATGTTTACCAGCAAACTCATCAAATAACTCTGATGGATTTTTACCAAGTACATTTACAAGAACATTTAAACGACCACGGTGAGCCATACCAATAACAGCTTCTTGTTGGCCGCTTTCACCAGCGCGGTGAATAAGCTCTTTTAACATTGGAACTAACGCATCGCCACCTTCAAGTGAGAAACGCTTAGCACCTGGGAACTTAGCCCCTAAATATTTTTCAAGTCCGTCAGCAGCAGTTAATCCTTTTAGGATACGCAGCTTTTCATCTTTTTCGAATTTTGGCCTAGACTGGACAGATTCTAAACGCTGTTGTAACCAACGCTTTTCCTCTGTTGATGTGATGTGCATATACTCAGCGCCAATTGAACCACAATATGTAGTTTTTAGTGCTTGGTATAGTTCACCTAAAGGCATAGTATCGCGGCCTACGGCAAACGATCCTACGTTAAACTCGCGGTCAAAATCACTTGAAGATAAGTCGTGGTACTCTAGCTCTAAATCTCGTACACGCTCTCGTTGCCAAATACCTAATGGATCTAGGTTTGCATTTTGGTGTCCACGAAAACGGAAAGCATTAATAAGTTGTAGAACTTTAACCTGTTTAAGGTCACCGCCACTACCCTCTGCTACCACTACTTCTCTATGCTTGTTTTTTGCAAGCTGTGCAAACTGCGTTCGAACTTCTGAATGTTTTACTTCAACATCCACACCATCAACTTTAGGTAATTGTTCGAACACTTCTCGCCATTCATCTGGCACAGAAGTCGCATCGTCTAAATACGCTTCATAAAGCTCTTCTACATAAGCAACGTTGCCGCCGTTTAAATGTGAAGATTCTAGCCATGCCTTCATCACACCTTCGTGCATTTATAAGCCCTTTTCTTTAGCGCAGAAATTAATAGTTATCATAACAAGATGGCTAATAATCTGTATTAGCCATCTTACGTTTACTAAGTAATCAAACCGCTCGGTTTAATAACATAGATTTGATTTGCCCAATTGCTTTAGTCGGGTTAAGACCCTTAGGACAAACGCTAACACAGTTCATGATACTGTGGCAACGGAACACACTGAACGCATCGTCTAAATCCGCTAAACGTTCTTCAGTTGCTGTATCTCGGCTATCAGCTAAGAAACGGTAAGCGTGAAGAAGGCCTGCTGGACCAATGAACTTGTCTGGATTCCACCAGAACGAAGGACACGATGTCGAACAACATGCACACAAAATACACTCATATAGCCCATCTAATTTATCACGTTCTTCAATAGATTGAAGACGCTCACCTGCTGCAGGCTGATCATTAATTAAATAAGGTTTAACTTTTTCGTACTGAGTGTAGAACTGACTCATGTCAATAACAAGGTCACGAACCACTGGTAAGCCTGGTAACGGACGTACTACAATTTTACCTTTGCCATTTTTTTGTAGCGTAGATAAAGGAGTAATACATGCTAAACCATTTTTACCATTCATGTTAACACCATCAGATCCACACACACCTTCACGGCATGAACGACGAAAAGATAGTGTAGGATCTTGTTCTTTTAAAAGAATAAGTGCATCTAACACCATCATGTCGTGACCTTCCTCTGTTTGCAAGGTGTATTCTTGCATACGAGGAGCGTTGTCAACATCTGGATTATAACGATAAACTGAAAATTGTACTTGTGCCATCGTCTATCTCCTAGTAAACACGTGCTTTAGGTGGGAAAGCTTCACGCGTTTTAGGCGCATAGTTTACATCACGCTTACTCATTTCATCCGTTACAGGATTGAATACTGAGTGACATAACCAGTTTTCGTCATCACGATCTGGGTAGTCAAAGCGAGAATGTGCACCACGGCTTTCTGTACGGAAGTTTGCAGCTACTGCAGTTGAGTAAGCTGTTTCCATTAAGTTATCTAGTTCAAGACATTCGATACGCTGCGTATTGAAGTCTGATGATTTATCATCAAGACGAGCATGTTGAAGACGTTCACGAATTTCTTTAAGTTCTTGAAGACCTGAAGCCATTGAATCGCCTTCACGGAATACCGAGAAGTTAAGCTGCATACATTGTTGTAGGTCTTTTTTGATTTGAACTGGATCTTCACCTTGTCCAGCCGTTGAATTTTCCCAACGGTTGTAACGTGCAAGAGAAGCTTCTAAATCTGACTCTGAAGCCGCTTTTGATACTTCAACATCTTTAAGGTATTTACCTAAGAAGTTACCAGCAGCACGGCCAAATACAACTAAATCTAGTAATGAGTTACCACCTAGGCGGTTTGCACCGTGTACAGATACACATGCAATCTCACCAACAGCAAATAAACCTTCAACTACTTTTTCGTTGCCTTGAGCATCGATTTGTAGTGCTTGTCCATTTACGTTAGTAGGAACACCACCCATCATATAATGACAAGTAGGAATTACTGGAATTGGCTCTTTAGCTGGATCAACGTGAGCGAAGGTTTTAGCTAGGTCACATACGCCAGGAAGACGTAGGTTAAGCGTTTCTTCACCTAAATGGTCAAGTTTCAGCTTGATATGAGGACCCCAAGGACCATCACAACCACGACCTTCACGGATTTCAGTCATCATTGAACGCGCAACAACATCGCGAGACGCTAAGTCTTTTGCATTTGGTGCGTAACGTTCCATGAAGCGCTCGCCATCTTTATTTAAAAGATAACCGCCTTCACCACGACAACCTTCAGTTACTAGCGTACCAGCACCTGCAATACCCGTTGGGTGGAACTGCCACATTTCCATGTCTTGCATAGAAATACCAGCGCGTGTTGCCATACCAACACCGTCACCGGTGTTAATGTGAGCATTTGTTGTTGATGCGAATATACGACCTGCACCACCAGTGGCTAATACAACTGCTTTAGATTTGAAGAAAGTGATTTCACCTGTTTCAATCTCAATTGCTGTACACCCTACTACATCGCCATTGTCGTTTTTAACTAAGTCAAGTGCATACCACTCAGAGAATACATTTGTTTTGTTTTTAACGTTTTGTTGATATAGAAGATGAAGTAAAGCATGACCAGTACGGTCAGCTGCAGCAGCAGTACGTGCGGCTTGTTCACCACCAAAGTTTTTCGATTGACCACCGAAAGGACGTTGGTAAACACGGCCATTTTCAAAACGAGAAAATGGTAGTCCCATGTTTTCTAATTCAGTAATAGCTTCTGGGCCAGTTTGACACATGTATTCAATAGCGTCTTGGTCACCGATAAAATCGGAACCCTTAACGGTATCGTACATATGCCATTCCCAGTTGTCTTCGTGTGAATTACCAAGCGCTACTGTAATACCACCTTGAGCAGATACAGTGTGTGAGCGCGTTGGAAATACTTTAGATATTAATGCACACGTTTTGCCAGATTCTGTAATTGCTAAAGCAGCGCGCATACCAGCACCACCTGCACCAATTACTACGGCGTCAAATTCACGAACAGAATATTTCACTTAAACACCCCATAATACGATTAGACCAATAGCTACGTAAGCAACGGCCATTAGGTTTAAAACAAAACCTAAAACAGCACGCAACTTCGAACACTTAACATAGTCTGTAAGAACTTGCCAAAGGCCAATGCGGGTATGAACCATAATGCAAATAAGGGTAATTAAAGTAAACCCTTTCATTGCTAGGTTAGAGAAGAGGCCTGTCCAGGCTTCGAAAGTGACTTCTGGCGTCGCTAAAAAATAGCCGATAATAAAAATCGCGTACGCGCTGATTATTAATGCCGTGGTACGTAAAGATACGAAATCTTGTACACCATCACGTTTTAGAGTTGCTTGATTTAAAACCATATCCACACCCCTGCCAATACGGCAAACACAACACCAAGAGCCATTGATACTTTAGCGCTGAGGTTACCTGATTCAAGTTCTTCCCAATGTCCCATATCCATAATCATATGACGGATGCCACCAATAAGGTGATAACCTAATACAGAAACAGTGCCCCAAGCTATAAATTTGGCAATGAATCCGTTAAACAGACCCTTGACGAATTCAAAACCTTCAGCTGAAGAGAGAGACTCAGACCAAGCCCAAATGACAAACGTTAAAGCAAAAAACAATGCAACACCGGTGACGCGGTGAAAAATTGAAGCTTTAGCCGTTGCCGGCATAGATATAGTTGTTAGATCTAGATTTACAGGTCTTTGCTTTTTCACAGTTACTTGCCCATCTTTGCTCACAGTGGAGCTCATCTACTTGTTTTTCTAAAAACCCACCAAATATTACTGATGGAACTATCAGAATAAACGTATCAAAATAGTTAAAGTTCACAAAACAGTAAATTTTAAGCTGTTAAGAATATGTTTACCCAAATACAATACGGTTTAAAACCACCGTTAGTATATATACCCATAGGACTTTTTACAATTCTTGTTTATTTAGAGATGTTTGCGAATTAGCCAATAGTATTATATTTAATTAATACCGAATATTTATTATACATATATGCATAATGTTTATAAAAATTGACTTTAACCCCCTCTTTCACGTTAAAATGCGAAGATGTGCTTAAAACAGATTTCAGAACTTTAAAATCTAAAAATCAGAATAGATATCTTAATAGGAGATACATAGCGATGGCAGATAAAAAAGCCACAGTCCATATTGATGGACTAGATCCAATCGAACTTCCAATTTATCAAGGCACTGCTGGCCAAGATGTAATCGACGTACGTACGTTAGGTTCACATGGTCACTTTACTTATGACCCAGGTTTCATGTCGACTGGTTCTTGTGAATCTGCAATCACCTATATTGATGGTGGTAAAGGTGTACTACTTCACCGTGGTTACCCAATTGAGCAATTAGCTGAAGATTCTAACTATATTGAGCTTTGCTACTTACTTTTAAATGGTGAGTTACCTTCTAAAGAACAATATGAAGTTTTTAAGAATGAAATCACTACAAGCACTATGCTTGACGAGAAGATTGCTAACTTTTTCCAAGGTTTCCGCTTTGACGCTCACCCAATGGCAATGCTTTGTGGCGTAGTGGGTGCATTATCATCTTTTTATCATGAAGACCTTGATATTACTGATGCAGAACAACGTAAAACAAGTGCAGTTAAGCTAGTTGCTAAGTTACCAACTATTGCTGCAATGGCCTATAAAACAAACATCGGCCAACCGTTTGTATACCCACGTAACGATTTAAGCTACGCAGAAAACTTCTTACACATGATGTTCTCTGTACCTGCTGAAGAATATAAAGTTAACCCTGTAACTGCTAAAGCTATGGATAAAATCTTTATGCTTCATGCAGATCATGAGCAAAATGCATCGACTTCAACAGTTCGTCTTGCTGGTTCATCAGGTGCTAACCCGTATGCATGTATTGCAGCTGGTATTGCTTCTTTATGGGGACCTGCTCACGGCGGCGCTAACGAAGCATGTTTAAACATGTTAGAAGAGATTGGCTCTGTGGACCGTATTGATGAATACGTTGCTAAAGCTAAAGACAAAGCTGACCCATTCCGCCTTATGGGCTTTGGTCACCGCGTTTACAAAAACTTCGACCCACGTGCTACAGTAATGCGTCAAACGTGTCATGAAGTTTTAGCTGAGCTAAATATCCAAGATCCACTTCTTGATATTGCTATGAAGCTTGAGCAAATTGCCCTTGAAGACCCGTACTTTGTAGAGAAGAAACTATACCCTAACGTAGATTTCTACTCTGGTATTATCTTAAAAGCGATTGGTATTCCAACAAGCATGTTCACTGTAATTTTTGCAATGGCACGTACTGTTGGTTGGATCACTCACTGGGATGAGATGCTATCTCAACCTGGTCATAAGATCAGCCGTCCTCGCCAAATGTATACTGGTTACACTCAACGTGACTACGTATCAACTGACAAGCGTTAATTAGCGCTGGTTAGTTTAAAAGGCCGCATTTTGCGGCCTTTTTTATTAACAGCACTTGAGAATTATCATAAACCGATTACAATCCCTGCCTTAAAAACACTATGTAGATGAGCTATGCCTACTTTAAAGTTTGATATAAATAAAATTAGAAAAGACTTCCCGACATTAAATCAAACAATAAACGGCTGCCCGCTTGTTTATTTAGACTCAGCAGCAACCTCACAAAAGCCTCAATCAGTTATAGATACAATTACTGAGTTTTATACGTCTCAAAATGCAAATGTACACCGTGGACGCCATACACTTAGCGAACAGGCCACTTATTCTTATGAACAAGTCCGGGATAAAACTGCAAGGTTTTTTAATGTCTTAAGTAAAGAGATTGTATGGACTAAAGGTGCTACAGAAGCCATAAATTTGGTCGCTAACGGCTTAAAAAAGCGTTTAGATGAAAGTCATACCATAATAATATCTCCGCTTGAGCATCACGCAAACATAGTGCCTTGGCAACTAGTAAGCCAACAGACGGGAGCTAAATTAGTCTCTCTGCCGCTTAATAATAACGGCACGCTAAACATACAACAATGCTGTGAATTTATAAAAGAAACAAAACCTGCCTTATTAGCTATTACACAAGCATCGAACACACTGGGTAATATCACTGATTTAAAGCCACTAATTGTAGCTGCAAAAGAGGTGAATTCGCTTGTTTTAGTGGACGGAGCCCAAGGTGCACTGCATTTAAAACCCGATTTACGTGAATTAAACTGTGACTTTTATGTTTGCTCAAGCCATAAAATGCTCGGTCCAACAGGCTTAGGTGTACTTTATGGCCAATATGAAGAGCTAAATACGCTAGATATTTACCAATCCGGCGGTGAAATGATCGATAAAGTTTACTTATCTCATAGCACTTATCGCCCTGCGCCTGCAAAATTTGAAACTGGCACACCAAATATTTCTGGAGTTTTAGGCTTTGGTGCCGCATTAGACTATTTAAATGAATTAGATCACGTGCAAATACAGCAATATGAACAAGAATTGTTTAGTTACGCGGCACAAAAATTGGTAAAGGTGGATGGCATTACCATATTCAGCAACCTATCTGACAATATTGGTACACTCTGTTTTAATTTTAAAGATGAACATCCTTATGATTTGGCAACTTTACTTGACGGATATGGGGTTGCAGTCAGAAGTGGACACCATTGTACGCAACCATTAATGACACATTTAGGGCTTAATGGAACGTTAAGAGCGAGTTTTTCTTTTTATAATACCTACAAAGATGTAGATATATTCATTGATTCACTTAAAAAATGTATCGCTTTATTAGATTGAACGCCAGTTTAATAGAATTAATTAGGATAACTCATGACAAATACGTTTAAAAAAGTCACAGAATCTATAAAAAATGCGACCGCTTGGCAGCAAAAATATCGTGAGATAATGCTTTTAGGAAAAACGTTACCGGCTTTAGCTGATGTTTTGAAAACTGATGATGCACTTGTACCAGGCTGTGAAAGCAAAGTATGGATGTTCGTTGAATTTGACTTAACCGAAAATACACTTGTTGTAATAGGTGACTCTGATACTCGTATAGTAAAAGGATTATTAGCCATTATTTTAGCGCTTTACAACGGGCTTACACCAGAACAGGTAGTGAATAAAAATGCGTATGAAGAATTTGAAAAGCTCGGCCTTATAAGCCACTTAAGCGCATCACGTGGTAATGGTATTAAAGCCATGGTTGATAAGATACAAACCATGGCACAACACAAGCTTAGTTAACGAAAACTAAGCTTGTGAGCGTTGTTTTTTATCTAGATATTTACGCACCGCTTTTGCAGCAACAAAAAAACCAAAGCTTCCTGTGATCATAGTCACAGAGCCAAAACCATTATTACAGTCCATATTCATTGTGCCATCAGCACTTTGCTTAGCATGACATACGCTGCCATCGCTTCCTGGGTAAACCAATTGCTCTGTTGAGTAAACACAATCAATATTAAACTTACGTTTAGGATTATTACTAAAATTATATTGCTTGCGCAAAATATAGCGCACCTTTGCAAGTAATGGGTCTTGCGTAGTTTTAGCTACATCACCAAAAGTTATTTGGCTAGGATCTGTTTGCCCGCCAGCACCACCAGTTGTAATTATAGGTAGTTTATTACGTTTACAGTGAGCAATTAATGCTGCTTTTTCTTTAACTGCATCAATACAATCAATTACATAATCAAAACCTTGAATATGCTCTTGAATATTATCAAGCGTAATAAAGTCATCTATTACACTAATTTGGCATTCTGGGTTAATAAGCTCGCAGCGCGCTTTCATTGCATCGACTTTAGCTTGACCAATAGTGCCCGTTAACGCATGAATTTGCCTATTTACGTTAGTGGCGCAAATATCATCCAAATCTATAAGTGTTATTTTACCAACACCAGTACGCGCAAGTGCTTCTGCTGTCCAGCTTCCTACACCACCAATACCTACTACACAAAAATGTGCTTCTTGAAGCCAATCAAACTGTTGATGACCATATAAACGTTTAATACCACCAAAACGTATATCTGTAACTTTTTCGCTCATTTACCAATCCAGTTGCCATGGCGATTGCCATGCTTGAAAATCTTGATGTTTAATTAACGCCAAATACTCATCACCACTATCGGGTAATAAAGTTAGCTGTATTTGTTCACCTTGCCATAAAAAGCTTAACGCATATGCATGTAAATAGGTACGATTAGAAGGCGCGCCTGTATACATTGCATCGCCTAAAATAGCTGCGCCCACACTTTTTAGTGCCACTCTTAGTTGATGTGTTTTGCCAGAGTAAGGTTTTAAAATATACCCTCTAAATCCTGGCTTATAACTCAGAGAATAGAATCGGGTGATTGCAGGGTTAAGTGTACTCGTTAGTAACTTAAACGAGCCACGGCGAGACTTAGCCATATCGCCTTTTATCCACCCCTGCTTCTTTTTTGGTTTAGTATCACTAATCGCTAAATAAAATTTAGCAATCGCATGCTCAGTAAACATAACAGTAAAGGCGGCTGCAGCGGCTTTGTTTCTTGCTAAAATAATAAGCCCTGATGTCACTTTATCTAAACGATGAACGGCATAAAGCTTTTGCGATAATTGTTGTTCGGCTAAAACAACAAAGCCGGGTCCCTCTTCAGAATGAAAATTAAGACCCGCTGGCTTTTCTAAAATATAAAAGTCGTTATGTGTATAAACAACTTTTATTATCTTACTTAATTGCTCACTCACACGTTTTTACTTTTAATATGCGCTATCACTTTAGCTAAGTCATCAGGCGTATCTACACCTGCATGAGGGGCTATTTGAGCTTGTTCTATTTTAATTTTATAACCGTGATACAAAACACGTAACTGCTCAAGTGATTCAAGTAATTCTAATGGTGATACACTCAGCTCTATGTATTGTTTAATAAAACCCGCTCTGTACGCATAAATACCTACATGGCGTTGAAACGGGGCTAAATTAAGGGCAGTGCTATCACCCATCATCGTATTTCTATCAAACGGTATACTTGCACGAGAGAAATACAGGGCATTTTTATTTATATCGCTAACCACTTTAACGGCATTAGGATTAAATACTTCATCACGTTCTTCAATAGCAACACTTAACGTTGCCATTGGTGCTGTTGAATCACTTAATAGTGCAGCAACTTGAGATACGTTTTCTGGTGCAAGTAATGGCTCATCGCCTTGTATATTAACCACAATTGTATTGCTATCAAGTTTAAGCAAATCAACCACTTCAGCTAATCGTTCAGTACCCGACTGGTGATCTTCACGCGTCATTACCACATCATTAGTAAACATACTTACTGCATCAAATACTTTTTGATGATCGGTTGCTATAACTACTTTACTAGCACCTGATAAACATGCTTTTTCGTAAACGTGTTGAACCATTGGCTTGCCACAAATATCAGCAAGCGGTTTACCTGGTAGTCGGGTCGATGCAAAACGAGCAGGAATTACAACTACGAATTCCACTTTTCAACCTCTTCTAAAGATAACTCACGTGCTTCATTTTCAAGTAATACTGGAATATCGTCTTGAACAGGATAAGCAAGCTTAGCTGCTGTGCTAATTAGTTCGTTGTTTTCTCTGTCAAAGCGTAATTTTCCCTTACAAACAGGGCACGCAATTATCTCGAGTAATTTTGTATCAAAGGCCATTGAGTATTCCTTTTTCTTTTAATATTGAATTTAATGTGTTTATTACGCTATCGGTAGGTTGTGCATCTACTGGTAAATAATACCAATTAGGCTTTGCAAAGGACTTACATTTAACGGCATCTTTTTCGGTCATTATAATGCAATCATCACCAAATTGGGCAAAATCATCTACTTTATAAGCATAATGATCTCTAAAATGATGAGTCGATAATAACGTAATATCTTGTGCTTCTAATGAGTTTTCAAACCGTTTAGGGTTCCCAATTGCACTTATTGCATGTGCTTCACTTACGTTACTTTTTGCATAATCGCTTGAGTTAACTAAGCGAAGATTACTTACTTGTAATGTGTAGCTATTATTAGCCTCACCACCATTTTCAATTACTATATCGACACTTTGCAAACGTTTAGTTGTTTCACGAAGTGGCCCTGCTGGCATAACAAAGCCATTACCAAAACGACGCTCATTATCAACAATACAACACTCAATGCTACGAGGCATTTTATAATGCTGCATTCCATCATCAGAAATAATAACATCGAGTGTATAATTATTTTCTAATAAATCGATATTGTGTTGTCTATTAGGCCCAACCGCTATTGGGCACTTTAAACGATGGTATAAAAGTACGGGCTCATCTCCAGCCTGCTGAGCATCTACAAGCTCAGTAACTAACAGTGGGTAATTTTTTGATTGCCCACCATATCCTCTACTAATAATTCCCACTGATAAACCTTGCTGTGTTAAATGACCATACAGCCACAAAACAAAAGGCGTTTTACCATTACCGCCAACACTTATATTGCCAACTACAATTACAGGCGTTTTGCACTCATAAGGTTTAAGTATTTTAGCGCTGTATAAGTATTTTCGAAATGACGATACAACCCAAAACAAAGCACTTAATGGTAATAACAGTAAAGTAATTAGACCAAATGGTTTATACCAGCTTTGTTCTATTTTACTCACGCCTGATCACCAAACTGCATTTTGCAAAGGGCTGAATAAGTACCGTCATTTGCTAATAAGCTATTGTGATCGCCACTTTCAATTACACGACCGTTATCAATAACATAGATTCGGTCACTGTTTTCGATAGTAGATAAGCGATGCGCAATAACAATTGAGGTTTTATCTTTCATTAGCGTTTCTAATGCTTGCTGAATAAGCTTTTCTGATTCGGTATCAAGTGCTGATGTAGCCTCGTCTAAAATCAAAATAGGTGCGTCTTTTAATATTGCACGTGCTATCGCTATACGCTGGCGTTGACCGCCGGAGAGCATTACGCCATTTTCACCTACCATGGTGTTTAATTGCTCTGGCAAGTCTTTAACAAACTCCCAAACATGCGCTTGTTTAGCAACTTGCTCTAATTCTTCCTCAGACACATCATGCTTTATGCCATAACAAATATTATTAGCAATCGTATCGTTAAATAACACGACTTGTTGAGACACTAAAGCAAATTGGCGACGCAAATCTGTTAATTTATAATCCTGCAGGGCTATACCATCAAGTAATATTTCACTCGGTAACTCTAAGTCATAGTAGCGTGGTAATAAATTAGAAATTGTTGATTTACCCGAGCCTGAGCGCCCTACTAAGGCAATACTTTCACCCGCTTTAATCGTTAGCGACAAATCATTTAATACGGCTTCATCTTTTGTTGGGTACTTAAAGGTTACATTTTTAACTTCAATTAACCCTTTAACTTTATCGACTGAAACGGTGCCAGTATCTTTTTCCATTTCTTCATCTAAAACTAAAAAAATACTTTGCGCGGCAGATATACCACGCTGCATATCACTATTAACATTGGCGAGTTGTTTTAGTGGGCGCAATAGCATCATCATTGAGGCAATTAATGCCATGAAGTCACCTGAGGTAATCGTATCAATCATTGATGGAAGAGATACAGCCCATAAAATAACAGCCATAGCACTTGCTGCTAATATTTGAATAATTGATACACTTAAAGCTTTTGTCGCATCCATTTTAATGCGCTGCTGGCGGTTATGATTATTAATCTTTGAGAAATGGTTTATTTCTTGGTCTTGTCCGCCAAATCCATGAATAACTTTATGTCCGCTAAGCATCTGTTCAGAGCTACGTGTAACCTGCCCCATAGCTGATTGGATACTTTTAGAAATATGGCGAAAACGTTTCGATACAACCGCTACAATAATGGCAACGAGAGGGATGATGACTAAAAATATAAGTGAGAGCTTCCAACTGGTATAAAACATTACACCAAGTAAAAAGACAACAAAGGCTCCTTCACGTACAACAATAAGTAACGCTTTAGTAATTGCTTGTTGAACTTGCTCTGTGTCAAAAGTGATTTTTGAAATTAAATCGCCTGTTGAGTTTTTGTCATGAAAAGAAACGGGTAAATGCAATATGTGCTCAAATAACTCTTGGCGTAAAGAGCGTACAACTTGAGAGCCCACATAACTTAAACAGTACGAAGACATAAAGTTAAAAACACCACGCCCTAGTACTAACGCGATAACTACAAAAGGAGCGTACTTTAAAACTTCTGTATTTCGCTGGTTTAAACCTTGATCAATAAACGGCTTCATTAATTGAATGAATAAAGCATCCATTGCTGAATAGCCTATCATCCCAACAATTGCGATAAAAGCGACGCTTTTGTATGCGCCAACATACGAGACAAGACGTTTATAAATTTGTGCAGTACTTTGATCCATAACACTCTCTAAATACAGTAACTCCCTGTATTGTATCCTTCGATGAGATAAAACTAAACGTCAATCTTTGATAAACCAATAACTTTCCTGCCCTCGTGCTGTTTCTGTGGCCAAATTGTTTGAGTAGAATTTAATACTAATTTGTCCTTCAACGCCTGTTGTAAATTGCTCGGCGCTTATTGCTTTGTAACGCTCGACAACAACGGGCTTGGGAAATTCCCACTGTCCTTTATAAGCACTTGAATGAATCACAACTTTAGGAGCTACATCACTAATAAAATTAACACTTGAGGATGTATCACTGCCATGATGCGGGCTTAACATGACTGTACTTTTCAACGGTGTATTATTCGCTAATAAGGAGGCTTCACGAGATTTTGATATATCACCTGTAAATAACACACTATAAGTATTACTCGATACTCTAACAACGCATGAATCGTCGTTTTCATTCCCATACCCTCTAGTGCTAAAGCTTTCTACTCTTAAACCGACAAAATCAACACTTTGGACTTCACACACACTAAGTGTATTTTCAGGGTGAAATTGCTTTAATGTTTCCCCAAATCCAGCTTCAATAAAATGCTGTATTCCTCCAGCGTGATCGCTGTCTTCATGACTTAGAATCGCTGTTTTTACTGTGAAATTATTTGCTTTTATATAAGGCAATAAGATACTTCGCGTACGACTAAAACGATTAAAATAACTTGGACCAAAATCATAGATAAGCACTTGGTTATCTTTTTCAATTAATGCCATGAGACCATGCCCAACATCAAACACATGAAGTTGCCAGTTAGGCTTTTCTTTTAGAAGATTATTCAATAAAAGTACTGTTAAAGGAATGAAAGAGAGCAATTTATAGGGGAGGAAGTAAATCATCAACATAGTAATATAGGTAAAAATGACGAATATTAACTCGATTCTTCCTGTTGTCAGCCATCTTAACGACTCGGGTATTTCATAAAGTAATTTAAATAACGCATATAACCCTGTATCAAACAAATGTATTAAATTACCTATATCTATAAAAGTACTCAGTAATGTAAAAACAATCAAAAATGGTAAAATAATGATGGAAAGAAACGGTATCGCAATTAAGTTAATCACTAGGCCCGCAATACTTACGCCATTAAAAAAATAAAGTGAAAGTGGTAATAAACCGATAAACAATGCTACTTGAATAACAAATAACGCAATAATTTTGTTTTTTATTCGTGTATTTAATATTGGTAATTTATTAATAACAGTAAAAATTATAGCGACCGCTAAAAATGAAAAATACAGACCTGGATTAAGTAAATTAAATGGGTTAACAGTAAGCACTATAACCAAGGCAAATAAAATACTACGCCAACGCAGCGGCTGTTTAGCAAGAAAATAAAGTAACAAATAACAACCCAGCATAATTAGCGCTCGCGTTGCTGATACTAAAAAGTCACTTAAATATACGTAAACTAATGCAGCTATAAAACCGAACGAACTGTAGTAAAGTGTAAGGTTAAATGATTGACCAATTGAAAAGTTTATTTTCGTACAGATAAATCGAATGAATAAATAACCAAAGCTAAAAATCAAACCAATATGTAAACCCGATATAGCCAGTAAATGACTTAACCCAAGTGATTGCATTAATTGTTTATCTGTATAGCTCATTAACGATTTATCACCACTGAGTAATGCATAATAGAGCCACTGCAATCTTGTATTTGTATAGGTATTTTTAATGAAGTTTTGATAATCTAGTACGATGCTTTGTTTATCGCTGTGTATTATATTAAGCTCTTTATTGAGAACTTTGCCTTTAAATAATATTCTATTTATAAATGCATAACGTTCAGTATCAAACACATTAAAATTTTTATTACTGCGAAAATATTTTAAATGGATTAATGCAGAGAATTCATCCCCGACTGTAAAAGGCTGTGCAGAATTAACACTGAGCATTGCTTTGGGTGCTCTAAAATTCGAAAAGCTACTCCCATCTAATGCCACTATTTTGGCTTTGATATACTGAGGTTTTTTATCAGAAATAATCTCTTCAACAACTAATGTAGAATCAAGTGCATACTTTTCGTTCGGTTTTGGTATTTCAAAACTATAAAAAAGGTAAAAATGCATACCAACAAAGCAAATTGCACAAATAAAGCCTAACAATACGTTTAAAAACGGCTTAAAATAAGCGCTCACTATTACAATGAAAATTGTGAAGACTGTAAATTCGAGAGTTTGATAATAAAACACGGTTGCTACACAGCCAATTACAAACCCAAGACTTATCCACACTGATGTAAATGGTTGCTTTAAATGGCTAAAAAAACGATCCAAAGATTTTTACCTGATCCAAATAAAATTAGACATCATAAATCACTAAAAATATTTGGACGACTTTTGCAAGACGCAAATCTTTGGCATTTAAATAGACGTTCAGCTCGAGGGGCCTTCGCGGTCGGGTTATTTTTTGCTTTCATCCCTGTTCCTTTTCAAATGGTTTTAGCCGCAGCAGGTGCTATATTATTTAGGGTTAATTTACCCATATCAGTTGCTTTAGTATGGCTTACGAATCCATTAACCATGCCACCTATCTTTTATGGCTCATACTTAGTGGGTACGTTAATACTTAATCAGCCAGAACAACACTTTGTATTTGAAGCAAGTTGGTCTTGGTTTTTAGAAAGTATAGAAACAATTGGTCCTGCATTTTTATTAGGTTCATTAGTATGTGCTTCTATTGCATCAATTATAGGATACTTTGGTATCGATATTATTTGGCGCCGCTCTGTGAAAAAAGCATGGTTATCACGAAATAATTAGTGGCGTTAAAGCTAAATAATCGCTGCAATCCTAATCTAATAAAATATTATAGACGAAAAAAAACCAACTTTATCAAGTTGGTTTTTTTATAATCAATAAACTTTAAAAGCGAAATACACGCCTTAAGCCAACCAGTGGTAATAACAATAATGTATACCAAGGGAAGCTAGCAGAGTTACGCTCATAAACTTCAGCTTCTACTGGAGCACAGCTTTCTACTTCACCATTTGCAATTGGCGTTAGTTTAACTGCTATTGCAATACTCTCATATTCAATTTCACCATTAATATCAGTTACTACACCGCCTAATGAATCTAGCTTTTCAACTGTTTTAGTCGCAGTACCAAATATTTCATTATTTTCGTTGATAGCAGTCGCTTCAACCATAGTATAAGCGTAATCAGTTTCACCGTCGGTGTCATAACAAGGCAGTAAATCGTTTAGATTAGTGATTTTGTCTTCACCAATTTTGTAAATAAAGGCCTCTTTGAGTCGCGAGCTATCAGAAACACCCACTTCCCCTTCACCTACAATATAACCTTGGTTGTTTATATCGTTACCGTAAGAACTTGAGCTTGAAAAGTAATCAGTAGGGAAAACAGTACTACCCGTTGCTATATCATGGTAAAAGAATTTATTACGAAGAGTACCTTCAATACGTTTAGTTGCATAACCTGTAATTACATCGTTATCATTAATAGCAATTGATTTACCAGACTGCCAGTCATCTTCTTGATTAATAAAATCAACAACCGCACCGTCTTTAAAATAAACTGGCATTGTAAGAATTGTATCGTCATTTTTGTAATAACGTGTATTCGATGAACCTACAATTGTCCCGTTGCTGTTCACTGCTAAAGCAGTACTTGTAAATGCATCATCTTCCGCTTCACCTTCATCAGGTGTCAGTGCCATACCAAGCTCTTCAACAGACGTGATATTAAGTGATTCATCAAGTTCCCATTTAACAGCGCGCTTATTAAATAAGCCTCGTGTAATATTTGAATTTAACAAGTTGATACATACTGACGTAGGTTCGTCTTCATTATCACAGTTATCATCAATATTATCTTGTCTGTCATCTGGAATGCTTGTAGACATATTACCTACAACGGTATAACCACTGTTAGTTTTAACAATATCGTTAGCGCGGCTTGTGCCACCGTATTCATTAAACTCAGGCTCTAACTCAACACTTACACTGCCATCAGCGCTTATCACAATTCCACGTTCTATAAATTCATGAGTAAACCACGTTTCTGCATCATCTTCGCCATCAGGTGTAAAAGATACTTTATCGTATGGGGCACTACCCCAACCAACTGTAACGCCATCTTCACTTACTGCATTTAAAAGATTGACAGTAGAACGAGTTAATCCATCATAATCAACAGAAGCTATATCAAAAATCGGTTGTTCAGTAATCTCTGATTCGTTAAATTTAATCCCAACTAAAGAACTCATTTTTTGATATTCAAAGTTAGACGGAATTCCTAAATTCGAATTTGCCAAAAAACTAACCATAAAAGCATGAGCATCAGGATTAGTGCTTACGGCATCATTATTTTCAATGTCATCAAGTGTGAAAGTAATTTCTTTATCACTTAATTCATATGCTGCTTCTGTGCTGTCGTAAGCACTTTCAATAACATTTTCAGTAAAATCTATATAGCTGGTATCAATAGGTAAATTGTATAAACCATTTGCGAAACCAATAATATGCCCGCTTTCGCTTACATCTGTTACATAAGAATATTTAGCGTCTTCAAGAGTCCCTAATTCACTTAACTGGTACGTCGCACTTGTTGCTGAAGTGCTTAATGTCGCTAAAATACTGGCAGCGAGTAATTTATATTTCATTTTAATCCTTACTACTGATTCTGTAATTCTTCAAGTTCTTCCCAGCGCTCAAGGGCAGCTTCAAGGTCAGACTCAAGTTGTGCTAAATGGTTCAATGCTTTAGTTGTTACATCACTCTCTTGTTTAAAAAAGTTTGCGTCACTCACTACAGCTTGTTGAGCTTCAATTTCAGCTTCTAGTTTTTCCATTTTATTCGGTAGTTGCTCTAATTCAAGTTTTAATTTGTAAGAGAGTTTATTTGTCTTAGCTGCTGGTTTTGCAGCTGGAGCGGCTACTTTTTCAACTTTTTTTACTGGTTGTTGCTGAATTTTTTTTTCTTGTTCAGCTAAGTAACCTACATAAGCTTCATAGTCGCTATAACCACCGACGATATCTGTTACTTTACCATTGCCTTCAAATGCCCATACACTAGAACATGTATTATCAATAAATTCTCGGTCATGGCTTACAATCAGCACTGTACCTTGATATTGATTAATAATGTCCTCTAGTAACTCTAACGTTTCAATGTCCAAGTCATTCGTTGGCTCATCGAGAACAAGTATATTAGATGGTTTTAAAAACAGTTTAGCTAATAGCAGTCTATTTTTTTCACCACCAGAGAGTGCTTTAACCGGGGTTCGAGCGCGGGCTGGAGGGAATAGAAAGTCTTGCAGGTAACCTAAAACATGACGTGAACGACCGCCCATCATCACTTCTTGTTTACCTTCGGCAACGTTATCTTGAACAGTTGCTTCTTCGTCAAGTTTTTCACGGTATTGGTCAAAGTAAGCAAACTCTAAATTAACACCTTGCTTAGTAATACCACTATCTGGTTCTAAATCACCAAACATTAGTTTTAATAGTGTTGTTTTACCAATACCATTTGGGCCTACTAAGCCAATTCTGTCGCCACGCATTACAAGTGTCGAAAAATCATCAGCAATAACTTTGTCTTTAAATGCATGGCAAAGGTTCTTAGCTTCAAATACCAACTTACCTGAGCGATCAGCTGTTTCAATATTAAAGTCAGTTTTTCCAACTTGATCAACACGTTGCTTGCGCTCATTACGTAGCTGTTTTAGCTCTCGAACACGCCCTTCGTTACGCGTTCTTCGCGCTTTAACACCCTGGCGAATCCACGTTTCTTCTTCAGCTAAACGCTTATCAAACAATGCATTTTGCGCTTCTTCTACTTTTAAATCATGCGCTTTTTGCTCTAGATAAGTCGCGTAATCACCTGGGTAGGAAATAAGTTTACCGCGATCTAAATCTAAAATACGCGTAGCGACAGCGCGAATAAACGCACGGTCATGCGATATAAATACAATGCCGCCTTTAAATTCTTTTAAAAACTGTTCAAGCCACATTACACTTGCCATATCTAAATGGTTTGTTGGCTCATCTAGTAATAATAAGTCAGGCTCACTTACAAGTGCACGCGCAAGTGCTACTTTACGTAACCAGCCACCAGAAAGAGACTCAAGCTTAGCCTCTGGTGTTAATTCTAATTGTGTCAAAACTAATTGTATTCGGCTATCAAAACGCCAACCATCAGCGGCTTCAAGTTGGTTTGATAAACGTTCAAGTTTATTTAATAACTTATCAGTACATTGTGTTTGCAGTTCGTTGCTAACATGATGAAAATCAATGAGTAGGTTAGCGATTTCTGGCATACCCTGTGCAACGTAATCAAATACAGTTCCGCTTGCACCTTTTGGTGGATCTTGCTCTAAACGAGAAATTCGAATACCACCAAGCTGATTTATTTCACCATCATCTAAAACAACTTGTCCATCGAGTACTTTTAATAACGTTGACTTACCCGCGCCATTTCGACCAACTACACACACTCTTTCGCCACTTTCTATAACAGCGTCTGCTTTGTTAAGCAAAGCATGTGTACCAAAAGCAAGTTGTGCTTTTAAAATTCTTATTAAATCCATAGTTCTTATTTGCTCTTATTCTGCTTGTGCTAAAAATTCGCGCACAGAGTGTAAAGTAAAAGGCCAATATAATTTCTCGCCTTTTTCACTTTTTAATACAGGAATAGTAATTTGATACTCAGCAATAAGCTGCTCATCAGTCATAATATCGATTAGTAATAACTCACTGTTGTCATTTAGTACATCAGTGATAAGTTGCTCAGCCTGTTCGCACAAGTGGCAGCCATCAGTATGATATAAAATCCATTTAGCCATGCGTAATTAGCCAGCTATTATGGATTTTTTTATTACGTTTGAAGTCTGGTGATAGCGTTTTATCTGAGATATTAACGGCTTTTAAACCTAAACCAATCAGGCCAACTTCATCCATTACAAAACCACGTTTGTTATTAGAGAAAATCAAAGTACCTGATGGACTTAAGATCTTTTTAACCCACGTTAATAATTTAATGTGATCACTTTGCACATCAAACGCGTCTTTCATACGTTTTGAGTTTGAGAACGTTGGAGGGTCTAAAAATATCAAATCATATTGTGCTGTCGCATGCTCTAACCATTTTAAACAATCTGCTTGTTCAAAACGGTAACGTGTATTACTGATATTGTTTAAATCGAAGTTATCTTGGCCCCATTTTAAATAGGTTTTAGATAAATCAACTGTTGTAATTGCTTTAGCGCCACCAAGTGCAGCATGCACAGAGGCAGTACCTGTGTATGCAAACAAGTTTAAAAAGCGCTTATCTTTCGCATTTTCTTGAATATAACGACGCATTAAACGGTGATCTAAAAACAAACCTGTGTCTAAGTAGTCAAATAAATTAACTTTAAACTTAGCACCAAACTCTTCAACTACCATAGTGCGGTTTTGTTTAGACATGGCCGTATACTGCTCTTCGCCCTTTTGCTTTTTACGCACTTTTACAGCAATATTTTCAGGTGAGATATCAAGTTGTTGCGAAGTCAATGTTATTACGTCTTGCAGGCGTTTTTCTGATGTTTTTTCATCAATTTCTTTAGGCGCTGCATATTCAAAAATAACCGCAGAATCACCGTAAATATCTACAGCAACATTGTACTCAGGGATATCCGCTTCATAAACACGATAAGCGTCTACTTTATTTTGTTTAAGCCAGTTTTTTAAGCCTTGCTTATTCTTTTTCAATCTATTTGCGAATGACGTAGAGCCCTCAAAATTAAGCGCTTTTTTATCATCGGTAGTCAAACTTACTTGCTTATCATCTAATTGATATAAGTTAAGTTCAACATCAAGTGGGCCATTTTTAAACTTATAACGCTTAAGGCGCACAAGTTTTAAAAGTTTAAATAAGCTCTCGTCCATACCTAGTAAGGCAAGTTTCCAATGATTAAAGTGCTTTTTAAAGCCAACACCTAAATTACGGTGTAAATCAACAAGCTCAGCCATAGAACCAATACGTTCACCATAAGGTAAGTTTGAAATTACAACACCCGGTAATTTTGCAACAGCAGTAAGTTTAGTTGCATCGCTTTGCTTAAACTTAATAACATCATCAAGCTCAGCACGTTTGGCATTATCAATCGCTTTATTTAAAACTTGTTCATCGTAATCGTGGCCAATTAACCACAATTTAGGATCGGTAATGTTAGCAAGTAACTCTTCTTTAAGTTCTTTAAACTTAGCGGCTCTAAAACTGGGTAAACGCTCAAAAGCAAAGCCTTCACGAAATAATCCCGGTGCTTCGTTTCGTGCCATCCCAGCCGCTTCGATTAAAATAGTACCCGCACCACAACATGGATCGAATAAAGGTTGTTTTACATTATCAAGCCAACCACTTCGTTTAATTAATGCAGCAGCTAAATGTTCTTTAATTGGTGCTTTACCTTGACCTTGACGGTAACCACGTTCAGACAAACGAGGGCCCGAATAATCAATATACATAGAAACGCCGTAACGATTTAATCGTGCAACAACACGCACATTTGCATCTTGCTTATCAACGTTAGGACGCTGCTCGTATAAATCATTAAAGTAGTCAACAATCGCATCTTTTATTACAAGACCCGAAAATTGTGTGTTTTTTAATGAGTCATTGGTACCGTTGAAGTCGACAGCGAATGTTTGAGTTGGTCCAAACCACTCTTGCCAAGGTTGCGAGCGAGCAAAATTATACAGGCTATTCTTGTCATCTACGCCTTCTTTTTCTTCAATAAGCATAAGCACACGCGTTGCAAAACGACTTGATAAACAAACCTTTTGCGCCAGTAATGAGTCAGCCTCAAAACGAACAGAACCAACAGTTTGCTTAGACACAGTTGCGCCAAGTTCTGTTAGTTCATCAACCAATAAATTTTCGATTCCGATAGAAGTAAGTGCGATAAATTGCAAAGTAATAACCCTTAATAGCTAATTGCGCAGGATTATAACATAGGTTGGGCGACAAACACGCCATAAAGACACGCTTAAGACTTAAATTTGGTTAGGCGGTTTGACTTTGATATTGCTGATTTAGGATGGGGTGTACTCGATTATTCAAAATACGGATTACTTCAAATTGCGCTAAAGATAAATTTTCGTCTAATTTAAAGGTTTCGCTTAAATTTAAGCAAATAGATGCATCAGGGCAATGCTCTACAATTAAAAAATCGCCAGTCTGCGCTTTAGATATTAATTTAACTATTGCTTCTACACTTGGCTCTGTTCCAGTGTATTCTTCAAAAAACCAGCTTTTTGATAAAACGGGTTTTAAGTGATACTTAACAGCGGTTGCATTTAGCGATATTTGACAAATTTGAGCAGCAGACCACAATTCAAACCCATCTAAATAGTTATAAACTTGTTCATAAAATGCAGCATCTTCTAAACTAAAACGTGGATTTTTAAAAACAGAATCGGTGAGTTGTCTTAACTTATAGGGCGTACATAATTGCATGTCGTCATTTAAATCAAGTAATAAACGATTTTTATTAGGACAAGTAATCCACTGCCATTGCTTTGATGCTTGTAACATTTACTCCTCCTTGGGTATGTTGAATAATTATTGCTCACAGTATAACCGCTTTTGACCACTTTTAAAATGCTTGCTTAGAACATTTATCGAACGATCAAAAGCTTAGATAACTGATCCTTATAAGCCGTTAACGATCGACTTTACCAATTGTGGACCTTTGTAGATGAACCCAGTATAAACCTGGACTAAATTTGCGCCTGCATCGAACTTTTCTTTTGCAGATTGCGCATCATCTATTCCGCCAACTCCGATGATTGGTAATTTACCTTGTGTTAAGCGTTTCAATTCACTCACTACCTCTGTAGAACGCATTCTAACAGGGTGACCTGATAAACCGCCGGCTTCTTCTGCATATTGCTGGCCCATAACTGCAGCTCGCTCAAGCGTGGTGTTGGTGGCAATTACACCATCGATTTTATTATTTAAAAGTGATTCACTTACTTGCTGAATTTGAATTTGATCTAGATCCGGTGCAATTTTTACAAGCATAGGCACTTGTTTATTGTGCTTTGCAACTAAATCTAACTGTTCGTTTTTAAGACTTTGCAGTAAATCATCAAGCGCAGCGCCATATTGCAAATCACGCAAGCCAGGTGTATTTGGTGATGAAATATTTACCGTAATATATGAGGCATGTTCAAACACTTTACGCATACAATGAATATAGTCATCTTTACCTTGTTCATTTGGCGTATCTTTATTTTTACCAATATTAATACCGAGTATGCCGCTGTATTTTGCTGCTTTTACATTTGCAACTAAGTTATCAACGCCTTTATTATTAAAACCCATACGGTTAATAATAGCGTTTGATTCTGGCAACCTAAAAATACGAGGTTTATCATTACCAGCTTGAGCACGCGGCGTAATAGTGCCAACTTCAATAAAACCAAAGCCCATTTGGCTGAATGCATCAATACATTCCGCATTTTTATCAAGGCCAGCTGCTAGCCCTACAGGGTTTTTAAATTTCAGACCCAAAAAATCGACTGGCTTATCAGAAATATTTTGCGACCAAGCTAAATTTAAAGGTGTATTGGTAAAACGACGAAGATTATTAAGTGCAAACTCATGCGCCCACTCCGCATCACGGGTAAACATAAAACGGCGAGCTAAATCATAAAACATCAATATAATCCTCTTTTTAAATTTTAGACAAAAAAATACCTCAGACAAGGCTGAGGTATTGTATAACAATTTTAACAATCAGTTATTTATTTACTAAACAATTAACTGATTAAAGCTAAATTATTTTCCTGATGTATCACAATTGTGGCTTAACAACATAAGTTCACGAAGTGCGACCGAGAACTTAGCAAAGTCGTGGCTTTGTGATGTTTTAAACTCAGCCAGCATTTGTTTCCAGCGTTGAAGTAATAAATCTTGGCTATCCATCCACTCGTCTATTTGACTATCAACATCGCTCTCATCACCTTCAAAGCTATTTAATACAACTTCAGATAACGTACGTTGCTGCCAATCAAGCTCTTCTCGATAAGACGAGCGAGCAAGTGCTTGCCAATGATTTGCTACTGGTTGCTTAGTTATTTGCTCTAAGAACCAATGCAGACCCATTCTTGCACCTAGTTTAAAGTAAGTATTGGACACCATCGAAATACTCTTACCTGAACTATTCGCAACTTCTGCTAAATCCATCACAGAGAATAAGCTTGATAAAGAAACAATACGATTAGCTATATCTGTTGGAACGCCCGCGTCAATTAACTTATTGGCCTCAATTACAATACGATCATTTTCTTTTTCAATCATATACGTATTTAAGTTATCGCTTAAATCTTTAAAGGTTGGCGCAAAGAATTCAATTCCTTGTTCAATCGTTTGTGACTTATTACGGTGACGTAAGAACCAACGCGTTGCACGGCGCACAGTACGACGAAGTTGGTAAAGCATTTCAGTTTGAACTGCTGCTGGTATTTTATTATCAAGTGCACTAATAGAAGACCATGTTTCACGCATTTCAAATATTTCGCTAGCAATTGAGTAACACATTGCTATCTCAGCTTCATTAGCACCAGTTTCTTCATGCATACGTACCATGAAGTTTAAACCCATATCGTTAACGATACTGTTAGCAAGTTTAGTTGCAATAATTTCTTTACGAAGTGGGTGGTTGTTCATCGCATCGTTAAACTTCTCACGCAATGGACGTGGGAATGACTTAACAAGCAATTGGCGATAGTAAGGGTTTTCAGTAATTTCATCACTTACTAAAGACTCTTTTAATACCATTTTTGCGTAAGACACTAGCACTGAAAGCTCAGGACGAGTTAAGTCTTTACCTGCAGCGGCGCGTTCTGCCAATTCTTCATCACTTGGAATAAATTCGATAGCACGGTTTAACTTGCCTTCTTTTTCAAGCGCATGAATAAAGCGAATCTTTTCTTTGAGCGTTGAAGTTCCTTTAGACTGCGTAATTGAAATAGTATGTGTTTGACGGTAACAGTCTTTTAATACTAATTCAGAAACTTCATCTGTCATTGAGTAAAGTAGCTCATCACGTTGTTTACGTGTTAGGTCACCTTCAGCGACTAAGCCATTAAGTAAAATCTTAATGTTAACTTCGTTATCTGAACAGGCAACCCCCCCTACGTTATCAATGAAGTCAGTATTAACACGACCACCTTTAGCTGCAAATTCAACACGACCTAATTGCGTTGCACCTAAGTTACCGCCCTCACCTATTATTTTAGCGCCTAAATCTCTACCATTGATACGTAGTGCATCGTTTGCACGATCCCCTACATCGGCATCAGTTTCTTTAGAGTGTTTAATGTATGTACCAATACCGCCATTCCACAGTAAATCAAACTCCATCATTAATGAGGCTTTCATTAACTCATTTGGTGTCATACTAGCTTTTTTAGTGCCCAACATTTTTTTCATTTCTGGGCTAAGCGTAATTGATTTAGCTGCACGAGAGAACACACCGCCACCGGCAGAAATTAGCTCTTTATTGTAATCTTCCCAAGAAGAACGCGGCATATTAAATAAACGTTCGCGCTCAGGGTAAGATGTAGCAGCATCTGGATTAGGGTCAACAAAAATGTGCATATGGTTAAAGGCAACTTGTAGACGAATATGCTTAGATAACAGCATACCATTACCAAATACATCGCCTGCCATATCGCCAATTGCTACTACTGTAAAGTCGGTAGTTTGACAATCAATATCCATTTCACGGAAATGTCGTTTAACTGACTCCCATGCGCCTTTTGCTGTGATACCCATTTTCTTATGGTCATAACCAACCGAGCCACCAGATGCAAATGCATCACCTAGCCAGAAATTGTATTCGTTAGCAATGCCATTTGCGATATCAGAGAAAGTAGCAGTTCCTTTATCCGCTGCAACTACTAGGTAAGCATCATCTTCATCGTGACGAACAACATCGCGCGCTGGTACTATTTCACCACGCTCAATATTATCAGTAATATCTAAAAGACCACGGATAAAGATTTTATAACACTCTTGGCCTTCTTTAATAAACGCTTCACGCTCAGTCGGTAGTTGTTTACATACAAAGCCACCTTTAGAACCTACAGGTACGATTACAGTATTTTTAACTTGTTGTGCTTTAACTAAGCCAAGTACTTCAGTACGGAAGTCTTCACGACGATCTGACCAACGCAGACCACCACGTGCTACTTTGCCGTAACGTAAATGCACACCTTCTACGCGCGGAGAATAAACAAAAATTTCAAACGCAGGTAAAGGAAGTGGTACATCAGGAATTAAGCTAGGTTGTATTTTAAACGACACATAAGACTTAAACTGTCCGGCATCGTCTTTTTGGAAATAGTTAGTACGCAGCGTCGCAACAATCATATCTACGTATAAACGTATAATACGGTCATCATCAAGGTTTGCTACATTTTCAAGCTCTAAATAAATTTGCGTGCTTAGCTTTTCAAGTGTTTTAGCACTTGCAGGGCTTTTAACTGAGAACTTTTTAGCAAACAAGTTAACAATTTGCGCTGCGATATTAGGATAATTTGCAAATGTACTTTCTATGTAGCTTTGTGAGAAAGTTACACCAATTTGACGCATGTACTTAGCGTACGCACGTAAGATAGATGCTTCGCGGCCTGTTAGGCCACCCATTAACACTAAACGGTTAAAACCATCGTTTTCAAGGCGGTTGCCCCAAACATTTGTTAATGCAGCACGAAAACGTGCTGAAATTTTATCAAAATCTGCCATCCCTTTGCTGTCAATAAGCATCGAGAAGTCCATGATCCAGTTGATACGACCATCGCTAGTTTTAACTGAATATGGTGTTTCACCTACAACACGAAGGCCAAAGTTTTCAAGCATTGGCATGACATCAGATAAGTGAATCGGCTCATCTTTATGGAATAAGCTTAATCGTACAATATTGCTGTTTGCTTCTTCTTGAGGACGATAAAACAGCATTTCTAGTTTGTTTTCATCGCTAAGTAGTTCTAACTTTTCAATATCAACAACCGCAGCACTTGGAAGCACTTCATCTTTGTATGAGCGTGCAAACGCGTTACAGTATTTACGATTTAAATCGTTACCACGAGCTTCACCCGCAGACTCTAAAAGAGCAGATTGAAGTTTATCTTCCCACGTACGTGCAGCTTCTACTAAATTGTTTTCGATGTCTTTCACGTTATATTCGATCTTGTTGTCGGTCACACGAACGGTGTAATGAGTACGCGCCAGTGTTGACTCAGAGAAATAAGTAGTAAATTCGACTTTATCGTCAGAATTAAATGCATTAGCTAATATATCTTGCGTTTCACGACGAAGAGCCGTGTTATAACGCTCGCGAGGTACATAAACCATACAAGATAAAAAACGACCATACGCATCTTTACGTACAAACAAGCGACACATATCGCGCTCTTGTACTTGTAACACACCCATAGCAACTTCAAGTAGCTCACCTTCGCGCGCTTGAACTAGCTCATCACGTGGGTAGGTTTCTAAAATATTTAAAACAGCTTTGTAAGCGTGAGTACCTTTAGCAAAATCACACATTTCCATAATGCGATTAATTTTACTTTTTAACACAGGTACATCAGTAGCACTGTTATTGTAAAAGCTTGATGAAAATAAACCGATAAAGCGGTCTTCACCAATTACATTGCCTTCATCGTCAAAACGCTTAATGCCTACATAATCGATGTAAGCTGGACGATGAACACGAGAAACAGAGTTAGTTTTTGTTAAAATCAGTAGGTTGCTGCTACGAGCTTCTTGACGTGCAACTTCAGGTAATTCTGATAATAAGCGAGTGTGTTCTTCAGTCGAGTTTTTCATCAAGCCTAGGCTTGTATCCATTTTACCTTTTAGTTGGTAATCACCTTGAACTGGGCTTAACTCATATTCACGGTAACCCATTAGGGTAAAATTATCTTTAGCTAACCAATCTAAAAACTCAGTTGTTTCTGAAACTTCATCTTTACTTTTATTATGATGACGTTTAGGTAACTCTTTAGTCACTGCAATCAATTTTTTACGGATTGGTTGCCAATCATCAACAGCAACTGACACATCAACAAGCACAGACTCTAATTCTTTTTTGAAAGACTCAATCACAGAAGAATCTGTTTGACGGTCAATTTCAATAAAAAATACTGTTTTAGTAGATGAAGATTCTTGCTCTGCTTTTAAATTTGATAATCCAGAGATTTTAGCGTTTTCATCACGCTTAATTTTTAATGGGCAGTGAAGTAATAAGTGAGAGGCGATATTTTCACGAGTCATGGCCATACGAACAGAATCAACTAAGAACGGCATATCTTTAGTGATAATTTCAACGATTGTATGTGATGACTGCCAGCCATCTTTTGCCACTTCTGGATTGAAAACGCGGATAACTGCGTCGTCAGTAGTATTTTTTTCTAGCGAGTTCCAAAGGCTTAATGCTGCGCCATATAGGTCACTATCGTTGCGGTTTGCCAAATCCTCTTTAGACATATTGCTGTACAAGGCTTTGGCGAATTTCTCAACGAGTAACACATTATCAGCGCGAACTTTTTTCTGGATCAGTTTACAGACATTATCTAGGATAACCGAGGCTTGGCCTTCATTTCGTGTCATTGTATATTCCTTAATCTATTACTGCTAAAAGCAGAATATTTGTACAGCGTATTATTAGCGTGGAGTCAGTTAAATTCTAACCCTTTTACAGCTAATAAACAGCCTTTTCGATGAAAACATTTTAAGCATTTCAGCTATTTGGTCATCTATTCACAAAATATAGATATAAATGGCCATTACTGGCCATTTAGGAGCAAAAGTATTCACATTATTTTTTCTGGTCAGTCCAGAGAAGGCTACCAATTGCGGGTAATAACAACACTGCACCTAACATATTCACTAAAAACATGAAGGTTAATAGTATACCCATATCAACTTGGAATTTAAGATCTGAGAATATCCAAGTGCTCACACCAATAGCTAATGTAATACCAGTAAATAGAACCGCGCTGCCACGCTCAACAAGCGCATTTCGATAAGCAACACTAAGCGGTACGTTTTGCTTAAGCTGCCCCATCATCGACGACAGTATATAAATACCGTAATCAACACCAATACCTACACCTAATGCAATTACAGGTAAAGTAGAAACTGTTAAGCCTATTTCCAGCTGTACCATAAGTGCTTGGGCAAGGGTTGATACAATATAAAGCGGTAATACCACGGCTACTGTTGCTTTTACGCTTCTAAAGCTCATTAAACATAAAATAATAACGGCACCATAAACGTAAAGCATCATGGGTATTTGTGCTTCTGATACAGACTCATTAGTAGCTGCCATTACGCCCACAGGTCCTGACGCTAATTTAAATGCTAGTTTTTCAGTGCCCTCTTCTTGTGCAAATTGCTTAACACTCTTAATTACGGTATCGATAGTTTGTGCTTTATGATCATCTAAGAATATAATCACTGGCATAACTGAACAATCACCGTTAAGTAAGCCTGTACTAGTTTCAACTCGAGACGTTGACTGTACTAAGCTTGCTGAATTTCGTGGCAAACTCTGCCATTTTAAATTGCCTTCGTTGTAGCCCGCGTTAACCGATTGAGCTACAGAGCTCAAACTTACAGCAGACTGCACACCGGCCACATTCTCAACTTTGTATTGAAAACGGCTTATACGCTCCATCACATCATGCTCAGTACATGCTGCAGGATACGCCTCTACAATTACTTTTAAAATATCAGACGAGATAGTGTACTTATCCGAAATTAAAAACGTGTCTTGGTTATAACGGGCATCTTGATGCAGAGATGGCGCGCCTGCGTGTAAGTCACCTATACGCATTTTATCTGCTTGCCAGTAGCCTAGAGCAAATAAAACAAGGGTAAAACCGATAATCATTTTAGCGATTTTAGGATCGGTTGCTTTTACTAAAATGTCTCTAATCTTATCAAGTATATTAGGCTTCTCAGCATCACCAGATTGAATATGTACACTGTTTTCAAAGTTCATGTACGACGCCCAAACTGGCAGCAAAATTAAATTTGTAAATATAATTACTGCCACACCTAAACTCGCTGTAATAGCAAGTTCGCGGATAATACCAATATCAATAGTAAGTAATGTTAAAAAGCCTACGGTATCTGAAAGCAGTGCAATACCACCAGGTATTAATAAAGCCCTGAAACTTGACTGACAACAAATTCGCGTACTTTTTCCTTCACCTACTTTTTTGCCAATCGCATTGATCATCTGCACACCATGGCTTACACCAATAGCAAACACTAAAAACGGCACCAAAATGGACATAGGGTCTAGTCCAAACCCTAAACTTGAAAGCAGGCCTAATTGCCAAATAACGGCAATAATAGAACACGCGATAGGCAAAATAGTTAGCTTTAAACTGCCACAAAATAGCCAAACCATAATAAAGGTAAAGGCGATAGCAATGGCAAAAAATACGACTACCCCTTTTGCGCCTTCAGCTATATCACCAGCCATTTTTGCAAAGCCAATAATATGAATACTTACTTTGTCTGTACTTAAAGGCTCTCTTAAATCACTTTCTAGTTTTTGTGCAAAAGCTAATGTGTCTAATTTTTGTTGTGTTTGGGGATCTGTTTCTAAAAGTTGAGCCGTTACCATTGCACACGAGTAATCGCTGGCAATCATACGCCCTACAACTTTTGCTTTTTCAATGTTTTCCTTTACTACACCTAATCCACGCGTATCAGCTTTAAAGTTTGCAGGAATAATTGGACCACCGGCAAAGCCATCTTCTACTACTTCTACAAAGCGAGCACTAGGTGAAAATATAGAATTCACTAAAGGACGATTTACACCAGGAATAAAATAAAGCTGATCGTGAACCGCTTTTAATTGAGTAAAAAATTCTGGATTAAATATATCTCCGCTGTCGTCACATACTGAAATTAAAATACTGTTTGCACCACCAAACTGTTTTTCATGTTTAGTGTATACCTTCATGTAATCGTGATTTAACGGGATATTTTTATTAAACGATGCATCAAGTTGAATTTGAGTCGCTTTAAATACAAGTAAACAGGTTATAAGTGCAAAACTTATAAGCATAATTAAGCGATGTCTAAAAATCGCCTTTTCAATAAAATCGAGTAACTTATGCATTAAGGGGTTAACTCCTTCACTTTAATGCCATCTTCTGTAGCCATGATCAATCTGTTATCTAAAATTACACCATCAAGAATCGCTTTACCGTCAGCAAGCTGCTCATGGGTGAGTAACCCATCTTGAAGATGAAAAATAACGCCACTATTAGCGAGCATGAGCCATTGTTTGTTATTATAATTAATGATGTTGTTAATCGTCGCTGTTTTAACATTTTCAAAATGCTGCCACTGCTTTTCGCCACTTTGCTTTGCAAAAACATTACCTCGTAGCCCCGCCACAATTTCTTGAGTGCTATCAGAGGCAACTGCAAAGAATGAACCGGGATAAACTTCTTCTATTCTTTGCCAAGTTTGACCATCGTCAATACTTCTGGCCATTAAACCCATTTCACCAACGAGCATTAATCCATTGTCTGTTTTTTCTATGCGATTAAAGTGCGGTAAAATAGAAGCAGTTTCCGCTTCGTATCCTTGTGGGTCATTTTCTTTTAAATCGTTTAAGTAATCACGATCATCACTAAAAAGTAGCGAATCTAAAAAGCGTTTTTGCCAATGTTGACCACCGTCTGTAGTTTGATAAAACATGCCATATGCGCCCACTGCAAAACCTTTTAAGTCATCTTCAAATAAAATATCTAAACATGGTTTGTCTAATTCAGGTAATGCTTGTTGTAGCTGCCAATTAACGCCACCGTCAGTAGTATTTATGATTGTTGCATCGTGGCCACACGCCCATCCATTATTTTCGTTACTAAAATCAACGGCAGTTAAGAGCACTTGAGTTGGAACTAGCTCAGCTTGTTGCCATGAATCACCCGATGTACTTTTAATAACAGTACCGTGTTTACCAACAGCAATTAAGCCATTACCCGTGTTAGTTATATCGGTGAGTAAGGTTTTAGCTGCATTTGTTGCACTGATTGCATAGTTAGGGGCTTCTTGTGCAACACTCGCACCGCTTATTATCAGGCTGGCATATACCAAATACTTCATAAATTTTAATCGCCTTGTACGAGAGAGTTGTTTGTCTTTTTACTAGGGAGTGCGTTGCGCGCTGTAAGACAAACGCGATGAGAAAGGAAAAGGCACTTAACATATTGTTAAGTGCCTAGTTTAATACTATCTACCAGCGCGACGTAAAGCGCTTGAAGTAAATTCGTTATCGTTAAACGACTGTGAAAAATCGTACATTTTTTCTTGGTTATCTAAACCAATTGCTAAATAACGACGAGAATTCAAATCATGATAAACCTCAAGCGTACTCCACTGTGTAGGAACTTCGTAATAGTTAAGGCCATAAGCCATGGCTACACGGTAAAGTTGGTCGCGGTTATCATAAATATCAGTTACCTGTACTTGCCAGCTATCTTCATCAATGTAAAACACACGTTTTTTATAGATATGGCGTGTATCATCTTTTAAGTTAGCTTCAACAACCCAAACACGATGTTTTTCGTAACGTGTATGTTCTGGGTTAATATGGCCAGGCATTAAAATATCATCGTACTCTAGCTTGTCGCTATGAAGTTTATAGCTGTTGTAAGGTATGTATAACTCTTGCTTACCCTTTAGCGTCCAGTTGTAACGATTTGGTGAGCCATTAAACATATCAAAATCATCGGTAGTGCGCAGGCTATCTGCAGCTGTGCCTGGTGCATCATATGCAACATTAGGTGCACGACGAACACGACGTTGCCCCGAGTTATAAGTCCATGCTTGGCGCGGCGTTAATATTTGGTCCATTGTTTCATGAACTAATAATGCAGTACCCGCTAAACGTGCAGGCTCTGTAACGCTTTGTTTAAACTTAAACAAAATGTTTGAGTCTTGTAGCTCTGCTGGTGTAGCGCTTGGGTCTGAGTATTTAACTAATAGCTGCTCATCAAAACCAACATAGTTGTAAGAGCCAGATGCAGTCGGTGCAGCTTGACCACCAAAGCGCTCAATAGACTGGCCACGGTAACGTAATAAGTGATTCCAAATTGCCTCTAAACCTGTTTTAGGAATAGGGAAAGGAATACCTATCGCGGTATTTTTAATACCGTTACCGCCTTCGATTAATTCAGCAGTCGGTGCAAACTTTTTAGTCGCGTCATAAACAAACTGAGGGTACGAAGCTGAGCGGCGTGTTTCATACACTGGCATTTTAAATGTGTCTGGGTATGCTTCAAATAAAGCAATTTGACCCGGACTTAAATTGGCTTTGTACTTTTCAATATTACTTTTATCGATAGTGAAAAGCACTTTATCAGCTGTAAATGGGTCAAGATGATGCATACCAGCTTTATAACCTGCAGGCGCTGTTGTAATTCCATTATTCCACGCTGGAATAGAACCATCAGCATTCGCAGCTTTTTCTGCACCCATTGGCGTTAAGTTTTGGCCTAATTGAGCAACTTCATCAGCGCTTAATTTAGCCAAGGCTGCGCTGCTTGCAAACAAACTACAAAATGCTGTAGCAATGAGGGTAGGTTTTTTAATCATAGTAATGTTACCCCTAAATAGAATATTTTAAGTTAAAAGAAACGTAATCGCGGTCTGAGAATGTATTAACACCGCCACCGCCCCAAAACGAGTTATAGCTCACATCAAGTGACCACGCATTTTGGTAGTTAAAGTTCATCGTAGCACCTAAAGATTTACGATCTTCGATAAATAAGAACATAGGATCTGGTGTATTACCGTTTACGTCATGAGAAAATACAAAACGTGGTGAAAAGTTAATACCTTTGTAAAAGTTGAAGTAATCGCCTTTCGCAATTAGGCGGTAACCCCAAGACGATGCTGTAGCGAATGATTTCTCTTCAGCGCCATTTGATAGACCAAGTTGCAATGTTGAATAATCAGTAGTACCAGGGCCTGTTATTGTGCCACTACGGCCAGTGCCTGATACATTTAAACGCATTTCGTCATAGTCAGGCATATCGTGAATTTTAACTACACCGACTTCACCAACTACAGCCCAACTATCAGCACCTAATGAAGGGCCAAATAAATGCGTTGCTGTAAATTGAATTTGTGATGTGTCGCGTTCAATGTAGCCTTTGGCAACTTCACCTGCACCAACTGAGCTTACCGCATCGCCTATACTCATTTGCGAAATACCCGCAAAATCAGGACGAATACCAGCGACCGCCAATTGCTCAGGCATAGCTGTGTAAAGTAACTCTACGTCATCAATTTGTAGCGGTTCATCTTGGCGAAAAGCAAATTCACCAGCGAAGGCTGTTTCGCCGATAGTCGTATTAAAACTTAAACCATATAACTTAATATCTTCAGGGTACTCGTTTTCAGCTTTAGAAAAAGCAGTTAAATCAGCAACATTATCTGACGTGATTTCTGTTGTCATGATCATCGCTAAATCTTGGGCAATTGCAGCTTGTGAAAAGTTTGATACGCGACCAGATATAAGCGGACGACGGCTATGATAATTCACGTGATAGAGTGCAATTTCAGTATCATTAAATTCAGGTAAAAATACACCTAAACGTAAACCATACTGACCGCCATCTTCAGGCTCTGTTTTACCATTATCCCCTTTACCTTTTAAAGCAACTTTAGTTGGGTATGCAAGATACATTTGAGCTAATAAAGCACTTCCTTCTGCACTTGAAGGATCAATACCTTGCGCTGCTGCGGCTAATGCAAAATCAGATGTTAAGTTATTCAAGCTATCTGTTAAAAAAGCGACATCAATATCAGGATTAGACGTAAAACCTAATTGAACATTCTGCTGATAACCATTTTCTGCTGCAAAGTCATTAGTCGAAAAATACGTACCAGCTGCTGGTAAACGCGTTTCTTGCCATTGGTATTGGTAGAAACCTTCAAGGGTAATGTTGTCAGTAATGCCAAGCGATGCCCAAAGCATGCCTACAGGTATGAATGCTTCTTTAAGCTCAGCACCTGGCGCTTTCAATCGGTCAATATCAACTGGGTTTACGTTAATACCATGAGATATAAGTGTACTCTCACCCCAGTTAACTACTTGTTGACCTAAACGGACAGATAAAGGGTTATTACCATCATTTAAATCAAAATCAGCCCACACAAACGCATCTAATAAACGAATATCTGCACAGCTTTGCGCTTTAGTGTCTTTATCATCACACGGATCAACCCCCTGCCCTGATGTAGGATTTGAATATGCATGATAGCCATCCATCAACGCAAAGTCATAAAAATACATGAAGCGAGTGAACAAACCGTAGTTATCTTTATTTATTGAAAGGTCGTGTGTTCCCTTCAAAAGTTTTGAAAATGAGTCACCACTGTCAAAATTTAAATTACCAGCATCACCATTATTTGAATAAGAGCCAGGTTGAGCCCATACATCTTGAGATGAGTAAATAGTGTTGTTTAGCGCAGGGTTGTAACCTGTCCAATCAAATGCCGGATTGTTACTTTTACCAATTAGGCTAAAGTCTCTGTCTTCTACGCGAACACTTTGCCCATATGAAAAGGTTGAATCGAAGGTAATGTCAAAACCTCCAGCTTCAAATGTTACAGCTTGTGTACTTGCTGCAGATAAACCTAAGCTAGCGGCTGCTATACCTATAGCGATTCTATTTTTAACAAAAAGCGATCTTCTTATCATTTTGGTTCCCCCCTGTCGCGGGTCATTTTGTGTGATCAAGTTATTGTTTTTAGTGTAATCATAACGATAGAAGCGAATCAGTGAAATTACAAATACTCGCTCTAATCTTCCGTATACTTTATATTTTGGTTGACGCTTACGTATTGGTAAGACGTCGTACCAGATAATTTATACACGTAATTTAACAATAGGACAAATTGAAATTAACAAAAATACAATATTTTTATGTATATATAACATAAAAACCGAGTGTCAGGCCACTCGCTCTAGGCGGATAAACTTGTTTTCGGGGGTTAATAAGAGTCTAAAACGGCCACGTACACCTAAACTTGAAATGAAGGGCCTCAAATGTGTAGCAGCAAAACGAATCGTTTTACCGCCATCTTCTACAACTTGTAAAGAGCTAAAACGGCCATGGTAGTAATCCATGCACTCGTTATAGCTCAATCTTAAGGTAAAATAATACTCAATCATTTATGCGAGCGCTTTTTCAACCTTTTCATACAAATCAGCACTTAGTCCATCTAGATTAGCTAAGCGTTGTAATTGCAGTTTCATTGCTTGAGAGCGAACATCATCGTAACGCTTCCATGACATGAACGGTGTTAGCATACGAGACGCATTTTGTGGATTAATTGCATTAAGTTTTATTAACAAGTCACCTAATAACGTATAGCCTTGGGCATCTGAGCGATGAAATTGTGCTGTATTAAAGTGACTAAAGCTTCCTACAAGTGCACGGACACGGTTCGGGTTTGAAAAATCAAAACACGGATGTTCGTAAAGTGCCTTAATATTATCTATAGCTTTATTGCCTGACTGCATAGCTTGCAGTGCAAACCACTTATCCATCACTAAAACATCATGGCGCCATTGACTATCAAAATGACTCAAAAGCTCATCTTGTATAGGGTGGGATGCTTTTACCACTGCGCTTAGTGCACCAAGTACATTGGTCATATTAGTCGAACTTGCGGCTTCTTTAATAAAGCTTACAGCCTCTGGCTTTTGAGTTTTAGCCAAATAATGCAAGCATGTTTGTTTTAAAGCGCGCTTAGCAACGGAGCTTGCACTTATACTGCCATCATCTTCAAGAGATTCGTAACAAGCAAGCAGTTCATCAGCAAGTTCGTCAGCAATTTGTTGCTCATACTTTTCTGTTATTTCAATAATCTCATCTACAGGTATTACTTCAAATTCAGCGGCGAATGTATCAAAACTTGGCAGTTTAAACAGCTCTGCAATTAAAGCTAAATCGCCCTCTTTGGTGTTTATAAGTACACGTAGCGCATTTATAGTTTCACTGCTTAACACGCTATTAGTTGTGTCGGTAATCTGAGATTTAATCGCTTTAATAAATAGCTGCTGTTGTGCATCCCAACGTGAAAAATCACTGCGTGCAAAACGCATAATATGTAATAGTTCGGGCTCTGTTGTTTGCTGATTTAAAATACAAGGTGCAGAAAAATCTTCGAGTAAAACCGCAACGGGCTTTTCTAAGATATTATCAAAGCTAAATGTTTGAGTCGTACTTGTTACATCAAGCACATGATCTAGTTTTTTACCTTTGTATTGCAGAGCAATACTTTCCCCATTCGCATCAAGTAGTTCAATAGCAAAAGGTATATGAAGTGGTTTATTGTCTGGCTGATTGTCCGGTGCTGCTTGTTCTATTGTTAATGTATACGTATTTGAACTGCTATCAAAATGTTGTATTGCATTTAAGCGCGGGGTACCCGATTGGCTATACCACAGCTTAAACTGCTCTAAATTAACACCTGATGCATCGCTCATTGCACTGACAAAGTCATCACATGTTACTGCTTGCCCATCGTGGCGCTCAAAGTAAAGTGTCATCCCTTTTTGAAAATTAGTTTCACCCAGTAACGTGTGCATCATACGGATAACTTCAGCACCTTTATCGTATACTGTTACAGTATAAAAGTTATTCATTTCAATAACTTTTTCAGGACGAATTGGATGCGCCATAGGGCCTGCATCTTCGCTAAACTGATGCGTACGCATTACTTTAACTGCATCAATTCGGTTAAGTGCACGAGAACCTAAATCACTACTAAACTCTTGGTCTCTAAATACAGTTAATCCTTCTTTTAGCGATAATTGAAACCAATCTCTACAAGTAACTCGGTTACCTGTCCAGTTATGAAAATATTCGTGCCCTACAATGGATTCAATCGTATGGTAGTCTTTGTCTGTCGCTGTTTCTTGATTGGCTAATACACATTTACTATTAAAAACGTTTAGCCCTTTATTTTCCATCGCGCCCATGTTGAAAAAATCGACGGCTACAATCATATAAATATCAAGGTCATACTCTAAATTAAAGCGTTCTTCATCCCATTGCATTGCTTTTTTAAGTGAAGCAATAGCATGAGGTGTTTTAGATAAATTACCCTTATCAACAAATAATGCTAACTCTACGTCTTTACCGCTTTTAGTCGTGTAGGTATCTTTCAAAACATCAAAATCGCCCGCTACAAGTGCAAATAAATAGCTCGGCTTTTTAAATGGGTCTTGCCATTTCACAAAATGACGACCATCTGATGTTTCACCGCTATCTACTTGATTACCATTAGAAAGAAGTTGTAGATACTTTTTATCCGCAATAATAGTTACATCAAACGTGGCAAGTACGTCAGGGCGATCCATGTAATAGGTGATTTTTCTAAACCCCTGCGCTTCGCACTGTGTGCAATACGCACCGCCCGATAAATATAAACCTTCTAAAGAAGTATTCGTCTCAGGTGATATCTCGGTCACAATACTTAATTGGCAACTATCCGGTAGGTTATTAATTATTAGCTGCTCACCAACAATTTCATAATCCGTTATATCAACTGTATCAACAGATAAAGACAGTAAACGCAAATCAATACCATCAAGCACTAAAGGTGCTTTTTTATCACCAACTCGGGTAAGTGTTAGTAAAGAGCTTACTTTGGTTGATAAAGGCTGTAAGTCAAATGTTAGCTCTGTGTGGTCAATTAGAAAGTCAGGAGCTTTATAGTCTTTAAGATATTGTGCTTGGGGTTTACTTGATTCAGTCATAGATACTCCAAAGCAGCTCCTTTTAAGTTAAAAGGAGCTGCTTAAAATTAGGCAAATTGTTTTGGCTTAATACGTAAAATTTTAATGCCTAAGTAGGCATAAACAACCGCTAAAACAGGGTTAATTAAGTTAAAGAAAGCGTAGAGTGCATAATCAAAAGGGTTTATAAGTAAAACGCTTTGCATGTATGCGCCACACGTATTCCATGGAATTAGTGGGCTAGTAATTGTACCGCCATCTTCCAATGTACGAGATAAGTTAACAGGCTTCAAACCACGTTTTTCGTATTCATCTTTAAACATACGTCCCGGTACAACAATCGCTATATATTGATCGGCCGCTATTACGTTAGTTCCTATACACGTAGCTATTGTCGCCGCAATTAACGACCCCGTGCTTTTAGCTATTTTAAGTATGCTTTTTACAAAAATATCCAAAAGACCTGTTTTTTCCATAATGGCACCAAACATCAGTGCAGTCATAATCAGCCATGTAGTTGTAAGCATACCGGCCATACCGCCACCGCTGAGTAAGGAATCCATCTTATCATCGCCGGTACTTATGCTAAAACCATCAAAGAAAGTAGTCCAAACAAGTTTAAAGTAGCCAACTAGCTGTCCTTGAGAAACATCAATTTGGCTAGCAATTAGATCAGACTGAAACAACATAGCCCAAACAGCGCCCACAACAGCACCAATTGAGATAGCAGGAAATGCTGGCATTTTTTTAATAGCTAAAACTAAAAGTACGATTAACGGGATCAGCATTTCAAAACCAATATTAAAGTTTTGCTGTAAAATAGCCGTTATTTCATCAATGCGCCCTGCTTCGCTTGAAGCTGTTGCATTAAACCCCATGAATATAAATATAATCAGTGCAATTACAAAACTTGGTACTGTCGTCCACAGCATATGTTGAATATGCTCAAACAAATCAGCGCCAACAACTGCTGGTGCCAGATTGGTTGTTTCTGACAGCGGGCTTAGCTTATCACCAAAGTATGCACCAGATATAACTGCACCTGCGGTTACTGTTTGCTCAAGTCCAAGACCCGTAGCAACACCCAATAAAGCAACACCTATCGTAGCAGCCGTGGTCCAAGAACTACCAATACTCATTGCTACAATGCCACAAATTAAACAACTCGCTGCATAAAACCAACTTGGATTTATAACTTGTAAGCCATAATAAATTAAAGTTGGTACAGTCCCAGAAAGTAGCCAAGTACCAATTAATGCACCTACCATAAGTAAAATTAAAATAGCACCAAGTGAAAGCGTTATGCCTTCGATCATAGCTTGTTCTAATTTTTTCCATGTGTAACCGTTTTTAAGACCAATTAAAGCCGCTGCAAAAGTGGCAAATAAAAGTGCTATTTGGTTAGGACCGGATGAAGAGTTGTCACCGAATAAGTATACAGCCGCGCCAAGTAAACAGATTAATACAGAGATAGGAATTAATGCATCAAAAAACGAGGCAGGTTTGATTGGTTTATCTTCCAATGGCTTCAAAATAGAGACTCCTACACACACTTGCTGTGTGTTTAATTATTATTTTTAGCACGTAAAGCGCATTAATTGAGCGTCATTAATCCAGCTCAACTTTATGTAATCGAAGATTATAACAATTTAGTAAATTTTAGGTAGTAAAAAAGGCGCCAATGCGCCTTTTTTACAGAGGTAAAACCAGTTATTACTTTTTAGCTATACGACCATAATTTATATAATCTTGAGTAATTAATGCAGCCTCTTCCAAAAATGGGTCAAGCTCTTCGATTACTTCTGGTATATCGTCTAAGTTTTCTACCGGATCTTTACCTAAACGCTTAAGACGTTCGTTAGTACGTACAAGTGCACGTGCTTCACCTTCATCTTTTTCTTTAATACGGTCTGCTTCAACTAAAGAGATAGTTTTACGGTCTTTCTCTTCGTTGTATAAGGTAATGTCATTAAATACATAACCAAATTCTGGCTCTGATTTAATTCGTACTTCGTGTTGTTTTTCAAGGTACGTAATAATAGGGGTTAAATTACCTAGTTTTTTATATTTCGCTTTAACAATGCTGTCCCAAGGAAGTGCATTATCTTGCTTACTTTCGCCCCACTGTGCAGGATCAATTGCTGATGGAAACGAAATATCTGGGATAACACCTTTATGTTGCGTGCTACCACCGTTAATACGATAAAACTTAGCAATAGTATACTGTACACTGCCTAGCGCATTATCGTATAGGTCATAAGCACGGCCTAAGCCTTTGTGCTGCTGTACAGTACCCTTACCAAATGTTTGCTCACCAATAATTACAGCGCGACCGTAATCTTGCATTGCTGCTGCGAATATTTCAGAAGCAGATGCACTGTAACGATCAACTAACACAGTTAAAGGGCCGTCATAGTAAGTTATACCATCACGATCTTTTTGCTCTTCTATACGGTTATTTAAGGTATGAATTTGAACAACTGGGCCCTGGTCAAAAAATAAACCTGACAATTGTGTTGCTTCATATAATGAACCACCACCATTTTGGCGCAAGTCGATAATAATACCATCAACCTTTTCTTCTTTAAGCTTAGCAAGTTCTACTTTTACATCTTTCGAAAGATTATTGTAAAAGCCAGGAATTTCAATCACCCCAATTTTACTTGTTAAATCAGAATATTTTGCTTCAAATACTTCTGATTTAGCCGCTCTATCTTCAAGTCGAATTTTATCGCGAGTAATTTCTACAACTTTCGGAGCGCCGTGAGCATCAACACCTTTTAAATACTGTAGACGTACTTTAGTCCCTTTAGGACCTTTAATTAAATCAACTACGTCATCTAAACGCCAGCCAATTACATCTACAAACTCTTCGCCATCTTGAGCAACACCAATAATGCGATCATCAGCTTTAATTTGATCTGTTTTATCTGCAGGGCCTCCCGGCACTAAGCTGCGAATAACAGTGTAATCTTCATCAGGGCTTAATACGGCACCAATGCCCTCAAGCTCTAAGTCCATATCCATTTTGAATTGCTCTGCACGACGTGGCGATAAATAAGACGTATGCGCCTCAATACTGCGTGCTAGCGAATTCATAACAATTTGAAAAGCATCTTCTGAATTTGATTGTACTAAACGTTTTTCTGCATTTTTGTAGCGTTTGGTCAGCACCTCTTTAATGCCTTCCCAATCTTTACCCGTCATTTTTAAACGCAGTGCGTCGTACTTTACACGCTCACGCCAAATTTCATCAAGCTCAGCTTGTGACGCAGGCCATGCTGAATCTTCACGGTCAAAAAAGTATTCATCTTCTTTATCAAACGTCATCTCTTTTTCAAGCAGAGTAAGTGAATACTCGTAACGTTCAAAACGGCGTTTAAGACTTAAGTTAAAAATATCAAACGTAAAGTCTAATTTACCGGTAGTAATAGCGTTATCAAAGTCATCACGATATTGCTCAAATGAGGCTATATCGCTGGCTAAGAAAACGCTTTTATTAAAATCAAGGGATTCGATATAACGATCGTACACTTTACTAGAAAGCTCATCGTTAAATTGAACCGGTGTATAGTGTGAACGAGCAAATAAGCTAGCCACTCGTTTGCTAGCAGTACCATGTTGACTCTCTTGCTTGAGCTGGGGTAAATCGTCAATAGTGACGGCTTCTACAGCAGCAAATAATGAACCTGAAAACAGGGCAGCAACTAACGGAATGAGCGTAAACTTTTTACTCATACACAACTCCTTAATTTATTTACAACTTAAACAACGTATAAGCTGTCAGCTTTGGTTTTAACTTGCATACCTGTTACTAACTCAACATGAACATCATCTTTGTTCACTTCAGTTATTACTGCATTTACAAGTGCTTGGCCAAGTTTAACCTTAACCTTATTATTAACCTTGACCTCAGTTGCTGGCAAAGGTTCAATTTTTCCTGAACGCTTAGCCGGCGCTGCTTTAGCAGGTTTGTTAGCTGCAGGAGCGTTTTTATCGCCTGGTTTGCTAGCATGAGCTGGTTTTTTCTTGAAAGATTTAGAATCAGAATCTTGGCGAGGACGCTGTTGTTTTTTGCGTTTAGCCATTTTAGCGCGGCTTTCTTCCAATGCTTTTTGTGCATGGTCGATATGCTCTTGCTCAACTTTTTCACCTTGATTACCATCAAGATCAATACGAAACTCTGACTTGGTCACAGCTTCTAAATAACGCCAGTTAGACGTGTATTTTCTAAGCGCTTGACGAACTTGAGTCTTACTTACTTTTTCAGACCCTTCAATACGCTCAGCAATATCTTTAAAAATACCTACTTTAAGCGGCTTGATGCCATCTTTTTGTTTAAAACATTGTGGGAATTCTTGATATAAAAATTCCAACACTTCATTAATATCTTTTAGCTTGTTTGTGGTTTCCATTTTAGAACCTATTTTTCACATCTTTTCATCAAGGGACGAATCGACGTAGTGTGTTACCCAGTCGACCAACTCTTCGAAATCGGCTTCTATAACAGCCATATCACCTCGAAGGTGTTCCCAAATACCATTTATTGTTTCATCAATAAATTCACATTCTGAATCATCTGGAAGACGATCCCATGCAATATGAATCAAATCATTGAGCGTTTCCGCTACATGTTCTTCTTCGCCTTCCCAATCGCCGACATCTTGTACAGCAAATAGGTAGTCTTGAACATTTAGCAAATCTTTCATTACAAGCTCGCCTCTAAGCATTTTACTAATGCTTCTAGACCGGCTTTATCGTCAGCATCAAATCGACCAATACTCGGACTATCAATGTCTAGTACAGCAAATACTTTACCATGTTTCATGATAGGTACAACTACTTCAGAATTAGACGCTGCATCACAGGCTATGTGGCCTTCAAAAGCGTGAACATCTTCAATTAATTGTGTTTCTACGGTTGCCGCAGCAGTTCCGCATACACCCTTTCCTACTGGAATACGAATGCATGCAGGGTTACCTTGAAACGGGCCAAGTACTAATTCAGTAGGAGAATCCATAAAGTAAAAGCCCGCCCAATTTACATCCTCTAAAGAGGTAAATAACAGCGCGCTTATGTTTGCCATATTGGCAATTACATTGGATTCACCAGCTATCAGCGATTCAGTTTGCTTAACTAATGACTGGTAAAAATCGTGCTTTTGCATACCAAACTACTTCTTATTAAACATACAGTAGCTAAAGGTACTCTTTGTCGTGAAAAATTGGAACCTTTTGGAGGTAAAAAAAAGGAAATCACACCGTTTATCAGTGCGCTTGGTTAATAATGCTGCGATTATTTTTTTGCCGTTTTACGAAGACCAAACAAAAACAGCCCTGCAGCGAATGCTGACATTACACTATTGATCAAAAATATCTCGCCAGTTGTGGCACTTAATAAGTAACTAAATATCGCTCCGCCTAGTAATCCAAGAGTTAATACCCCTGAATAATTAACTTTAGAATACTTAAACATGAGTAAATACCCAGGCACAACAAAAGCAGCCATTGTTAAGCCTACTATGTGTGCATTTGATATAGCAGTCATTAATAAGGTAAGAAATATTGATACAAACTCGCCTTCAAGCGTAAGTGAGTAATAAACACCAAGTAAACTGCCTACAATAACAGGCGATAATAACGAAAGCCCTACGCTTTTTGCTAGCTGATGTTTCATTTAAAATCCTTAATACACAAATCTAAATTCTATGTATAAAGCATGCACCAAGATCTAAAGGTTAGAAACAGAGACTATGGTCGTAATTTATGATTAAAAATAAACCTTATTGCAGTTTGAGCCTATTCCTTTATTAATAGGCTCATAAGTTTGGGTTACACTTATCAAAATGCTTATAACTTAGCTATTTTATTTGATAACTCAAAGTGGCGAGATGTTACTATTTCCTCAAGCACTGCTACCCTTTTGCTCAACATCGCTGTTTGTTCCTCTAATTTTGTTATCTTGTTATTATTTAGTCCTTTAAATTTTGCGTGCGCTGCCATTATTGTAGTTTTATAGGAGAAATAACGTTTAGTAATAATAAGAATCAAAAAGGGTGAGCTAAATATAATTATTACAATAAATAATTCTAGCATGGTCATTTCCCACTCAGTTTAAGTTAGCTTGTTGCGTGTAAAGGCCATTTTTAGTGCATTGAAATAATTTTGATAATGTAACTTCGCGCTGCTTTCCTCGTCGAATTAGCATCTCAACATACACAATACTTAACACAATGGCTGTTGCTTTAAATAAGTTACCTTGTAGATCACCTACTGCGCCACCCGACATACCAAATATTCCGTAAGCTGCATTCATAAAAATATGCATCCACATAGGAAACCAAATACGATAACCACATTCACAATATAGCCACGCAAACCATGTACCTGCTACAGTAGTGATTGCAACCGCCATCAAAGCAGAAATCGCATCATTGCCTTGATAAATATGGCCCAGACCAAATATTACTGAACTAATTAATGCCGCAGGCACAAAGCCCCATCTACAATATTTAAATAAAACACCAAACAATGCAGCCCTAAAAATTAGCTCTTCAAAAAAACCCGCATAAACTGAGCCAGTTATTATTGCTGGTATTGATAGGTTAAGTTCATCACTCAAAAATCCATAACCTATTGCCATAGGAGTACAACAAATAATTGCTGCAAGTGCATAGTTAATAAAACCAGAGGAAGTGAGCCCTATAGTTTCAAAAGGCTCACTTTGTTTAAACAAAATAATAGCCGCAATAACTAACGGTCCATATAAAAAAGTATATTTAGCGGGGGTAAATAAAATGCCAGTTAGATTATCAAGTTCAGACAACCAGCTAGACCAACCTTCTCCCCAAAACTGCCTCATTACATAGTGGCAAAATACAAATATAGAAATTATTACAAATGCCTTGATAGCGTATTTCATATCTATTTTTCTCGTTAAGTTGTAAATTTCAACTTAATCTTGGCAATAGTAAAAATACAAAGCGACCTATTAGGTCTCAATTACAAGACGAGGTATAAAGCCCATGTTTTAGGGGGAATTAACATGTTTTTGGGATTAATGACAAAGCATCTTTTATTACTTTTACATAAGAACGAGACACAGGAATTTTAATATCAATTGTATGTAGCGATAATTGCAACCCTCCAGCATTACCACTGTAGTGTTGAATGTTTTGCAGGTTGACCGCATAAGAACGGTGGCATCGTAATATAATTGTTTTTTCTGGAAGCTGCTTTAATAAACCGCTAAGAGATACACGTAATAGTTTACGTGAAGTTGAAGCTCCTTCTTGTATTGTTATTTCACAATAGTTGTCTGAAGATTTAATAAATAAAATATGGTGAGGAGCCGTATTAATTTCGTCGTTTTTGTTATCGCCTTTGAGAGTAATTGTCTTTAACTCAACTTCTCTCAACTGCTCTTGAGCAACGCTAACTGTACTTGGCTTAGTTAAATCTATTACATGCCTATTTACCACAAGTAAAAAAATAAGAGGAAATACACCAATACAAAAAATATACCCTACAAAAAGTAATTGATTCTGCCAATGCCAAGATCCAAGTACAGCAACCACAAAATACCCATGATTGAATATCGCAGTAATTAAAATATATGTGATAGGAATAATAATTAAACGGTTTAATTTACTTAGCTTAAACTTAAGTAACACTATTTCTATGAAACCTGACAATAGCAAAGCACAAAAGGTTACTAACCCATAGCCAAAAAGTCGCAGAAACTTGTAAGACTCGGTATCGCTTGAAGTGCCAAAAGGTTGAAATACAAAAAGTACAAAAAGCGTTATAAACGAAAACATGACGGCACGATATACAACTAACTTTCTCGAATCTAGATCATCTTTGAGCCACAACATCCTATTTTGCATACCTTTAATCCACCAATATTTAAAAATAACACACATTAATATGTGCATTCCAACTCATTTAAAGTTTTTTGTGATGGTAGTTTTAATAAAAACAAAAATAGGAAGAGAACATCAACGTTTTTTAACATCAGAAGATGATGTGTGAGCAATTCTATCTGCTTTTAAGGTTTTACTAATAAGAGATAAGAGATGTAATACCAATTCGCTTAATTAAGTGATCTATTTAGAGGGCGGATAAACGTGTTTACAGCTAGCCAATAAATTCGCTATTTAGTTGTTCAAAATGAGAATTTTTTAACGCAGGGAGCGACACGTTTAGCCACGCAAAATGATTAAGTATTATTGCGGGTTGGTATAAGTGTACTGATTTTGTTCCAAACACAAAAAAACCCGCTAAGTTAGCGGGCTATTCTGTTATATGGTGGAGAGATAGGGATTTGAACCCTAGATGGGCTATAAACCCATGCCGGTTTTCAAGACCGGTGCATTCGACCACTCTGCCATCTCTCCGATACTGCTAAGTTAAAAGTAAGAGTGTACTAATAACTATTTAAATGAATGATATTTTAATTACCACACACTTATTAAATAAGTGGTGGAGAGATAGGGATTTGAACCCTAGATGGGCTATAAACCCATGCCGGTTTTCAAGACCGGTGCATTCGACCACTCTGCCATCTCTCCGCACGGCCTGCATAATAGGGAAACCCATCCCTTTTGTGAAGCTTTTTTTTAAATTAATTGTTTAAGTGCCTAAAAAACAATTGATTTGTTTAAAGTTAAAACAAAATGTTTTTAATTTAGCCATCAATATACTTTTATTTAAATATTTAACTCTATTGATCTACAAAGGTTTGCCCAAACATATAAGAGTTGGTAATCTAATTTTAGTTAAATTATCGAAACACACACGTTTCACTTAAAGGAGCTCTACAATGGCGTTTAATCAATCGTACAATACCGCGAAACCGGTAATGTCTACCATTGAAACAAACAAGGTACTTAAAAACACCTACTTTTTACTAGCTATGACACTTGCATTTAGTGCAGTTACAGCCGGTATTTCAATGGCACTACAATTACCTTACTTTATGGGAATTGTGTTTACACTCGTTTCGTTCGGTTTATTATTTGTTGTAAATAAAAAAGCAGATACAGCATCTGGTGTATTTTGGGTGTTTGCTTTCACAGGTTTAATGGGGGCAGGCTTAGGTCCATTGCTTAACCATTATGCCGCATTACCTAATGGCCCAATGCTTATTATGCAAGCCTTAGGTTCTACAGCGCTTATCTTTTTTGGTTTATCTGCTTATGCACTAAATACTAAAAAAGACTTCTCATTCATGGGTGGCTTTTTAACTGTTGGCTTAATCGTTGTGATTGTAGCAAGCATCGTTAATATTTTTATTGGCAGTTCATTGATGTTTATGGTGCTTAATGCAGCAGTTGTACTGATTATGTCTGGTTTGATTTTATTTGATACAAGCCGAATCATAAACGGTGGTGAAACTAACTACATTCGCGCAACAGTGTCTTTATACCTAAGCGTATATAACTTATTTACTTCTTTGCTTGCTCTACTTGGCGCAAGTGATGACTAATTAAATAGTTCTGTTAAAATAGCCCCTTTATTGGGGCTTTTTTATTGGAATTGTTTTGGCACGCTTTGTTCTTTCATTACATACACCACCATCCGATCACGATACCACGCAACGCATAGTTAAATTTGCGAATGCATGTTTAGCCCAAGGGCACACCATTGATGCTATTTTTTTATACCAGCAAGGTATTTATCATGCATCTACCCACTTTGATTTATCCTCAGACGAACTTCAAATTTCAGCACTTTGGCAGCAACTCGCTGATCAAAAACTAAATTTAATGCTGTGTGTTACCGCCGCGCAAAAGCGCGGGTTAGATATTAAAAACACAGGTGTATTTAAAGTCGCAGGGTTAGCTGAATTTGCAATGCTTGCAAGCGACGCAGATAAATGGGTGCAATTTAAATGATAAACGTATTAGTAATGAGTCAGTGCAGCCCATTTGACGATTTAAATATTCGTGATGCACTAGATATGACATTGATTTTTGCTGCTGTTGACCAAAATGTAAGTTGGTTGTTTAGCGGCCCCGCCGTTTTAGCTTTAAAAAAGCATCAGCAACCAAACAATATTGGCTTAAAAGACCTTTTTAAAAATATTAAAACACTCGAAATTTATGATGTTGAAAACATTTTCGTGTGTGAAAAATCATTGCTTGATTATGGTTTAAATAAACATGATTTACTCATAGAGGCAAAAGCTCTTAACTTTAGTCAACAACAAACACTAATTAAAGCGCAGCAACATGTGGTGAACCTATGAGTACGTTACATATTTTTTCAAAGCCGCTTAACTATTACTCGGCAAATCAGCTTGAGAATTTAATTTTATCAGGCGATAAGGTACTACTTGTTGGTGATGCCTGCTTTGCAAAAAAACAATTTAGGCAATTTGCAGATACACTGCTAATACTTGAACAAGACGCGCAAGTACGTGCAATAAAATTAGCAGATAACGATAAAGCAATTAGCTATGAAGACTTTGTGGCACTCACTTTATCAACTAACCAATCCATTACGTGGTAACTCATGCTTGAATTTAACAACCAACAGATTGAAACCGACAAACAAGGCTACTTGCTCGACCATACTTTATGGTCAAAGGAGCTGGCGCCTGTAATTGCTACTCAAGAAAACATCACACTTAGTGAGCAACACTGGGAAGTCATTAATTTTGTTCGTGATTTTTACATTGAATATAACACCAGCCCAGCAATTAGAATGCTTGTAAAAGCAATGGCTAAAGCACTCGGTGAAGATAAAGGAAATAGCCTTTATTTATATAAATTATTTCCTAAAGGCCCAGCCAAGCAAGCAACAAAAATTGCCGGATTACCAAAACCAGCTAGGTGCATATAATGAGAGCTAAATCAGGCAATAATCAAGCAACACAAACCAAGCCAAAAAGAAGTACTGGGCGTACTTATTCACGCAGTGCACTTAACAAAACGCCATCTGGTAAAAGAGAAATAAAGCCGCAGATAGCATCTAAAGACAGAAAAATTGTGTTATTCAACAAGCCGTTTGATGTGCTATGTCAATTTACGGATGACGCAGACAGAAAAACGCTTGCAGAGTTTATACCTATTAAAGAAGTTTACGCAGCAGGAAGGTTAGACAGAGACAGTGAGGGTTTATTGCTTTTAACAAACTGTGGGAAACTACAAAACACCTTAACTGCTCCTGATAAAAAAACGAATAAAACCTACTGGGCACAAGTTGAGGGTGAACCAACGAGTGAATCAATTAATGATTTATGTAATGGCGTAGAACTTAAAGACGGGCTTACACTCCCCGCTAACGTTAAAATAATTGATGAGCCAACAATTTGGGCGCGTAATCCCCCTGTACGCGAGCGAAAAGCAATCCCTACCACTTGGCTAAGTATTACCATTAATGAAGGTAGAAACAGACAAGTTCGTCGAATGACCGCGCATATTGGACACCCTACACTTCGCCTCATCCGCTATAGCATTGGCAACTATACGTTGGATGATATTAATTGTGGTGAATACAAAGTAATTAAGGGCGTAGTTGATGCATAAACCGCATGTCACGGTTGCAGCAATAGTAAAAAAGCAAAATGAGTTTTTACTTGTAAAAGAGCGCGATAAATTTACAAAGCAAATTTGTTACAATCAACCTGCGGGTCATTTAGAGCAAAATGAGACACTTGCACAAGCTGCAAGCAGAGAGCTACTAGAAGAAACAGGCTTAGCGCTTGCGCCTATTGGTTTTTTAGGTGTTTATAATTTGCATGCCGATAACGCAGTGCACTATTTGCGATTCTGCTTTTTATTTGAAGCACCTAATAATATAAAAGCACCAACACCAATAGATTCTGACATTATCAGCGCTAACTGGCATACATTAGAGCAAATAAAATCATTACCGCTTAGGAGCCCTTTAGTGCTCAAGTGTATTAACGACAGCCTGAATCGACCAGCGTTAAGCTTAGAAACTATTTATAATTGATTTACTCAGAGCTTAGCGCTATACAATTACGCCCTTGTTTTTTAGCATAATACAGGGCGTTATCAGCGGCTCTAACAAAGCTGACTTCATTGCTATTTGTATAGTTGCTGATGGTATTAATACCCATACTTATAGATAAAAATCCGGTAAAACTATCCTGGTGAGCAATAGCTAAGCTTTCTACAGCTTTTTGTATTTGCTCAGCTATAAACAACGCTCCTTGCCTATCCGTTTGTGGAAGTAAAACAACAAATTCTTCTCCACCATAGCGAGCCACAAAATCTTCTGGGCGACTAACCGTTGAAGCAATTTTTTGAGCCACGTCATATAAGCACGTATCGCCCGCTACATGCCCATACCGGTCATTAAATTGCTTAAAATGGTCAATATCAATAATAATCATCGATAGCATGCCTTCGCATTCTTTTGCTCGTTCAAACTCATGCGTTAGCTTTTCATCAAACCGACGCCTATTCGCAATTTTGGTTAATGCATCCAAAAAGGCCATATCCCTGAGTATATCTTCTGCTTCTAAGCGCTCTGTTGCATCATTAAAAACAGCTAAAAACTCTTCACCTATATCAATCCCTGAAATTTCCATCATCACTTGTGAGCCATCACGACAAGAAACTCGATAGTTATTTGCGGGTATGTCGTTATTGTTATTTAGTGCCTTTTCAAGTGAGTCTTGCCACAGCTCTTTTGCAAGTGCTCTGTATTGGGGATCTGGATACGCTTTTTCCCACCATGATTTAAGATTTGGCACATCTTCTACTGTATAACCAAAAACATCTACAAAACGTTGATTAACTTTCAAAATATAACCCGTCTTGGCACATACATTACATACAGGCATTGGCAAAACGGTAAATAACCTAGCGTAGTGACTTATCTCATGTTTGCGCATAGGGTTGAGTGTACTTTGAGGTAAGTAACTCATTGGCATATCACTTTTTTCTATACTAAGCTTTTCGTCCATTTCTAAAGCGAAATACCATTCAAGCCACCAGTGCTCTACATGATCAAGCACCTTTAACTCAACGTTTTTTTTAACTGTTGAACCTTTTATTAAGCTAAATAACTCATGTACATGGTTTGGCTCTTGGTAAATATGAGGGTTTTTGAGTTTTATTAACTCATAAAAAAGATGATAGGCTGATTTTTTAAACTCTGTCGTTTTGCTAGAAAGTAATTCGCTATCCACAAAATCAGGTTTTCGTGTGTAATGCTCAACTAAAGAATTTATCTTGTTTATTTGATAGGCATAATTCATATATTCATTCCATTGACTATATTTCAAGCGGCTTTAAAGTGGTTTACATTCATATACTCACCACTATTTTATTTTTATTAAGTGTATATTTACTCTAGTAGTTTTAAAAGAAAATACTATTAATAAAACTCAATAACTACATGAATTATTCTATAGTCTTAATTTATTAGTAAAGATCACTTTAATATTACTAAAGTTACAGCCTGATAATGCGTTTAAGTCTAGTTTGCTATTTGTTATACAAATAAAATAGTGACAAATTATGTCCTTTGCCGCCCTACGCTCTTTAAGCACAAACAAAATACATGCTATAATCGCGGCCTTTCCAAGTTAACAGCAATCTGTATAAGCGAAATTATTCATGAGCGAAAATAGTCACATTAAAGTCATTGTTGGCATGTCCGGCGGTGTTGATTCTTCTGTATCTGCATATTTATTACAACAACAGGGCTACCAAGTAGAAGGCCTGTTTATGAAGAACTGGGAAGAAGACGACAATGATGAATACTGTGCCGCCGCTGATGACTTAAAAGATGCACAAGCCGTGTGCGACAAATTAGGCATTGAGCTTCACACAGTAAACTTTGCTGCTGAATACTGGGATAATGTATTTGAGTACTTTTTAGCAGAGTACAAAGCGGGTCGTACGCCAAACCCAGATATAATGTGTAATAAAGAAATTAAATTTAAAGCCTTTTTAGAATTTGCGGCTCAAGCACTCGGTGCTGACTTTATTGCAACCGGACACTACGTTCGCCGTGAACTTCGCGATGACAAATACGTAATGTGTCGCGGACTTGATAACAATAAAGATCAAAGCTACTTCTTATATACCCTAAGCCATGAACATATTGGCCAAACGTTATTCCCTGTAGGCGATATCGAAAAACCAGAAGTGCGCCGCATAGCAGAAGAACAAGACCTAATCACTCACGATAAAAAAGACAGCACCGGAATTTGCTTTATCGGTGAGCGTAAATTTAAAGACTTTTTACAAAAGTTCTTACCAGCGCAACCTGGCGTTATCGAAGACACTGACGGTAATAACGTAGGCGAGCACGAAGGCTTAATGTACCACACACTTGGACAACGCAAAGGCTTGTTAATTGGTGGTATGAAGGAAGGTTCTGGCGAACCATGGTACGTAGTTGATAAAGATTTAGAACGTAACGTACTTGTTGTTGGCCAAGGCAAAGATCACCCTCGCCTATACAGTAATGGTCTTAATGCAAACCAATTACATTGGGTAGACCGCGTTGGCCCTAAAGGTACCACTCGCTGCACAGTTAAAACACGTTACCGCCAAGAAGACTTAAGCTGTACCCTACTTGTAGGTGAAGACGGCATGGCTCGTGTATTATTTGATGAACCACAAAAAGCAGTTACGCCAGGTCAATCTGCTGTATTTTATGCAGAAGATGTGTGTTTAGGTGGTGGTATTATTGACTCGGTGATTAAGTAATGAATGAACACCAAGTCATGGCGCTTGCCGCCATGTGCCAGGTTGCTAAGCAAGTTCAAAAAATTGCCCAGTACGGCAGTAATAATGAGCACGACTTAGAAGTATTACTTTCAAGCATTATTCAAACATCACCGGCATCGCCAGAAGATGTTTACCAAGGTACTGACAACTTACGTGATGGCTATAAAACATTAATGGCGCAGCTAACTGCTGGCGCTCAAAAAGATGTTGAAATAGTAAAATACGTAGGTGGTTTGATGCAGCTTGAGCGAGCACTAAGTGCAAACGACAAAAGCTTAAACGAATTAGGCAAACGAATTGATGATATTCATCGTCGTTTAGATCATTTTGCTATTACCGACGAGAGCGTTGTTGCCGGTTTAGCAGATATATACTCGTCGGTGCTGAGCCCCCTTGGGCACCGAATACAGGTTTATGGTAAACCCGAGTTATTAAAACAGCAGCTCACTCAAAATAAAATCCGTGCGTTATTATTAGCCGGCATTAGAAGTGCAGTATTATGGCGACAAATGGGCGGTAAACGCCGTCACTTTTTCTTTGCAAAAAGAAAAATACTCGCCATTGCTAAAACAAAAATTTAACTATCGTTCAAACTAAAATTTAGGAGTTATTATGGAGCTTTCAGCGTTAACGGCTATCTCTCCAGTGGATGGTCGCTACGGCAGCAAAACCACTGAACTACGCAGTATTTTCAGCGAATTTGGCTTAATTAAATACCGCGTAATTGTTGAAGTGCGTTGGTTGCAAGCGTTAGCTGCAGCAAGCGATATAAAAGAAGTACCTGCATTTAGCGAAGAAGCTAATGCACTTCTAAACGCCATTGTAGATAACTTCAGCGAAGCTGATGCACAGCGCGTTAAAGATATTGAACGCACTACAAACCACGATGTTAAAGCGGTTGAATACTTATTAAAAGAAAAAGTAGCCGATAACAGTGAGCTTCATGCAATCAATGAATTTATTCACTTCGCTTGTACTTCAGAAGATATTAACAATCTATCTCATGGTTTAATGCTTAGCGAAGCACGTAACAAGGTTTTGCTTCCTTATTGCGATGAGCTTTTAAGCGCAATTAAAGAAAAAGCGATTGAGTACAAAGCAATCCCAATGATGACTCGTACGCACGGGCAACCAGCTACACCATCAACGATGGGTAAAGAGTTTGCTAACGTATACATGCGTTTAAAGCGTCAACGAGACCAAATTGCTCAAGTAGAAATGCTAGGTAAAGTTAACGGTGCTGTTGGTAACTACAACGCTCACCTTAGTGCATACCCAGATTTCGACTGGCATACTCACGCAGATAAATTTGTATCAAGCTTAGGTTTAACACTTAACCCATTTACTACACAAATTGAACCGCATGACTATATTGCAGAGTTGTTTGACGCAATTGCACGTTTTAACACTATTTTGCTCGATTTTGACCGTGACATGTGGGGTTACATCGCACTTAATCACTTTAAGCAAAAAACAATTGCGGGCGAAATTGGCTCATCTACAATGCCGCATAAAGTTAACCCAATTGATTTTGAAAACTCAGAAGGTAACTTAGGTTTAGCAAACGCTATTTTTGCTCATCTTGCACAAAAATTACCAGTTTCTCGCTGGCAGCGTGACCTTACCGATTCAACAGTATTACGTAACTTAGGTGTAGGTATGGGTTATGCGATTATTGCATACCAATCAACACTTAAAGGTGTGAGCAAGCTTGAAGTAAACGAGCAACGTTTAGCTGACGAGCTTGATCAAAACTGGGAATTGCTAGCCGAGCCGATTCAAACAGTTATGCGTAAATATGGTATTGAAAAGCCATACGAAAAACTTAAAGATTTAACACGCGGCAAACGTGTAAATCAAGAAATAATGGCTGACTTTATCGATGGTCTAGACCTTCCTGAGCACGCTAAAGTAGAAATGAAAAAACTAACACCTGCTAATTACATTGGTCGTGCTGTTGAGTTTATTGATGATTTAGTTTAAAAACTAAATTGCTCTTTTAAAAAGCGAAAGGATCATCCTTTCGCTTTTTTTGTTTTAACCCCATTGCACTAACTAGTAGGCATAATGTATGTATCAATTAAAAATAAATAATTTGTCTGAGCAAGAGTTTTTAAGCCATTTTTGGCAAAAAAAGCCGCTTTTAATCAAACAAGGTTTTGCTGATTTTCAAGACCCACTTGATGCTAATGAACTTGCCGGTCTCGCAATGGAAGAAAGCATAGAGTCACGTATTATCACCAATCATAAAAATGATTGGCAAACGCACCAAGGTCCATTTGAAGACTTTGAAAAGTTAACAGACGAAAATGCCACCTTATTAGTGCAAGCTGTTGATCATTGGCATCCTGAAGCTGCACAACTACTAGAGCCATTTAGGTTTATTCCAAACTGGCGCATAGATGATTTAATGATTAGCTATTCAACGCCTAATGGTGGTGTTGGCCCACATTTAGACCAATATGACGTATTTATTATTCAAGGCGAAGGTAAACGTCATTGGCGCGTAGGCCTGCCCGATCCAACACTTAAGCAGTTTGCTCAAAACAAAAAATTACTGCAAGTAGAAGCATTTGAAGCCGTGATCGATTGCATATTAGAGCCTGGCGATATTTTATATATTCCACCAGGGTGCCCTCACGAAGGTTACGCTGTAGAAAACGCACTAAATTATTCAGTTGGTTTTAGAGCGCCAAATCAACAAGATTTACTATCGAGCTTTGCCGATCATATTATTGATACCGAAAGCGGCCAAAAACGTTATACCGATCACAACATCACATTAAGAAAATCAAAGGGTGAACTTACAAACCTTGAAGTTGATAAAGTTAAAACATTGATGGCGGCACTTTTAGAAAATGACGATTTATTTAAACAATGGCTAGGCTCAACGCTTAGTCAGCCCAAACATGAAATGGATTTAGCGCCAGTAGAGCCTCCATTTACGTCAGAGCAAATAAGCGATGATTTAAGTAATGAAGAAACAGTGTTTGAACGCTTAGGTGGCACACGCGCTATTTATCAGCAACTCGATACAGAAGTCTTACTAAGTGTAAATGGCGAAAATTACGCTATGCCGTTAACCGACTTAGCGGCGGTTAAACTACTTACCGATCATACTGAGTTTGAAAGTTCAGCATTAAATTTAACAAAGCCAAGTTTAGTTTTTACTCAAACTTTTACTACACTTGTTAATGAGGGGATCTGGTTTAATATAGACCACGAGTAATAATACCAATTATATTAATAATGATGAGCATTTTACAGCGTAAGATATTATGTATACAGGTCAGTTAAAATTTTTAATTTTCATCTGATATTGGCTTAAATAATTTTGCTGTGATTGCTTACTCATTCTAATTTGGTATCAATAGGAGTTTGCAATGGGCTATCTGGTTGATAAGGTTGAATGGGATATAAAAAAAGATATGCTACAAAAAATTCGAGAGCGAGTTTTTGTTTACGAGTTACATATCCCCAAGCATATCGAATTTGATAGCCTAGATAAAATTGCATTACATGTACTTGTTACAGACGATGCAAACTGCCCAATAGCAACAGGTAGATTATGTAAAGATGGCTTAATCGGCAGAATAGCTGTATTACCTGAGCACCGTAATCGCAAAGTATATAAATCGCTTCTCAACTTTATTGTAGAATTAGCGTCAAACCAAGGTATTGAAGAAGTAAGCATTAATTGTATTTTAAATGAAGTAGAGCGTTTTAAGCGCAATGGCTTTATTCAGCAAGGGAATGTATTTATGGAGGCGGGAATTCCTAGGCAACGTATGCAATGCCCTGTTTCGGCGTTTAATACTACTCCCTTCACACTTGTCCATTAGATAAAGAGAAGGGCGATAAATAAGCTATCACCCTCTACTTTTTTACTTAACCCAAACCGTCGTTACTTTGCCTCATTTGCCCACAGCGGCTCATTATCATACATTTCGTACAAGCCATGGGCTCTATTGATAAGTAAGTTAGCAAAGTCTACCTGTGTTTTATCACGCGCGCCTGTACTCATAATCTGATCCGCTTTTAATTGCCACTGCAAAGAAAAGTAACGCATTGCATCACGAGCATCTGTAGCTGCACTTACTTCAGCATGATCTGTAGGTAACCGCCCTGTTACTACCCAATATGTTTTACCGTTCTGTGCTTTAAATTTCCACATTGCACAAAGTGGTGCTAAAAATCGACTGTCTTTATCAACTACTGATTTTGGCATAATGCCCTTTTCGGCTAAATGCTTTTGCGCTGTTTGAAAACATTCGCGTTGCCACTGCATTCTTTGCTCATCAGTTATAACTTGTTCTTTTGCTGTTAACGGCTTTTTTTCTTGTTGCTGCATTTTTATTAACCTTTTACTTCTTTTTTAACACTCTAAGGGCTTAGTAAATAAGGTGCAAGTATAAAACGGTCATTTGCACCTTAAAGCGCTCTGTTTGCTGTGTTTTTAGCCAAACTATTATTTTATATTGTGATCAAACGAACCCACATCACCCGGAAATACTACTGGCGACTCAACACCGTCTTTACTGACAGAGGCTACACCAAAGTAATAATTATCAATCACTACGTTTTTAAGTGTGTACTGTGAAACCTTACCAACGTATTTACTAAACTGCCATTGCGGCTCGCTCGTGTAACGCCAATAAATTTTATAGCCAGCAATATTTTCATCACTGCTTTGTTGCCATGAAAACGACGTATCAGCTGTAACAGCTCCCTTTATTTTAACTTCTTTTGGTGGTGCGGGCGCCCACGCCATAGATGCCATCGTTACCGCATTAAGTGAAGTTAACTTAGCTGTATAATCAAAATCAACGCCTTCAATAGTATCGCCATACTCAACGCCATTTTCAGTGCGTAAATCTTGATGCTGACGATCGTAGTGCTCGTTAGTTTCCATAATACGCACTGCTGCAAAACCTGCATCATTAAATGGACGATGATGCCCACCACGGCCAAATCTATCTAATCGATATACAAGCATTGTATCTAGGTTAGGAATGTATCTGTCAGCAATAGTATCTATGTAGCGCGCTAAATTTCGACTCGCCGAATCAACTTCACCACCCGTAAAGCGGCGAGTATTAGCTTGCTCTTTTGTTTCTACAACACGGGTACCTTCTGAAAATATACGCGCAGTTGTATTATCAGTTACCCCATTAATACCGGTAATATTGCCAATCATATCGTTGTTTAAAACGCCATGAACTTGCCAGTCATGCTTTTGCGCATAAGCCGTTAATATTTTTCCGCCAAACAAACCCTGCTCTTCGCCCGAAAGCGCCGCGTAAACTACCGAACCATTAAATTTGTATTTACTTAAAACACGAGCAGCTTCAATTACTCCCGCTACACCTGATGCGTTATCATTTGCCCCAGGTGAATCACTCGTAAAGTCCATAACATCACTTACACGAGAATCTATATCACCCGACATAATCACCATGCGATTAGGTTCGCTTGACCCTCGTTGAATAGCCACAATGTTAACCACTTCAACAGGATTAGGAATGCGTTTTTCGCCAGATATAGTGTCCTTTACTTCAATGATTTCCAAACAACCGCCACACTGCGCGGATATTTTTTCAAATTCATTTTTTATCCAGCGCCTGGCCGCACCAATGCCTCGAGTATCCGATTTAGTTTCTGAAAGCGTATGGCGAGTACCGAAATCCACCAGCGTTTGAATGTCACTACCAATACGTTCGGCTGATACTTGAGCTGCTATATCATGTAATTTTTGCTGTTCTGTGTATTGAAGTTGTGTTTTCCCATGTGCTGATAATGCAAGTGTGCAGGCGCCTGCAATTGCAGTAAATTTAAGTAACGTTGTTGTGATTTTCAAAGGTGTTTTAAGCATCTATTAGCTCCTAATTATTATAGTGTAACCATTACTTAACTAAGATTTTATGGCAATACATTTGAGGTAGATGCAGAAAGGATCACGCTAAAGCGCATTTACAAGAGTTTATTAGGATAGTAAAAAGCCCACTACCTTTTATAGGTACTGGCCAAAATTTATTATGCATACTTTTAATGAGTGGTTTTAATATCAAATTCTTTCAAAAAGGCCTCATGTCCTCCTAAGCTTGCAAGCACACCAGCAGAAAACATAAATATTAATACAAATGCTAAACAGCTCAAAAACTCCGAACTATTTTCAGGCTTAATATAGTAGTTAAGTAAAAAACCACTCAACACACCTATAAAAGCTATTTTGCTAAATAAAAAGTAACTTGGGATCTCAAATGCCCAAACTGAGGTATTGTTTACAAACTGCCTATATCCATACGTCATAAAAGCCAACATACCAACAATACTAATTGCAAAAGTAGACACTGTGGTTAATACGCTCATATTTTTATAAATAAGCACATACCCTAATCGTAAAGAATAGATAAATACCGCAAACCACGCTAAAACAGCAGGCCCTAGAATCAATCCCATTTCCAATCCTTGAATAACGTCTAAGTAATTAATTGCTAATACAATATTATATTTAGAGGTTAAATTACAAACCTTGTTACACAATAATCTATAAAAAAATGCGATTTTCGTGGCACACTGTAATTGTGTATACATTAATAGTTTAAGTTATGCGTCAACTAAAAGAAGATACAATTAAAAGTAACCTTATTGAGTCGCAGCAAAGCGCGTACGGCCCCGTATGCGTGTATCAAAATAAAGAATATCGGTGGTTAACGCTTGCACAAAAAACCAATGAAGACATAACAATTCAAGGCGTTATGAACCTTACGCACCCAGAGCAAGTAATAGTACCTGTAAACCAATGTATGATGTTATTTTTACTTAAACCGGTAGATACACTCAATATATTAAATTTAGGTTTAGGCACTGCAGGGTTTGAGCGAATTATGTATCACTTGCAAAGTAGTACGCCTTACATAAACACCATCAATACATTTAACACGGTAGAAATAAACCCAAACATTGCCTTAATTGCTGCACAGCACTTTAAGTTACCAATTAAGCACAGCAGCTATTTACAATGCGCCGAACAATATATTACCCAATGCCCTGATCACTTTAACGTAATCACTATCGATATTTTTAGTGGTGAATATCATCAGCCTTTTTTAACCAGCGATAGCTTTTGGCAAAATATAAATCGCTGCAGTGAGCAAAATACGCAAGTAATCATTAATTTAAACCCACAAACTGGCCAAGAGCTGCAAATGCTTTTAGTACTTTTAAGGCAACATTTTAAGTGCTTAGCGATAATAGAGTTTAACGAATACAAAAATATAGTGATCATACTAAGCCAGCAAACATTAATGCATATAAACGTTGATGAAATACAAAACTCACCGGTGTTTATAAACTTTGCGCCAGACCTTTATAAAAGTATTAACAGCATTTACCACATTGAATGAAACGCTTTACCGCCCAGGTTCATGTTTTTCATAGCACGGTAAGCTTGTTTCTAACTTCTCCCAGTTAGCTTTAGACGTAACAAAATTATGCGATAAAACCTGCTCAGTAATATCGCTATCAAATATTCCTAAACGAATTCGTATTCTGCTTTTGTCATCACTGTTGCTACTGTAAACAGGCGAGCCACAACATCTACAAAAATAACGTGTGCGCCCTGCTTTAAAACTATATTCACTGAGTCGTTCTTGACCTTTTGTTATTGTAAAGTCACTTGTATTTACAAAGCCATTGGTTGCAAATGCAGTCCCGCTGTTTTTTCTGCACAGTGAACAATGACAATGAATAATGCTGGTTATACTGCCCGACACTTCAACGTTTACTTCACCACACAAACACGAACCCGTATACATATAACATCCTAACTATTAAATTATTTTTATACTCAGTTAAAATTTGCTGAGTTGATTTTATAAATACAATAACAACATTATATTTCTCAAGCTCTATTAAACCATAACTTTTGTTTTAGTGATTGACATAAAAAAATTAAATTGGTTATATAGTTATTAATAAAAAGCTATAGCCAAAATTAAAATTGGTTAACCAAATATCAATAATATTGCGAGAGCCAATTATGCATTCCAAACATATTCTAATTCTTTGCTTATTCAGCACGCTCTCAGCGTGTTCAAACATTCACAAAAGTACATCGAACGATTGGCTGCTTATTGATGATTTTGAAAGTTCACTTAGCAAGTGGCAGAGTGTCGATACCCAAAATGAAACTAAACCACAGGTTAAAAATCCACAAATAACAGTTATACAATCAGAACAAGCAAACTCATCAACAAATCATTATTTACTAAAAAAGCCTGCGGCTGAGGGCATTGTAGGAAATCGTAAAGCACTTTCTTATACAAAGCTTCCACAAGCGGTTGAAGTTGGTCAAACCTACACATTTTATATACGTATAAACGTCGCTGCGTTTCCTAATAATCATGCTTTTGGATTGAGTAACCTTACTCCAGCGCTAATAAATAAACATGCGTACGATGCGTTTGAGCCAACACTTCGCGTAACCGATAAAACAGAATCAAACGGGTTTGTAAACGATGGCGCTTTAATGGTTAAAACCGACAGCGGATATAGCAACATTCAAAACTACACTACAAAACAGTCAGCTAAACCTCTGCAAACAAATACTTGGTACGACGTATGGTACGTTGTTAATAACGCAGCAGCCTCAGAGCAAGGTCAGCAATATGATGTTTACGTAAAAGGTGGTGAGTTTAACAGTCAAACGCTGGTATATAAAAATGCACAATTTAGAATGAAGCGCGAACAACCTCTTATATACTTTTTAGCAAACTGTAATACAGGCCCAATTAAAAAGCCTTACGGAAATGGTGGTCTCAGATATGACGATTTATACATGAGCGAAGGAATAAACCTAAGTAACCCAACGCAATAAATAAGAATAATACTCATAATTAGTGCCCTACAAACCTGCATTTAAAAATACTTAAATGGTATGATACTCGTCATTATTTGCCATTTAAGTTTTAAAATGTATCGATTATTTGAAAAAATGACAAAAGCATTTCCTGAGGACCAACCCACTCAGCCGCCTTCTACTTTATTTGCTTTTTGTCGCCACTACACCAAAGGAATGGAACTGTCGTTGCTGCTTATGTCAATCAGTGCCGCCATGCTCGCTATTTTAGAGGTTTCTTTATTTAGCTACATGGGCCAACTTGTTGATTGGTTAACCGCCTACACGCCCGAAACTTTGTTTATAGAGCAAAAGTCTGAACTTATTAAAATGGCTGTCATGCTGTTATTAGTATTGCCCATTGTTGTCTTTTTCCATTCTGCTATTTTGCACCAAGCATTGCTTGGCAATTATCCTATGTCAATTCGTTGGTTAGCACATCGTTATTTACTGCGCCAAAGTGTTAGCTTTTATCAAAATGAATTTGCAGGAAGAATAGCCACTAAAGTACTGCAAACTTCTTTAGCCGTTCGCGAAACAGTGACCAAACTACTCGATGTATTAATGTATATCGTGGTTTATTTTGGCTCAATGGTATTTTTAGTTGCCGAAGCTGATTGGCGCTTAATGATCCCTTTATTAGTTTGGTTGGTTTTATACATTTGCGTGCAACTTTACTTTGTACCGCGCCTTAAAAAAATTGCCAGCTCACAAGCCGATGCGCGCTCAGAAATGACTGGTCGTATTGTTGATAGTTACACTAACATTTCAACTATTAAATTGTTTTCGTATACCCAGCGTGAAGAGCAATACGCAAAACAAAGCATGGATGTATTTTTACAGCCTGTGTACAAGCAAATGCGCTTAGTAACCAGTTTAAACTTTGTTATTCAAAGCTTAAATTACCTATTAGTATTTTCGGTTGCCGCTGTATCACTTTATTTATGGTCGCTTAGCGTAATTAGCGCCGGAGCTATTGCTGTTGCTGTTAGCTTAGCGCTTAGATTAAACGGTATGGCGCAGTGGATCATGTGGGAAATAAGCAGCTTGTTCGAAAACATTGGCACCGTAGCCGATGGTATGAAAACACTGTCGAACCCTATCGAAGTTGCCGATAAACCAAATGCTGATACGCTTAACGTAAGCCAAGGTGCTATTGAGTTTAACAACGTACACTTTAACTACGGCAAAGCTGCAAAAGAGACTAATCGCAGCCCTGTAATGAACGGTTTAAACTTAAATATTAAACCTGGCGAAAAAATTGGTTTAGTCGGTCGCTCTGGCGCGGGTAAATCAACACTTGTTAACTTATTACTGCGCTTTTACGATACCGACTCTGGAACAATAAAAATTGATGGGCAAAACATCACAGACGTTAGCCAAGAAAGCCTACGCCGCTACATAGCAATGGTAACGCAAGATACCTCCTTGCTTCATCGCTCAGTAAAAGACAATATTTTGTACGGTCGCCCCGATGCAACCCACGATGAGATGATCAACGCGACCAAACAAGCTAAGGCGCTTGAGTTTATAAACGACTTGGTCGACAGCAAAGGCAATAAAGGCTTTGATGCACAAGTGGGCGAACGCGGTGTTACGCTTTCAGGCGGTCAACGCCAACGTATTGCTATTGCACGTGTACTACTTAAAAATGCACCCATACTTATACTCGACGAAGCCACCAGCGCACTCGACTCAGAAGTAGAAGCCGCAATTCAGGCAAGTCTTGATGATTTAATGACAGGTAAAACAGTTATTGCCATAGCGCACAGGCTATCAACCATTGCACAAATGGATAGATTAATTGTACTTGATGACGGCGGCGTAGTTGAGCAAGGCACTCATGAACAATTAATCGCTAAGGGTGGAATATACGCAGCCCTATGGACACACCAAACAGGCGGGTTTATAGGCGTCGATTAGCCATTAATATTACATTACGGTAGAGGTAGTTTTATTCTGCTTCTACTTTAAACAAAAAAGCGAAGATGCCTTAAAGGCTCTTCGCTTTTTTTATCGTTATAAATAAATTTTATAACTTTTTTATAAATTAAGAGATTAGCCTTAACCCTATCATTATCAGCATAACCACATTAGCAAGTACGCCGATTAAAAAAAAGTAACTACGTGGGCTTGGGTTTTTCTCCGTTGCTATAGCGTAGTACAGCGCCATGTGAATTAAACGCGCAATTAAATACACCCAAATACACATTGCAAAAATCGGGCTTTGATAATTAATTACAAACGCAAATAACACCGTACCTATAAATAATGCACTGTTTTCAAGCGTATTATGAAACGTACGATGTGCTCTAAATATAAAGCTGTCGTGCGATAAATCCTCGTCAATTTTACCTGGTACAGCATTTGGTTCTTTAGCTTTGCTAAACGTAGCCACAGCCCACTGTACAAGCAACATAATTAAATAGAGGTAAAATGCCAAATAGGCCGAAAGTGCAACTTCAGTCATTATTAAATCCCTTGTTTTGTTTTTAACTTAGTATTGATTGCAATTTTGAAGCCTAAGCTAACATACTGATATTCAAAGGGTTAATCTAATAGACCTAATTACATATGTAAGTAACACACAGCATTGTATAAAATTTACTTGTTATAATTTTAAAAAATAACATCAAAACTAAACTGTATACTGCTGGATTTACTCCGATCTATAAAGTTTAAACTCTTCAAGCGAAGCATCCCATAACGCTACCTGATTACGCCCCAAGGACTTAGCCTCATAAAGAGCTAAATCAGCCTGTTCAATCAACTCAGAAGGTGTTCTGGCTTTAAATTTAATAGACGTAACCCCAAAGCTACACGTAACAGGAATATCTTCAAATGTCGCTTTTTCAACTTTAATACGAATAGCCTCAGCTATACGTATTGCTTGCTCTTGAGTTGTGTTGGGCAAAATAATACAAAATTCTTCGCCACCAAAACGGGCCACGCTATCACTTTTACGTATATTAGCTTGTAAAAGTTCGGCTACGCCACAAAGTACTGTGTCACCAATGCTATGCCCATAGGTGTCGTTAACGCTTTTAAAATGATCAATATCGACCATTAAAATACAGTACTCTTCAATCTGAGGTAAATCCATAAAGTCGCGATTCATAACCTCAAATAAAATACGACGGTTATAACAATTGGTCAAAGGGTCTCTTGCTGCCAAATAGTCTAACTCTTCATTACGTTTTTTAGAGGCAATAAAACTTCTATAAACCAGTAATACAATAGCTAAACAAGCGGCTAATAAAAATGCTAGCGCAATACTGGCGTATTTATTCTTTGAAAGCTCTAGCTCTGATATAACTCTAGCTTGGGCGGCGATTTCAATTTGATTATTTTTCTTTTCAAGCTCAAGCTGATGGCGTTTTTCTTTTTCTCTTAACGTCTCAAGCTCTATTTCCATTTTGTGCGAATGTAAATGTGCTTTTTCAAGCGCCAATTTATCTTCATTTCTTTCATTTTGAATGATATCGGTCAGGGCTATTTCTTCTTCCGCGTAACGAAGTGACTCGTCTATGCGCCCACGCAGCTTTTCGGCTATTCGAATTTCACGATAAGCGTATAGCATATGTAACTTATCATCTAACTGCGTTGATAAAGCGAGTGATCTTTTAAGTAAGATAATCGCCTCATTTGTATCAATTCCAATTAAAATCGCGGCTAACGCAGTAAGCGACTTTATCTCATAAAGTTTACCACCTGCTTCTCTGGCAAACGACAATGACTCTTTGTAATACTCTATAGCCTTGTTGTTATTTCCTTGGGCACGATAAATATTACCAATAATACGTGCTGTTGTAGAAATGTACGATGTAAGGTTTTTGTTTTTATAAGTGATATAAGCTTTTTTAGCATATTGCATTGCTGATGCTAAGTCGCCAGATTCGAGGTTAATAACAGCCATTTCTCTTAAAGCTGAAGCGAGCGTTTTTTCCTCGACCATACCTTTTGGCAAATCGATAGTTATTTGATAGAAAAATTCGGCCTGATCAAACTGCCTTAATCGTGTATACACCAGTCCCATTTGATTTGATGTTTTAGCAATCCCAAGCATGTTATTTACTTTTTTATAATATAAATATGCCTCATTTATATGTTCAAGTGATTTTTCATAAAGGTTAATATGACGATAAATAATACCCGCCCCTAGTAATGCCTTAGCAAAGCCAACAGGGTCGTCAATGTCTTTATGTATTTCTAATGCGCGAGTGGAGTAATCAAGGGCTAAAACTAAGTTATCTAAATAACGGTGTGCTTCTGCTAGTGTATTTAAAGTACGCGCCATTAGCTTTAAATCACCTAAATTAGAATATACCTCTAAAGCTTTTGTATAAAAGTGAGCCGTTTGCTCTCTATTTTTGAGGCGTTTATACGACTGAGCTAATTTTTTATACGTTTCACCTAACTGTCTTTGTATTAATTCGTCTTCGTCAACAAGGTATTTTAAAGCAGATGTATATTGCGCGTTCGCGTTATTGTACTTTTTTTGTTCATAAAACGAATCCCCCTTAGTAAGGAGCACTTGCGCTATAAAAAAGTCATCGCCATATACAAGGGTTGTTGGTAATAAAGTTTCAATGCGTGTAGTAAGTTCGTCATAACGTTTTTCTTCTAATAATATATTTATATAATTAATAGACGCCTTTATTTGGTTTCGTGAATCATTTAATTTGCTGTAGTAAACAGAGGATTGTAAAAAGTGTTCGAGCGATGCATTAATATTGTTATTTTTTTTATTCGCCCTACCTAGCAAGTTATGTAGCTTTGCGCTGAGTAACGTGTCATCAGCACTTTGCGCTTGTGACAACAACGACTTACTTAGTTCAATACTTGTTATAACGTCAGTATCTATAAGTAATTCAGCTCTTTTTAGCAGCCCTGCATTAGATTCATTAGTTAAATTGTATGAGGTGGTTTCTTGTGCGTAAGCGCTGTTTAAGCTAACAAACAAAGCAAAAAGCAAAGCTTTCACTAAAAATGTAAAATTATAAATTCGCTTTACATTGAAACTATGTATTTGCGAAGGTAAATCCATATTTCGCTTATGATTCAAGTAGGTATAAAATTCCATATTTACCATTTTAGTAATTTATTATTAATACAATTCAAAAGGCTGATGATAAAATATACAAACCGGCGCAATACATCAAGTATTGCTGCTATATGAATACTTTTAATTTATAATTTTAGCATAATTATGCATAGAGCAAGCCTAGCTTCTTAGTTTTAGTGTAACTAACACAATACCATGATCGGTACTTAAATCATCACGCTCAAATTCGGGGTTAATTAAGTGACGATCATAAGTATTATACTCAATCACCTCAAAAAAACTGCCAAGGTAGCTGGCATCAAACTCACAAGATAATAAAATATAATCAAGCACGGAGCTGCTCGCGCCATAATAATGTGTTGGTGCTCTTAAGGGCATAAGCTTAGTTGCATTAACATTTTTTGCTTCGTTTTCATCAGCTAAATCAAAAATGCTATTGCTTTCACTATCGCTTATTTCATCGCTAGTCATTGCCTCACCATTAAATAGTCCATCTTCGTTTAGCTGCGACTTAACAAACAAATCCCATGAATCATTTAAACAATATTTAGCGAGGTAGGTTTTAGCATCAAATGCAGGCGCAAAGCGTAGCGTACTTGTCAGTAAATGGCTTAATACGCCATCCGCTAGTTCATTATTAAAGTCCCCCATTAATAGCATGGGTTGTTGCGTAGCTTCGCGACGGGCAATCATTTGTATCATTAGTAATGTAGCTTCACTGCCACGCTGAATAGTTGAGCCCCACCCACCCGCTACATTCGCTTTTAAAATTTCAATTATGTTTTGCTCGGGTGTAAGCTCTTTATTATGCTCATCGACATTAATCATTGGGCGCTTAGATTTAAAATGCACCACGTAACAATCAGTATTGCCTATATGCGGCAGCGTTATAGTTGCTCTTAGTACTTTACGACTAAAAGTAAACTCACTATTAAGGCCAAGCGCAATTGCAAGCTCACTATCGTGCTCAACCGCTGCTACTTCAACTATGGGGTATTTAGAGGCGATTGCCACTACAGGGCGTTTATAAATAAAGTCATCAATCACCTCTGGCGTATCAACTACAGCAAAGTAATTATAACCTTGCTCGCCTACTAGCTCTTTTAATGAGTCAATGCTAAACACTTCCTGAAAACCAATCACATCAGGGGCATGTTCTGTTAAGTAATCAACAATCCAACGCTGCTTTTTAGCCCACTGCTGCACAGTATAAATTTTTTCAAACTCATAGTATGCATTGGGCGGCTCAAGATAGTTAAACAGGTTAAATGTGGCTATTTTTAGTTGGGTGTTAATAATTCCAGATTCATCACTTTTTAAATCTGTATCTAACTGTTTAAGATCTTGATTGCTGATGGGTATCGCCTAAGTAAAGTTGAAAGTGTTGCTGGCTTATAAACTATCATTTTATTACATGTTTACGTAATAAATCAGCCAGCTTAATTGTAATTTTATACACTCTTTTACTTTATACCAATCCGCAATAATACTTAATCATTTTGCGGGGCTAAACGTGTCGCTACCTGTGTTAAAAAATTCTCATTTACGACTGCATGGATGCAGAAGGTAGAGCAATGCAGGAGCAATTGCCGAGAACAACTAAATAGCGAATTTTTTGCCTAGCTAACAACACGTTTTTCCAGCCTCAAAATAGATCACTTAATTAAGCGAATTGGTATTAGTCTTTATTATATCCCTCAATAAATAGCATTAACGTGCTTAACCATATAAAATTCGCGGCAATTAAATATGAGCGAAGCGACATTGTAATGAGTAGAAAGATTGAACTATTAGCCCCAGGCGGTGATGTTAACGCGGTAAAAGCCGCCATTGTAGCCGGTGCTAATGCGGTTTATTGTGGGTTAGATACCTTTAATGCACGTAACCGAGCGTCTAATCTTTCGTTTGATGAGCTTAACGGCGCACTTCGCCTAGCCCATGAATACGGCTGTGAAATATTTTTAACGCTAAATGTAGTTATATTAGAGCACGAAATGGGCGCGCTATTTAAGCTACTTAACCAACTCGTAAATACCACGCTCGATGGCATTATTGTGCAAGATTTAGGGTTGTTCAATATAGTTAAAAAGCACTTTCCTACTTTGCATATTCACGCATCAACTCAGTTAACCACCCATAACGAATCACAGGTTGAGTTTTTAGCGCGCATTGGCGCTACACGTGTAAATTTATCGCGCGAGCTTAACTTAACTGAAATTAAAATATTGACCGACGTAGCGCACAAATGCGATGTATTAACCGAGGTGTTTGTACATGGTGCATTGTGTATTGCGTTTTCGGGGCAATGTTATTCAAGCTCAGTAAGTGTGGGTAACTCAGGTAACCGTGGTCGTTGCTCACAAGCATGTCGTGATGAATACGAGCCAACCGCCATGGGTAACAAACATCCGTTAAACTTAAAAGATAATTCAGCCTATTTTGATTTACCGGAGTTGGTAGCCGCGGGTGTTGACTCGTTAAAAGTAGAAGGCCGCATTAAAGGTGCTAACTACGTACATACCGTTATTGATAGCTGGCGCAAACAAATAGATACCTTTGTACAAACAGGTAATTTAATTGAAGACGATTCAAGCTTATACAAAGTATTTAACCGTAATTTTACTAATAAGTTTTTGCAAGGTGACATGACAAAAAACATGTTTACCGACAACCCGCGCGACCATAGCTTTGATCACGCTAACGAAAAGAGTAACGCGATTTCGGTTGTGCAAATTTACGATGCACAACAAGAGCTCGCCGCAGAAAAAAATGACATTGATACGTTAGTTAAAAAGAAGATTGAGTTTTTAGATATTTCAAAACGAGAACTACGCTTTGAGTTTAGCGGCCAATTAAACCAGCCATTTACAGTAACACTGACAATAAACGATAAACACGACAACACCCTAGCAGAGCAAAGCGCTCTGCAACCTCTACGCTTTGAAGTTCAATCGCAAATGCCTATGCAAACCGCCGATAAATCGATTGTGGACATTGCAGCTATTGATAAACGCTTTAAAACCTTTAGTAATGCCAATTTTGAAATTAAAAATATGGATTACTCAAACTTAGGCAACAACTTGAGCATTCCGTTTAAAGAGCTTGCCCGTATTAAAAAGCAAGTCGCGTTTTTATTAAACGAAGGCAAAGACGTACTCGCCCCTGTTGAACTGCCAAAACTAGTAAACCACCCTAAAGCCGATAACAAAACAACACTCTCTATTTTAATATCGGACATAAAAGACGTTCATCTATGTGATTTAACAGATGGCGATGTTTACTTTAAATTACCAGAGAGCTTTAGAACCGATAACGATAAATACATTAATGTATTTTTAGAGCACCCACATTTAATTCCGTGGTTTCCGGCGGTGTTAATTGGTAAAGATTTTGAAGAAGCGGTACGTTTGCTCGAGGTTGTAAAACCTAAGCTTATTATTAGTAACAACACAGGCGTTGCATTTAAAGCAGTACAAATGGGTATTGACTGGATTGCAGGCCCGTTGTTAAACACCACAAACTCTTATGCGTTACTAACACTACAAGAAGATTTAAACGCAAAAGGCGCGTTTATTTCAAACGAAATAAACAAACCACAAATGCGTAATATTAAACGCCCTAACAATTTTAAAATGATGTACAGCATTTATCATCCAATACTAATGATGACTAGCCGACAGTGTTTTTTCCAACAAACCGTTGGCTGTAAAAAACCACGTATTGACGCAAGCTGTATGCTGAGCTGTAAAAAAGAAACCACCGTTACCAATGTTAAAGGTATTAGCTTTGCTATTGATAAACAAAAAGGCGGCTACCCAAGTATTTACAACCATGAGCAATTTTTAAACATGGATATTGTGAGTGACTTTGCCGACAAATTTGACGAATTTATGATTGATTTAACCGACATTGGCTCAGGCGATAAAGAAAAACTGGATAAAGCCGTGTTACTTGCGCATTTTCAAGATTTAATTAACGGGCAAACACAAGCGGTTGAACACTTAAATAGCTTGGTTAAAGTACAAACCCGCCAGCAGTATGTTGAAGGCCTAAACAGCTAAGGTAACTAACATGACATTGCCATTATTATATTCATTACAACACTGCCCATACGCAATGCGTGCACGAATGGGTATTTTAATGGCAGAGCAACAAGTACTTCTACGCGCTATAAAAACTAAAAATAAACCGCCGCATCTGTTGCAAATATCGCCTAAAGGCACGGTGCCTGTTTTATTACTGCCTAATAACCAAGTTATAGATGAAAGCCTCGATATAATGCTGTGGGCTTTAAAGCAAAACGATCCGCATAATTTACTGCATACTCAAGACCCATTAGCACTTGAGCGCATGCTTGAGTTAATTAAGCTAAACGACACGCAATTTAAACCGGTGCTCGAAAAGTACAAATTTTATGCTCGTACAAAAGACATGGCACAAATTTATTATCAAAAAGCCTGCGAAGAGTTTATTAAGCAATTTGAAGTAAAACTAACCACGCATAAATACTTAATAGGCGATGAAAAAAGTCTAGCCGATTATGCCCTGCTGCCATTTATTAGACAGTTTGCCCGCGTAGATAAACACTGGTACTTACAAAGTGAATATACGCATGTTCGTGCATGGTTAAACGAGTTTTTACACGCCCCTATTTTCACCAAAGTCATGGCCAAATTTGATTTGTATATGGACTGCGGCGAAGAGTTTTTATACGGCGTTAAAAAGTCTTAAATTAGCCTTTGTTTTATAAGGAATTACATTACTTTAACTAGCTGTAAATCTTAGCATTGAATTATTCTCATCATCGGATTTAAGCCCTTTATTTACGCTATACTGCCCTCCCCATTATTAACAAACGCTATGCATTATGAACTACTCAAACTTTGGCACTAAATTTACACAACCCAACGGCATTACTCAGTTAATGGAAGATTTAGGTGGTGCTAAAAATAGCAACAATCCTAATATTGTTATGCTGGGTGGCGGTAACCCCGCATTAGTACCACAAGTAAATGAGGTTTTTTTAAGTGAATTACAAAAACTCGTTGCCAGTAACATGGTATCGCAGGTATTTGGCCTTTACGACGGCCCAACCGGTAACGACGAGTTTAGAGCGGCATTAGCAGGCCAGCTAAGTAAAGAGTATGCATGGGATATTAGCGCCGATAACATAGCACTTGGTAATGGCAGCCAAGCTAACTTTTTTGTGCTGTTTAATATGTTGGCAGGCGAAATGCCGGATGGCAGCCATAAAAAGATTTTATTTCCCCTTGCGCCAGAGTACATAGGTTATGCCGATCAAGGTTTATCGGCTGATATGTTTGTTGCCATAAAGCCTGATATCGAAATTTTGAATACAGGCAGCACATCAAAACAGTTTAAATACGTCATTGATTTTAAAGCAGTTGAAAAAACACTTACAAACGACAGCAGCATAAGCGCGCTGTGCGTATCACGCCCTACTAACCCAACAGGTAATGTAATTACTGATGATGAAGTAAAACACCTTGATTTACTTGCTAAGCAATATGGTATTCCACTCATTATTGATAACGCATATGGCGATCCGTTCCCAGGTTGTATTTACACCGATGCAAACCTAACGTGGAACTCAAATATTATTTTATGTATGTCACTTTCAAAACTTGGCCTACCGGGTTTACGCAGCGGTATTGTGGTTGCCAATAATGAGATTATTAAAGCAATTGGCCGCGTAAACGGCAGCATGGTTTTATCACCAAATAGTATTGGCCCAAGCTTAGTGACACGCTTAATTAACGACAACGAACTACTGCCACTGTGTCGTAATGTTGTACTGCCTTTTTATCGTAATAAAGCACACATAGCGATTGAGTTGTTTGACGAAGTATTTGCCGAACTGCCTGTTTATTTGCACAAAGTTGAAGGTGCATTTTTTATGTGGCTGTGGTTTAAAGATGCAAAAATAACAAGCGAGGTATTGTATCAACAACTTAAAGAGAAAGACGTGTATGTGATCCCAGGTCATAACTTTTTTATCGGCATTGACAATGATTGGGCGCATAAGCACGAGTGTATCCGTATTAACTATGCTACCGATGCAGATACCCTAAAAAAAGGCTTAGAAGCGATTAAAAGCCTAATAAAGTAAATATACTGATGCCGATATAAATATCGGCATCATTCATTTAACTCGCTTATATATTCGTTTAAAATTCATGCAAACGCACTGTATCCCCTTTAAATTTATATACAAGTTGGTATCCTACGCGCCCTTTTTTAATAGCAATTCGCTTAATTAAGTGATCTCTCTGAGGTGAGAAAATCGTGTCGATAACCAGGCAAAAATTTCGTTATTTAGTTGTTCTATATCAGAAAATTTTAACGCAATTAGCGTCAGATTTAATCCCTCAAATTGATTAAGTATTATTGCGGGTTGGTATAACATATGCCTATTAAAAAAGAAATCGTCAAGGAGCGAATACTGCTGCAAGGCACTTACTGTAAGTGACAGCTTTAACACAATCGGCATCGCGTATAAATATTGGTTTTAAACGTAAGATGTAACTTTAAATAGCAACATGCAATAGCACTATTAAGGTCAATTATGCGATTAGGACCAGGACTACTCGTCACCGCTGCCTTCATTGGACCAGGGACCATTACTACCGCCAGCGTGGCAGGTGCAAACTTTGGTTTTGCACTTATATGGACATTACTGTTTTCAGTAATTGCCACTATATTATTACAATCTATGGCGGCGCGCCTTGGCGTTGCCACCGGGCAAGATTTAGCTCAAGCGCTCAGAGCACATATTCAAACGCCTTTATTTAAATCTTTAGCTATATTTTTAGTCATCAGCGCCATTGGTGTGGGCAGTGCAGCTTATGAAGCGGGTAACTTAAGTGGCGCTAGCATGGGATTAATTGAAATATTCCCTCAAGTTAGCTCCCAACTATGGACACCACTTATTGCTTTGTTAAGTGCTGTTTTACTGTATAGCGGCAAACATAAAGTGGTTGAAAACGCGCTAATTTTACTCGTTATTTTAATGAGCTTAGTGTTTATCTCAACACTTGTAATGGCAGCGCCTTCACTGGGTGATGTATTTGCTGGTTTTATTCCTAGTATGCCTGAAGGCTCTATTACAACCATACTAGCTTTAGTTGGCACTACCATTGTGCCGTATAACTTATTTTTGCACTCCGGCGTACTCGCTGCTAGACACGACAGTAACAGCGACATGCAAAAAATGATTAAACAAACAAATGTTGATACAGGCCTATCAATCACTTTGGGCGGTGTGATCACTTTAGCTATTTTATCTACAGCTTCAGTTGCATTTTATGGCACCGATGCGGGGCAAATTAGTGCGGCTAACATGGCCGTGCAACTAGAGCCATTGCTTGGCGACGCCGCTCATTACTTTTTTGCTATTGGCTTATTTGCTGCAGGTTTAACAAGTGCTATTACAGCGCCGCTTGCCGGTGCTTATGCTGTGTGTGGCATGTTAGGCTGGTCTAACGATATGAGCAACACGCGCTTTAAAGGCGTCGCTATTGTTATTTTATTGTTTGGTGCTGCGGTGGCGTCACTCGGTTTAGACCCTGTCGCGGTAATTATATTCGCGCAAGCGGCTAACGGGTTATTACTCCCTATTGTTAGCACCTACCTTGTATGGCTGGTTAATCAAAAAGGGGTTATGGGAAACTACACAAATTCTTTGCTGTTAAACCTGGTAACCCTACCCGTTTTAATCCTAATTTTTGGGTTAAGTAGCTACAAACTGATTAGTTTAATTTTCTAATTAATTTCTAAAGGCCATATTTAAAGCCCGCTGTTTATAATAAACAGCGGGCTTTATTTATTAATCACTATATAACGTATAAACCGTACTTATATTCACACATCTAACACGCTTTTTGGTTTTTAGTTACTTTAAATAATTGCGAAAATGTAAAACCACCTACCGCGCCTGCAAGCAGTTGAGCATAAAAACCCCAGCCTCTTGCGCCCGCTATAATATGAATATTCATAATTGATTCAATGGCAATTAACACAATAGCAAATGCCACAATGCCAGCAATAACAAATAACTGAGTAGTGTATTTTTGAACCTTTTTATTAAGCTTTGCGGTAACAAAAAAAGCGATGGCAAGTGCTACGGCAATAATAGCGCCGTAGGTAGGTAACAGGCCTAACCAATCATCAAGCGTTAAACTAGCACGATCACTAAAGCCCACCACTACACCTACATTAACTAATTGATTGACAACGTATTGGCTATGAAACAAGCTAGCTAGTGTGAATGTAAGTAACCAAGAAACTAAAAATGAAGGCAATACACGTGTTAAAAACGACATGGTTATCTCAACTTAAAATAAAGCTTTTTTCTTATACTGGCCATGCTAACAAAGGCTTGCCCGGTAAACAATGTATCTCTTTTTTTACTCTGCTTTCGCTTTGTGCGTTTTCTGTTAATGCAAGCGCTGCGCTACCAAAGGAGCAATACAGTACACAAACACTGGCTACGCAATTACAGTCTCCGTGGAGCATGGTTGAACTACCAAACGGCACATGGTTAATTACAGAGCGTGATGGTCATGTAGTTATAGTTAAGAACAACGTGCAATCAAGAGTAAAATTAAACCTTGAGGGCTTATACGTTGCGGGCCAAGGTGGTTTACTCGACATTGTTTTATCACCAGATTATAACGACTCAAAAGAAGTTATTTTTACTTATGCCCAAGGTGATGCAAGCGCAAACAGGCTGGTTGTTGCCAAAGCCACGTTTAATGGCACTGACTTTTCAAAGCCTGACGTTATTTATAAAGTAGCGACTGATAAAAACACACCACAACATTACGCTGGTCGCACCCTCGTATTACCCGATAGCACATTATTAATTTCAACGGGTGATGGCTTTGACTTTAGAGAGCAAGCACAGGTTATAACAAGCCAACTTGGTAAAATATTACGTATAAACCTAGATGGCACCATCCCAAAAGATAATCCATTTATTAATCACGAAAACCAAAATGCACATGCTGTTTACTCACTTGGTCACCGTAACCCTCAAGGCTTAGTTTATGATTACGATACGCAGCAAATTGTTAGCAACGAACACGGCCCTGCAGGCGGTGACGAGCTAAACTACTTAACCGCTGGCACTAATTACGGATGGCCGGTAATCACCTACGGTAAAGATTACTCGCAAGCGCGTATTTCACCATTTACCGAATATAAAGGCATGCAAAAACCAAGTGTTAATTGGACGCCATCAATAGCGCCATCAGGCATGGCGTATTACGGCTCTAAACATGCAGCTTTTCCTTCGTTACAGCAACATGTGCTTATCACTACCCTTGTTGATAAAAAGCTGTACAGCGTTAATCTGGCCAGTGGTGAATTTACGCAGTCTCACGTATTTCCCAAGGCCGCAGGCAGGTTAAGAGATGTGCTTATAACTGATAAAGGTAACGTCGCGGTATTAACAGACGGTAAAGAGGCAAAGCTAATGTTGATGACAGCAAACTAATTCATAAAGCAAATAAAAGCCGCTGCGCTTTTAAAGTAAGTAGCGGCTTTCAATAAGCCACTTTGGTTAATTAAGTAATTTGATCAGTAAGATCAGGGGTTAACCCCTTTAGTTTTAAAATTAAGATGAGCGTCTTTATTATGTTATTAATAACGTTCCTGTCTCCAATTCCCTTTGCATATACTTACTGTGCTTGTTATTTACCCGCTTCTAATTGCTGTCTCAATAATTCAATAAGTTGAGTGTTAAGCCCTGTAATTTCGGCTTCTAGTAATTTCACTTTAGCTTGTGACTCTTCATCTTCTTTACTGCGTAATAATGCAGCTTCTTGTAGTAGTTTTTCTATCTTTTCTTGTATTTCAGCAATCTGTTCATCAAGTGGGTCTTCTTCAGATTGCGATGCCTGATTTACATCTTCATTGCCTGATAATTTACGTAACGCCTCTCGATTTTGATCTTCCAGACTTTTTTCTTTTCCTTCTTCAGATATATCCACTTGGTCACTTTGATCCGCTGCTTTGTGCACAGTCGCTTTTTCGGTTACTTCATCAGCTACCATCTTTAAAATTTGTTTTTGCGGGTAAGTTTCTAAAGGTTTAGAGGTTAAGTGAACTGACATTTTATCCATTTTAATATTCCTTGTTCCGTCAATTATTTGCGACCAGTAGTTAACCACAAATATAATGCTTTACCAAAAGCCAATTGTAATGGCCCTTGTTTGATTCTTTATTAGATTACACTTTACTCACAAGCTTGCCCATTGTTGTTTTAAACCAACAAGGTGAACAATACCAAAAGATAAACAAATAATAGAACTCCAAACCCAAAACTCAGGCGAACGCCCCATAGGGTTATTTATTAAAAAAAATCCAGCAACACCGCGGGCTAAATAAATAAAAGTTATTAGTATAAGAGCTAGGCGGATGAATGGAAGTTTAAAAATCACACCTGCGGCTGAAAATGCATACAATGACCAAGTTGATAGAATCAGAACAATTACACTAGTAATAAGAGTTGGTTGAATACTTCCTTGCTCAGAAAGTAATGCCATTTGCTCTCCTGCACCGAAGAACCGATACCAAGAACCTCCAAAATAGATACAACCTAAATGCAAAGTTGCTACAACAGCACTTAATGTACCTGCAATTATTAGAAAAACATTCATAGAGCGATAAAACCCCCGTGAGACATAACGAGCCTATAAATTAGCTGGTTTATTTATTTTGATAAACAAACCATAGCCGGGTTTTTATCTGGGTACAATCGATTGTTGAATGTTTACGCGTGATATCAAAGCTCGCATTAAACTAGACAGCCACTCCAATTGCAAATTAATCTGGCACTTCACTAAACTGCAAAAAATAGGATGGGTGTCACTGTTATTTTTTTATGCAATTAACTCTCATACTTGGTTTTCATCTGCATAGCTACGTGTTCAATTTCTGGATATATTGTTGATCTCATTATTCCTAAAGATGCTAATTGTTCTAATATTTTATGCTTGTGTTCTCTCATCACAATTAGCCTTTTAGAATCTATTAGAGCTTGTTTGCTTTCAGAAAAGTCCGCGCAACTCGTCTTTTTATTGTTGATACCAAACAATAGAAAAGCACCTTCTTGCTTAATAATTCTTGGGTTGTCTAGTCTAGGCTTAACACAAACAACAGTTTCCAAATGCTCAGCTTTAATCAGGGGCGCGAAATATGGCTTTTCCTCTTTTATTTCATGTAAAAGAAGTTTGATTTCACCTTCTTTATTAAAATCTTCTTCACTTTTAAATTTAATATTTTCAATTGAAAAAGCAGGAGGTCTTCGGGCTAAGTTTGCAATTACAGAAACAGTGTCACTGTTATAGAATTTGATATCATTCATATCAAAATCATAAATTATGACCTCTCCGTCATCATTTTCTTCACTACTACAAGCGAAATAAAGAGCAATTAAGGGGTTTTTAGTAATATCTAAAAGTCTGCTGGGAAGGAAGTAATGTTGCATTTTTACTAAATGTTCAAAGGTGCTCGCAGCTTCTTGGAAGTCATTTGGACATTTAGTAATAATTTCACGGTACATTCTATGTTCGTTTTCTATGAGCCCGTCATTTCTATAAATCGAAGGTTGTGCTTTAAATCCAAAATAACCTTGCCCTCGATAATACAATTCACCATTAGAATTAAGCTTTTCAATCTCGCCTAAGAATGTTCGTACACTACCAATTGACGTATGGTTGGCAATTGATGTCCGCTTTTTACGGTCATCAATCTCACTCATCTGACTTTGATGTTGCCTAAAACTCTTTTTATCGTATTTAGAGAATGAATCACTAACAGTAAAAGTGCCTTTATCCTCAACTAACAACGTTGACCATTTTTTTCTTAGATAGGTTCTTACCGTAGGAATGCTCCAATCAGTATATTTAGCTAATTCTGAAAGCTTAAACTTAGACTTAGTTTTATGCTTTTCAGAAAAAAACATAAAGGCTTTATCTACGTGATTCCATTTATCAGCTACCACTGAACTCTCCTTGCATATAACACCCCAATAAGCGGCAGCCGCGCTCTTTGCGGATGTCCGACTTCATTGGTTTGTTATACGTTTTGCTCACACAACCTCGTAATGTCGAAGTAAATAACCCTTGTATTAATAAGCTCATTTTGCAACTCTACCGCCAATAAATAACCTTTAGATACGAAATCACTTTCTAATTTGTTAGATAAAAAGCCTGATTTAGCTGGATCATCATGATTGAGCGTACTGTCGAATTCATATTGCCACTCATTTAAATCTGTGACCAGTTTTTCTGAAAGACTTATTGATGCAGGATCAATACAACCAACAGTATCATCGTTGTAGTACCAAAGTGGATAACAGCCATAATCTGGCATTAGCTTAATATGTGTCATGATCCCTTACGTATAACACTTACCATAACCGGTTTGTGGCGTTCTTCCACAAATCCGGTTAATGGTTTTGTTAGGTAACCGGTAACTCCGAGCTATCAATTGAAAATATAGGTTTCTCAACTCTATTAGTAATTGTGAAAATTGAGTCACGCCATGCTCCGTGGAAAAGAATAAACCAAGTTGAGTCCCTGAATTGGTTCGAAAATAATTGCTTTGAGTATAAAACACTACCACTCTTATCAATCAATGCAAAGTTGATATCTATCCCGCCAATTTTATAAGTTAGGGTCGTAGTAGCTCGGATATTCCTAGACTTATTCCATTTGCTGGTTTTTTTATGTATTCGTTCCAACTGGAAATCACAACCTAAGACCTTTTCAGCAATTAGATCAATGGTGTTTAAAATCTCAAAAGGTACGTTGAGCCTATTTCCTATAATTTTAAGAGAATCAGTTAGATAATAAAGAGACTTAACACATTTACTATGGTCGGAAAGTTCGCAAAAATCATCGAATATAAAGTCATCTCTTTTATAAGCCGCTATTCCATCAGATCGTGGTGGGATGTAATCCTCACCTGAATATCTTCCCAGATATACATTCAGCTTTGCCAACCCTGCAAAATCAAACTTATCAGGCAGATATATACAAAAAATATCTTCAACTAAGTTCCAATAGTTCATCAAGTACTTATTTTGTTCAAGCTTCTCTTTACTCGATTTACCACCGTTAACTAATTGAACATCGCGAAGTATCATAAGGTTACCTAACAACTTTGTATCCGACATTTGTCGGTTTATAAACCGAAAAATGTCCAAATATTACAAAGGTTCTAATTTAACCAGCTAATAAGCATTTGTAAACAACTAGTTAGCCGATATTTAAGCTTCCTTAATGTAGAAATGCCTCAAGATGGTAGAGATCAGTAATATCGGACAAAAAAGTAATGAACTATAAAAAATAGGTGTAAGCGATATTATTAAAAAGATAACTTAAATTTTTCTCTAAGCTTTTGCCTTTAACCTACAACAAAAAAGCCGCTATTAATTACAAATAGCGGCTTTCGAATTAAGATTTACAAGCTTAAAGCTTGCTTAACTTAAACTTGAATTTTATTGTTTACCAATTACTTCTAGTCCACCCATGTATGGGCGTAATACTTCTGGTACTACTACTGTGCCATCGGCTTGTTGGTAGTTTTCTAGTATGGCGACTAGTGTACGACCAACTGCTAAACCTGAACCATTTAGTGTATGTAGTAACTCTGGCTTTTTAACACCTTCACGGCGAAAACGTGCTTGCATTCTACGCGCCTGAAAGTCAGCCATGTTTGAACATGATGAAATTTCGCGATATGTGTCTTGCGCAGGTAACCATACTTCTAAATCGTATGTTTTAGCTGAACCAAAGCCCATGTCGCCCATACATAAAATTACTTTACGGTACGGAAGCTCAAGCGCTTGTAGTATTTGCTCTGCGTGACCTGTTAACTCTTCAAGCGTTGCCATTGAGTCTTCTGGTTTTACAAGCTGTACAAGTTCAACTTTATCAAACTGGTGCTGACGAATTAGGCCACGTGTATCGCGACCATAGCTGCCTGCTTCACTTCTAAAACACGGAGTGTGAGCAACTAAGCGAATTGGTAAATCGCTTTCATCGTAAATTTCGTCACGGGCGCTGTTTGTAAGCGGTACTTCTGCTGTAGGAATTAAGCTAAAGCCGGCTTGTTGTTCGCCGTCGTCATTTACAAGGCCTAATGTGTGGAATAAATCGCCTGCAAATTTAGGTAATTGGCTGGTGCCATAAAGGCTTGCGCTATTTACTAGGTACGGTACATACATTTCTGTGTAGCCGTTTTTATCAGCGTGTGTATCTAGCATAAATTGCGTTAGTGCACGGTGCATACGCGCAACTTGGCCGCGCATTACAGTAAAGCGTGCGCCACTAATTTTAACGCCCATTTCAAAGTCTAAACCTTTTAGGTCTTGGCCTACATCTACGTGGTCTTTAACTTCAAAATCAAACTTTTTAGGTGTGCCCCACGTTAAAATTTCAACGTTGTCGTCCTCATCTTTACCTTCAGGTACTGACTCGTCTGGCAAGTTTGGAATTGCTAAAGCAATGTCGTTAATAGCGGCTAATACTTCATCTTGCTCTGTTTTAGCGGCATCTAGCTCACTGCCTAAGTTAGCTACTGCATCAAGTAGTGGCTGTGCGTCTTCGCCTTTAGCTTTGGCTTGACCAATTGCTTTTGCGCTTGCATTACGTTGACTTTGAAGTTCTTGCGTTTTTACTTGTAATGTTTTGCGTTTTTCTTCAAGTGCCGTTACCGTCGCTACATCGAGTTCGTAACCGCGAGCTGCTAAACGTGCTGCAGTTTGTTCGATGTCTTGACGTAAAAATTTAGAATCTAACATGTTAGTTTTTTAACCTTTTTGCATTACTAGCTGAAGGCCCAGCCAAGCCATAAAAATACACACCATCACGTTTAAGATGATATTGAGGGCCATTTTAATAAAGTGACCTTGTTGTAATAACAACAACGAGTCCATTGAGAATGTTGAAAAGGTGGTTAATGCACCTAAAAAGCCAATACCGATAAGGGTTTTGGCGGGGCTTGCGGTGATAATTTCTTTATCTATCAAACCGTACAAAATGCCCATTAACAATGAACCCAGAATATTAACCGTCAACGTGCCAAAAGGGAATCCCCTACCGAGGAGTTTTAGCATGCTTTCGCTAATAAAAAACCGTAAACACGCACCTGAGGCTCCGCCAAGGGCGATCATCATATAAAGTTTAATCATTTTCGTATCGTCTAAGTGGGCTTTGCGCATCGCGCTCTTTTAGGTAATCGAGTTTTTGTTTTATTTTTTGCTCAAGTCCGCGCTCGCTCGGTAAGTAATATTCTTTGCCGTCCATCTCTGGTGGTAAGTATTTTTCACCTGCGGCAAATGCGCCTTCTTCATTGTGCGCATAACGGTACTCAGCGCCATACCCTAAGTCTTTCATTAAGTTAGTTGGGGCATTACGTAAATGCTCTGGTACTGGGTAACTTGGCTCGTTTTTGGCATCTGCTTTTGCTTGATTAAACGCCATATAAACTGCATTACTTTTAGGTGCGCTGGCTAAATACAGTGTGGCTTGTGCTATTGCACGCTCGCCCTCGCTTGGGCCAACACGTTGAAATATATCCCACGCGTTTAAAGCCACTTCCATCGCACGCGGATCGGCGTTACCAATGTCTTCTGTAGCTATGGCAAGTAAACGCCTTGCTACATACAAAGGGTCGCCACCACCGGCTAAAATTCGGCAATACCAATACAGTGCACCGTCGGGGGAGCTACCTCGTACTGATTTATGAAAGGCCGATATTAAATCGTAAAACTCATCGCCGCCTTTATCATATTTAGCTAAATGCGTGGGTAGCACTTGGCTAAGTACGTGCTCATCTACGTTGTATTGACCGTTTTTCTCGGTTGTTAAGTCAACTGCTTGTTCAAGTAAATTAAGTACTTTACGCGCATCGCCGCCACTTGCTTGGCACAGTGCCTTTTTAGCGTTGTCGGCAATAGTGATGTGTTTTTGGCTTAGCTGCTCGTCTTGTTTAAGTGCGCGCTCTATTACGGTGTATAAGTCGGTATCGGCAAGCGATTTTAAAACATACACGCGCGCACGCGACAATATAGCGTTGTTAAGGGCAAACGATGGGTTTTCTGTGGTTGCACCTACAAATATAAAGGTGCCGTCTTCTATGTGCGGTAAAAATGCATCTTGTTGGGATTTATTAAAGCGATGAACTTCGTCAACAAACATAAGGGTGCGTTGGCCACGGCTTTCTAGGTTGTCCCGCGCTTGCGTTACGCTGTCGCGTATATCTTTTACGCCTGCAGTTACCGCCGACATTTGAATAAGTGAGGCATCAGCATGGTTGGCAATTATTTGCGCAAGTGTTGTTTTACCAACACCAGGCGGACCCCATAAAATTAAACTATGGCATCGCCCCGCGACAATGGCTTGATGCAGTGGTTTATCAGCACTTAATAAGTGCTGCTGACCAATGTATTCATCAAGCGTTGTAGGGCGCATACGCGCAGCAAGTGGGCGTACATCGGGCCCAAAATTAAAACCTAAATTACTCACCGTTACTCTGATCGTCTATTTCAACACCTTCAGGAGGCGTAAATTCAAAAGTGCTTTGATCAAGCGGCGTATTAACTTGGGCATTGTTAAACGTAAATGACGATAGCTGCCCTGAGTTGTCGGTAACCACTAGTTTAGCAAGCCCTTGCTCGTTACCCGCAAATGCTATATCAAGTTGTTCTACTTGGCTTTCTACGCCTTTATTTGGCGTTACGCTAAAGCCTGTACTTGTTGCAAGTACGCTGTATTTTTCCCACTGTACTGGGTCTTTTGATGTCAGTAGCACAAATGGTGTTGAGTCGATTAGGCTGCTGGTTTTCATAATTGTTACTTGCTCAGCAAAGCTGTCGAAGTAATATGTTTTATCACCGTTTGATACAAATAACGTATCGTCTGGATTAGTTTGCTGCCAGCGAATCATCATAGGCTGTTGAAGCGCTATTGTGCCCTCGCCTTGCATAACTGCTTGGCCTTCTTTGTCTGTTACTTGTTGTGCAAACTGCGCTTTAAAGCTTTTTAAAGTGGCAAGTCTGTCTTGTAATGCTTGGCTGTCGTCAGCAAAGCTTGGTGCGGCAAGTACGCTGCCTAACACTAATAATAAGGCGTTAACTTTTTTCATGAATTTGCTCCATTAGGTACTAATACATCGCGAGCGCCGTTATGACCTGGTGAACTCACGATACCCGATGTTTCCATTTGTTCTACTAAACGTGCTGCGCGGTTATAGCCAACACGTAATTTACGTTGCACTGACGATACCGATACTTTGCCGGTTTCAATTACAAACGACACAGCTTCGTCGTATAACGGATCAGATTCTTCATCTGTATTTTCGCTAGCTTCACCCGGTAATAAAATATCTTCAGTGGCATCGCCATTGAGTATTTCGTCAATGTAATTTGGTTTAGCACGTGCTTTCCAATCGTTTACTACGGCGTGTACTTCGTGGTCGTCTACAAACGCGCCATGCACACGCTCTGGTACGCTAGTGCCTGGCGGTAAATAAAGCATGTCGCCCATGCCTAGTAAGTTTTCTGCGCCTTGTTGGTCAAGTATTGTCCGTGAATCTATTTTGCTCGATACCTGAAACGCCATACGTGTTGGAATATTAGCTTTAATTAAGCCGGTAATTACATCAACTGACGGGCGCTGCGTAGCAAGCACTAAGTGAATCCCTGCCGCACGTGCTTTTTGAGCAATACGTGCAATAAGTTCTTCTACTTTTTTACCTACAATCATCATCATGTCGGCAAATTCGTCTATTACTACAACAATACTTGGTAATTTACCTAGCTCGTCGGGGCCTTCTTTCATGCCATCGGTGTCTTTAAATAATGGATCAAGAATTGGGTAACCCGCTTCATTGGCTTCAAGCACTTTTTGGTTGTAACCTTTTAAGTTACGCACACCCAATGCTGACATTAATTTATAACGACGTTCCATTTCGCCTACACACCAACGCAATGCGTTAGCAGCTTCTTTCATATCGGTAACTACTTCACACAATAAATGCGGAATGCCTTCGTATACTGAAAGCTCAAGCATTTTAGGGTCAATCATGATCATACGTACATCGTCAGGACCCGATTTGTAAAGCAAGCTTACTATCATGACATTAACGCCCACTGATTTACCTGAACCAGTTGTACCGGCTACCAATAAATGTGGCATTTTACCTAAGTCAGCACATACCGGCTGACCAGCAATGTCTTTACCAAGCACCATGGTAAGAGGCGACGGATTTTGCTCAAATTTAGGGGCGTTTATTACTTCTGATAAACGAACTATTTCACGGTGTTTATTTGGAAGCTCAATACCAACATAGGTTTTACCTGGGATAACTTCTACAACACGTACACTAATTGCCGAAAGCGAACGGGCTAAATCTTTAGCTAAGCCTGTAATTTTAGACACTTTAATACCTGGCGCTAAATCTAGCTCAAAACGCGTAACAACGGGGCCTGGGTATACCGCTACTACGGTTGCTTGTACGTTAAAGTCGAGAAGTTTTGTCTCTACTAGGCGTGATACGCTATCAAGCTCTTCTTGCGAAATTGGGTTTTTAGCTTTATCCGGTCTGTCGAGTAAATCGAGCGATGGTAATGGCCCTGGTGGTGGCTCTTGCGTTAATAATTGCTCAAACTTTTCTTTTGCTGTTGGTGGTGGTTGATATTGCGCTTTTGGTTTAGGCATTGGTCTTGCTGGCGATACCACCGTTGTAACTGGTTTTTCAGGCTCCACAACTGGGCTTTGATCAAGCGCATTTAATGCAGCAGCCGTGTCCATTGGTTCGTCGTCTATGGCGCTAAAGCCAATTTCTTGATCGAGTATATCGTCAAGTTCATCAAACGGCATAAAGTCATCACTGATTTGTGGTTCACTAAACGGTGTTTGAGGCTTATCTATCGCTTTTTGTTTATCTGCTTTTTTAGCTGATGTAGGCAGCTCTATCTGCTCTTTTATATCGTCTTCAAAATGGGCGTCTGCTTCATCGTTATTATTTACTTTACCTGCAGTATGTTCTCGGTGCATCCAGCCTTTTGCATACGATACAACATAGCGATAAAGCCTAACCATTAAATCGCCAAGGTAATCTACAAAATCAACCCACGATACTCCCGTCAATAAGGTAAGCCCTGCAAAAAAGAAACACAGCAATAATATAGATGTACCGGTAAAGTTAAACGCAGGCATCATGGCTGATGCAATAACATCGCCCACTACCCCACCCGATGAAAAGTTATAAATATCGTCGAAATTAATACTACTAATAGCGGTAGCTGAGGTAATAAATAAGGCAAAACCAATAACACGCAGCGCTAAGGTAGTGTAATCAAGCTGTAAAATGCGGTGAGGTTGTTTAAATAGCAAGTAGCCAAATAGCTGAATGGCCGCTGGCACTAAGTAAGCCAACCAACCAAAGGTGAGTAATAAAATGTCGGCTATCCATGCACCGGCTGCTCCTGTGATGTTGCTTACTTCGCTAAAACTAGTTTGCGACCATGCAGCATCTGCTGGATCAAAGCTGATCAAGGCACATAAAATAAATATTGCCGTAAAGGTACTGATAATCAGCCCTGTTTCTAATAGTCTTTGCACACCGTTTAGGCGCATAGTTCCCTATTCCTCTTTATTATTCTATTTTTATTCACACTTACTTAGCAGTGAAATACCTTAGCAGGAAATGCAATTTGTTGCACTTTATCTTAACCTTGATGGCCTGATTATGAACAAGTTTTTATAATTTGAGCTTATATAAGCAAATGACGCAGTTAATATAAATAACCTCAAGTAATATAAGGACGAATAATTACGCCTTCTTCACCTTTTACTTCTTCCATTACTACATAAGTTCGGCTTTCACTTACGTTTGGCAGTTTCAATAGTATGTCGCCTAATACGCCACGGTATTCTGACATATCATTTACGCGCGTTTTAAGTAAAAAATCAAAATTACCCGATACTAAATGACATTCAATAATTTCTTCGTGCTTTTTAACCGCAGCACTAAACTCATCAAATACGTCGGGAGATGTTTTAGTAATCGTTACTTCTACATACACCGATAAACCTTGCCCAAGCTTAGCGGGATCGACCACCGCTTTATAGCCAAGTATATAACCTTCTCGTTCTAGCTTTTTTACTCGCTCCAAGCAGGGCGTGGCGCTTAGGCCAACTCGTCTGGCCAGTTCTACGTTCGACAAGCGTCCATCGTGTTGTAATTCCATTAAAATTTTACGGTCAATTCTATCTAATAATTGATGCATAGTGCCAACTAGTTTTTTATGCTGTTTATTTTTATTATCTAGATGATAACACTAGATTTGAGTTTAAAAAAGGTGAGACACACGGGCTTATGATGAATATAATAGTGGAAAATGTTAATCCGTTCTTAATAAGGCAAATGATATGATTATTGGTGTTCCTAAAGAAATTAAAAACCATGAATACCGTGTAGGTATGGTTCCTGCAAGTGTTCGTGAATTAGTAAACCACGGTCACCAAGTGATTGTAGAAACTGATGCAGGCATGGGCATTGGTTTTACTAACGAAGATTACACACAAGCGGGTGCTGAAATTTTAGCAACTGCTGCTGATGTTTTCGCTAAAGCAGACATGATTGTAAAAGTAAAAGAGCCGCAAGCTGTTGAACGTGCAATGCTACGTGAAGACCAAATTCTTTTCACTTACTTACACCTTGCACCTGATCTTCCACAAACTGAGGACCTTGTAAAAAGCAAAGCTATTTGTATTGCATACGAAACTGTAACTGACTCACGCGGTGGTTTACCGCTTCTTGCTCCTATGAGCGAAGTTGCTGGTCGTATGTCTATTCAAGCTGGTGCACAAGCGCTAGAAAAATCTAACCACGGTCGTGGCATGCTACTAGGTGGCGTACCAGGCGTTGAAGCTGCTAAAGTTGTTGTAATTGGCGGCGGCATGGTTGGTCGTAGCGCAGCGCAAATGGCTGTTGGTCTTGGTGCTGAAGTTGTCGTTCTTGATCGTAACATCGACGTATTACGTGCACTAGACGCGCAATTTGGTAATAAAGTTAAAGCTATTTACTCAACTGCTGATGCACTAGAAAAACACGTACTAGAAGCTGATTTAGTAATCGGTGGTGTACTGATCCCTGGTGCAGCTGCACCTAAACTAGTAACTGCTGAGCACATTAAAGCAATGAAACCTGGTTCTGCAATTGTTGACGTTGCAATCGACCAAGGTGGCTGTATTGCTACTTCTAAAGCAACGACGCATGCTGATCCAACTTTCATCGTTGATGAAGTTGTTCACTACTGTGTTGCTAACATGCCAGGTGCTGTTCCACGCACATCTACGTTTGCACTTAACAATGCAACATTGCCTTTCATCATTAACCTTGCAAACAAAGGTTATAAAAAGGCGCTACTAGATGACGCTCACTTCTTAAAAGGCTTAAACGTAATTAAAGGCCAAGTAACTTACAAAGAAGTAGCTGAAGCGTTCAACATGGAATATGTTGACCCACGCACAGCAGTAGAAAACGCATAATTTAGCGTTTCGTAGTTAGGTTGGTATTAAATAATATAGTAACCTAACTACAACCCATAAAAAAAGCAGCTAATTAGCTGCTTTTTTTTATATTTAAATTTCAGATTTATATAAACTTATTTAGATAAAACGCTTAATTATAAAATCTACTTTTACGCGCTTAGCTTGGCCTAGTAGTTTTTTAACTGGCTGCGGGTAATCATCCATTGTTTCTAAATCATCTGGGCCTGTTAAACGGCGGCAGTGTTGTAAAATTTCCTGCTTTTCGTTATCAATAGCATCCATAATTGTTTGCTCTGGATCTTCTATTAAAATACCGTTTTCGATATCAAGACCCCATGCACGCGGATTTAAGTTATGCCCACTCAGTAAATGTTTTGTTCTATCTGAGCAAATACCTTTTAAATGAAACGAATTACTTTCATCTTTCCACAGATACACATTTAAATTACCGTTATCGATGTGGCGTTTTTGCGTTTTTACAAACTTATGCAAAATAGTTTCGTATAAATAAGGCAACGCCCCTATTTTACTAAACGGCTCGCTTGGCGGTAAATAAAAGTCATTAGCTGTTTTATCCCCTACCACAATCGTAACTTGCTTGCCTTGCTTTAATAATCGGCGCAGTGATCGCATAAGTGGCGCCGGAAAATTAAAGTATGGCGTATACAACACAAGCTCTTGCTCTGTGGTATCAAATAACGCTTTTATTAAACGATTTAATTCGTTATTACGACGACCAAGCCCTAAAAACAAACGAATACCTAATGCTTGCGTATTCAGTTGCTCTGCTGCGTTGTAACTTGCGACTTTTAAATCACGCATTAATTGCTTTTGATCAAGTTTGAAGTCGTGTAAACGCTTAAGCGGTCGTGTGTCTATGCGTGGCACAGCAACGGAGCTAATTAGCTTTGTCTCAATAAAATCAACCACTGAGTCACACAGCTCGCTCTGCGTTATTAAAAAGTAACGATCGAGTCTGTAACGCTCGTTATATTGCAAATACACGTTGTTTAAGCTTGCGCCGCTGTAAAGTAAGGTATCGTCAATGACAAAACCCTTTAAATGTAATACGCCAAATAATTCTTTAGCTTTTACAGGTACGCCATAAACTTGTACGTTCGATTTAAACTTTTCTAAATCGTCACAGTATAAACTTGCGTTACCATCAGACTTCTCTGCACCAATTAAACCACGTTGCGCACGATGAAAATCCACCAGCACTTTTACATCAAGCGCAGGGTTCTCTAATGATACTCGATGCAGGGCTTCTAAAATCTCGCGGCCTGCTTCGTCATCCTGTAAATAAAGCGCTGTGATATAAATTCGTTTTTTTGCATTAGCTATCAAACGTAGCAATTGCGTTCGGTAATCTTGCGCATTGGTTAAGACGTTAACGTCTTTTGAAGTCAACCCGAATGCGGGTTTTTCCTGCCAAAATAACATAGTTGCCTATTCGCTTAGGTCACATAATCTATCAGTGACAAATAAAATTAGGTAAAACATAACAAAAAAAATCAAAGGGGTCATGAATTAACGCTGTTTTGTTGCCTGTTAGTCTATTTATTGAGCTACTTAGGTGTTTTAACTGTAAAAGTACTGAGCTCTAGTACACAATACTGCACAGCTTTTCGATTTGCGAAAAAAAATAATCGCGGATTTTGTTTACATCCGCCTTGATTTTCTTAGAATCGAGCGCATTAAAGACCGTATTAAACGTTTAGGAAAAAATAATGACTGAAGCAAAACATTGTAAGCTACTAATTTTAGGCTCTGGCCCAGCTGGTTATACTGCCGCAGTATATGCAGCACGTGCAAATTTAAACCCTGTTTTAATTACAGGCATTCAACAAGGTGGCCAATTAACAACCACGACTGAAGTTGAAAACTGGCCTGGTGATGCACACGGCTTAACGGGCCCTGCATTAATGGATCGTATGAAAGAGCACGCTGAGCGCTTTGAAACTGAAATCATATTCGATCACATCAATAAAGTAGATGTATCTAAGCGCCCTTTCACACTAACTGGCGACCAAGGTACTTACACATGTGATGCGTTAATCATTGCAACAGGTGCGTCTGCTAAATACTTAGGCTTAGAGTCTGAAACTAATTTCCAAGGCCGTGGCGTTTCAGCGTGTGCTACATGTGATGGCTTTTTCTATAAAGGTCAGAAAGTAGCGGTTGTTGGTGGTGGTAATACAGCGGTTGAAGAAGCGCTATACTTATCTAACATTGCTGACGAAGTACATGTTATTCACCGCCGTGATAGTTTCCGTAGTGAAAAAATACTTGCAGACCGCCTTGCTGAAAAAGCAGCTAACGGTAACGTTGTTTTACATTACAACCGCACGCTTGACGAAGTATTAGGCGACCAAATGGGCGTAACTGGCATTCGTATTAAAGATGCACACTCTGAAGCGACACAAGAGCTAGATTTAGCCGGTGTATTTATTGCTATTGGTCATAAGCCAAATACAGATATGTTTGTTGGTCAACTAGAAATGAAAGATGGCTACTTAGTTGTAGAGTCTGGATTGAATGGTAACGCAACTCAAACAAGTGTAGAGGGCGTTTTTGCTGCAGGTGATGTGTCTGACCACATTTACCGTCAAGCAATCACATCAGCGGGTACAGGCTGTATGGCTGCCCTTGATGCAGAGCGGTTCTTAGATAATTTATAAGCAATTAAATAAATTATAATAGGGCTGATTATTCAGCCCTTTTTTTATGTCTAAAATATAGTTACACTTTTACGATCAATTATAAAATAAGTACTGTATGAGAAATCAGCTATACCAATTAAGTGAAACCGATATAGCATTCCCCAATCCGGAATACGCATTAGAATCCCCTGATGGCTTGTTAGCAATTGGCGGAGATTTAAGTTTACCTCGCCTAAGTAATGCATACAAAAGCGGAATATTCCCTTGGTTTAGCGAAGATGAGCCTATTATGTGGTGGTCACCGAGCGAACGCGGGATTTTTGAACTGGATGATTTTCATATAAGTAAGAGCCTGCGTAAACATTTAAAAAAGCACCCTGTAAAAGTAACCATTAATAATGCCTTTGAGGAGGTAATAGAAGCTTGTCGCGATCAACGCCTTGATACCGATGGCACTTGGATCACCTCTGACATGCTCAACGCTTACGTTAATGCACATAATGCTGGCATTGCCCATAGCTTAGAAGTGTGGAGCAACGGAGAGCTTGCAGGTGGCTTATACGGTATTATGCAAAATGGTGTTTTTTGTGGTGAATCAATGTTTCATCATCAAACCAATTGCTCAAAGCTTGCTATGTGGGCACTGGTAAATTGGCTTAAACGTCATAATGCGCATTTTATTGATTGCCAGTTAGAAAATTCTTATTTAATGACCTTAGGTGCACAAGTAATCCCCCGCTCAACATTTTTGACTAAACTAAAAGCTGCACATAACTATATTATTAATCCTATTATGTGGGAGCCACAAGAACTTGACGCAATCTATGAATGAGCAACTTCCTGCACGTGTTGGTTTAACCCAAGAGTTTGACTGTAGTTATTTACCCAACAGACAAGAGCAACTATTAGTTATTCTTGATCCTAGTTGCTACAGCACAGACAAATTTGAGTCATTATTAGGCTTAGGGTTTCGTCGCAGTGGTAACCAAATATATCGTCCACACTGCCCAATATGCAGTGCATGTAATTCTGTACGTGTATTAGCACAAGACTTTATCCCTTCAAAATCGCAAAAACGTAAACTAAACAAAGCAAAAAACCAGTTTGAAGTGAAATACTCGATGCAAGAACGCCCTGAGTATTATCCGCTCTATAGTAAATACATAACGATGCGCCATCAGGATGGAAGTATGTATCCTCCTGAAAAAGAACAGTTTCAAAGCTTTTTACTTTGCAGTTGGCTCAAAATCACATTTATTGAACTATGGCACCAAGATACTTTAGCCGCAGTTGCCGTAACTGATTGTATGAACAGCTCTATTTCTGCAATTTATACTTTTTTTGACCCCGACTATGAACACTATAGTTTAGGCTCTGTGATGATATTAGAGCAGCTTAAATTTGCAAAAGAGCAAAATAAGCAATACGTGTACTTAGGCTATCAAATTGATGAATGCGATAAAATGAAGTACAAAACTCAGTTTTTACCAGCTCAAAAACAGCTCAATGATGAGTGGGTGGCTATTTAATTTGCAAATATAGCCCCTGCGCCTTTACTTATTGGTGTATTTTGGGCAAAATCTGCAGCGTTTAACTATTAAAGAGGTGTTACGCTAAACATGGCGAAAGAAGACGTAATCGAAATGCAAGGGACAGTCCTTGATACTTTACCAAATACAATGTTCCGAGTTGAGCTAGAAAATGGTCACGTAGTTGTGGCTCACATTTCAGGCAAAATGCGCAAAAACTATATCCGTATTTTAACCGGCGATAAAGTAACGGTAGAAATGACTCCTTACGATTTATCAAAGGGTCGTATCGTATTCCGTGCTCGCTAAGTAAGTGCGTAAACGAGATTTAGTTTTTGGCTAGTGTTTTACTAGCTTTAAGCGTTTATTAAATGTAATTGATAGACATTGACTAGCAATTACATTTAATAAACAAAAAACCCAGTTTTTACTGGGTTTTTTGTTGCCTATAAAAATGGCAAAAAAATGGCCCGCTATTATTTAGCGGGCCATTTTTATTTAACTTAGTTGTGTAATTAACGTTTTACGCTGGCGTTAAATTGCTCTCGTAATCAAAGCGGATCTTCTTGTCTTTAACCGATACTTTAACTGTACCGCCATCAACAAGTTCACCAAACAGTATTTCATTAGCTAATTGCTTTTTAAGCTCTTCTTGAATAACACGTGCCATTGGTCGTGCACCCATAGCCTTGTCATAACCTTTATCTGCGAGCCATTCACGCGCTTTAGGCGTAAGCTCAAGATTAACCGATTTTTTATCAAGCTGAGCTTGCAGTTCCACAATAAACTTATCAACCACCAGTAAAATAACTTCACGTTCAAGGTGGTTAAACCAAATAATGTTATCTAAACGGTTTCTAAATTCTGGCGAGAAAACTTTATTAATTTCGCCCATTGCATCGTGCGTGTGATCTTGCTCTGTAAAACCAATCGACTTACGCGTAGTTTCTTGTACGCCCGCATTGGTAGTCATTACAACCACTACATTTCTAAAATCAGCTTTACGACCGTTATTATCGGTTAACGTACCGTGATCCATAACTTGTAGTAAAATATTGTAAATATCTGGATGCGCTTTTTCAATCTCATCTAAAAGTACAACCGCATGAGGGTTTTTAATAACCGCCTCGGTTAATAACCCGCCTTGCTCAAAACCAACATATCCTGGTGGAGCACCAATTAGTCGGCTGATTGCGTGGCGCTCTACATACTCAGACATATCAAAACGAATAAACTCAACACCCATACATTTAGCAAGTTGCTTAGTTACTTCTGTTTTACCAACACCTGTTGGGCCTGCAAACAAGAACGAACCCACTGGTTTTTCTTCGCTTGATAAACCTGAGCGAGATAAACGAATAGCCGATGTAAGCGCATCAATAGATTGATCTTGTCCAAACACCAGCATTTTAAGGTTACGGTCTAGATTTTTAAGCGTCTCTTTATCTGTTGAAGACACATTTTGTGGTGGAATACGTGCCATCTTCGATATTATTAGCTCTATATCAGCCACACCAATGGTTTTTTTACGTTTAGAACTAGGCTGTAAACGTTGGTTAGCGCCCGCTTCATCAATTACATCAATTGCTTTATCTGGCAAGTGGCGCTCATTGATGTATTTAGCACTAAGTTCAGCAGCTGCTTTTAATGCTTTTTGAGTGTAGCGAATACCATGGTGCTCTTCGTAACGCTCTTTTAATCCATTTAAAATTTTAGTGGTATCAGCAACACTTGGTTCAAGTACATCAATTTTTTGAAAACGGCGTACTAATGCACGGTCTTTCTCAAAAATATTTTTATACTCATTGTAAGTGGTTGAACCCATACAGCGTAACTTACCACTTGAAAGAAGTGGTTTAAGTAAGTTTGAAGCGTCCATAACGCCACCAGACGCTGCGCCAGCACCTATTATGGTATGTATTTCATCAATAAATAAAATAGACCCAGGTTGTGCCTGAAGCTCTTTTAATAAGCTTTTAAAGCGTTTTTCAAAATCGCCACGGTATTTAGTACCTGCAAGCAATGCCCCCATATCTAGTGAGTACACAACTGCATCTGCAATTACTTCTGGTACTTGCTCGTTCACAATACGGTACGCTAAACCTTCAGCAATGGCTGTTTTACCAACGCCCGCTTCACCAACAAGTAATGGGTTATTCTTTTTACGACGACACAATACTTGTACCGTGCGCTCTACTTCGCTGTCGCGCCCAATCAATGGGTCAATATTACCTTCACGAGCCTGAGCGTTTAAGTTAGTTGTAAAGCTGTCTAGCTTACTTGCTTCTTCGTTTTGAACTTCTTGCACTTCTTCATGTATATCATCGCTGTCGTCGCCTAGTTCATCATCAGCTTTTGAAATGCCGTGCGAAATAAAGTTAACAATATCTAAGCGCGATACATCATGCTTTTTAAGTAAATAAACAGCTTGGCTCTCTTGCTCTGAAAAAATAGCAACCAGTACATTGACACCCGTCACTTCGTTTTTTCCTGACGATTGCACATGAAACACAGCACGTTGTAATACACGCTGAAAACCAAGCGTTGGCTGAGTTTCACGCTCTTCTTCTAAATCTGGGATGACAGGTGTTGTTTCGTCAATAAATTCTAATAATTCGGTTTTTAAGCCTGAAAGATTAACACCACACGCGTTTAAGGCTTCTCCTGCAGAAGGATTATCTAATAGCGCAAGTAAAAGGTGCTCTACGGTCATAAACTCATGACGGCGAGTGCGCGCTTCACGAAACGCGGCATTTAAAGTGAGTTCTAAGTCTTTGTTTAGCATTGGCAACCCCTTACTGAGATAATAATTTATACCACAACAATCGGATGTTTGATCACCCTAATTGGTATTTATACCAATTGTATTAAATTGGTATTATTCCTGCTCACAACTACAAAGCAGTGGATGCTCGTTATCCCGTGAGTAACGGTTAACTTGTTCAACTTTGGTGTGGGCAACATCGGCGCTGTAAACACCGCAAATACCCTTACCTTTTTCATGAACCTGAAGCATCACATCGGTTGCTCTATCGCTATCCATATTAAAAAACGTCGTTAAAACTTCAATTACGAAGTCCATCGGCGTGTAGTCGTCGTTATTTAAAACAACTTTATATTTTCGCGGCGGCTGTAGCTTTTGCTTTTCACTGTCGCGAACTGTGTCGATAACACCTGAATCTTTCATACCACTCATAATTAAATATAGTCTTGTCTTTGTAACTCAAGCAAACTTGAATAAAAAATAAATAAAATGTTAAAAAATAACTCAAAACACTTGACTGGTTGGCTAAATAAACTACAGTCAAACATAGATTGATTAAACCTTAGTCAGTCTAGCAAATTATACGGTTTAGAATAACTAAATTAGTCAACTTATTGAAGGATGTAGAAGTATGGCTTGTGGTAAAGTTAAATGGTTCAACAACGCCAAAGGTTTTGGTTTCATCGTAGAAGACGGCTGCGAGAATGATATCTTCGCTCATTACTCAACAATTGTAATGGACGGCTATAAAACGCTTAAAGCTGGTCAAGATGTAACATTCGAATTAGAACAAGGGCCTAAAGGCCTACACGCTAAAAATATTGCCCCAGATGGTGACATTATTGAGTGACGATTGTTTTGTTCGACTAAAGCGAGCGACCTTTTAAGATCCTCGCTTAATTCCTTAAGCATACTAACTTATCTCTTCTTCTCTTATTTATTGCCTCTTTTCATTCAAATTCAACCCTTTTCCTTGAATTTATTTTATATACCCCAATGTTCTAAGAGTTGATTGTTTAACTGCTTATTGGGCATGCTCAAACTCTAGCCCTTTTTATTTAAGCTTGTTACACTCTTGGTGCTAAAAATTGCGCATAACACCTTATCGCCTCTTTTATATGTACTAGGCTAAAGGCTGATTTATTTTTGTTAATTTTTTAGCTATAAATACGATTCCAGTTCGTCAGGTGTGACTATTCTGCTTTTATAAAAGAGCAACGCTGAGTACCAACACCTAACAAACTACTCATTACGAGCGTACGTGTTTATTAACTTGTTTAATAATATGTACTCACTCATAAGTAATGATTTTCTTTGCATTGTTGAATAAGACCTTATCGGTCGACTATCTAGGAATGATGATGACATCAAAAATTATCTATACAAAAACGGACGAAGCTCCGGCACTAGCAACTTATTCGTTGCTACCGATCATCCAAGCATATACAAATGCGGCCGGTGTTGAAGTTGAAACTCGCGACATATCATTAGCAGGTCGTGTAATTGCTAGCTTCCCTGATTATTTAACAGAAGAACAACGCATTGGTGATGCACTTGCTGAACTTGGCGAGCTTGCTAAAACACCAGAAGCAAACATCATCAAATTACCAAACATCAGTGCATCTGTACCACAGCTTCGCGCTGTAATTAAAGAGCTTCAAGCAAAAGGTTACGCTCTTCCAGAATACCCTGTGGAACCTAAAAATGATGAAGAAAAAGCAATTCAAGCGGCTTACGACAAAATTAAAGGCAGTGCAGTAAACCCTGTACTACGTGAAGGTAACTCAGATCGTCGCGCGCCAGGCTCTGTAAAAGAATATGCACGTAACAACCCACATTCAATGGGTGCGTGGAGCAAAGATTCTCAGTCTTACGTTGCAAGTATGAGCGAAGGCGATTTCTTCGGTTCAGAAAAATCAGTAACTGTTGATACAGCCACTGATGTGCGTATTGAACATGTTGCAACTAACGGTGACGTTACTGTTCTTAAACAAAGCACACCTCTTTTAGCTGGCGAAGTTATTGATGCATCAAGCATTAGCGCTTCTAAGCTTCAAGCTTTCTTAGCTGCAGAAATTGACGCTGCTAAAGAGAAAGGTGTTTTGTTCTCGCTTCACATGAAAGCGACAATGATGAAAGTATCTGATCCAATCATCTTCGGTCACGCTGTTAAAGTATTCTACAAAGATGTATTTGCTAAACACGGTGAGCTTTTTGAAGAGCTAGGTGTTGATGTAAATAATGGTTTAGGCGACGTATATTCTAAAATCCAAACATTAGACGATGCTAAGCGCGAAGAAATTGAAGCAGATATTCAAGCTGTTTACGCTAACCGCCCTGCTATTGCTATGGTTGATTCTGACCGTGGTATTACTAACTTACACGTACCAAGTGACGTGATCATCGATGCATCTATGCCTGCAGCAATCCGTTCAAGCGGTCAAATGTGGAATAACGATGGTAAATTACAAGACACTAGCTTTGTAATTCCTGATCGCTGTTACTCAAGTGTTTACCAAGCAACTATCGATTTTTGTAAAGAAAATGGCGCGTTTGATCCAACAACAATGGGTAGCGTTCCAAATGTTGGCCTTATGGCTCAAAAAGCTGAAGAATACGGTTCACACGACAAAACATTTGAAGCAAAAGCGGACGGTTCTATCCGTGTTGTTGATGCAAATGGTAATACATTACTTGAGCACAGTGTTGAGCAAGGCGATATCTGGCGTATGTGTCAGGTTAAAGACGCACCAATTCAAGATTGGGTTAAGCTTGCAGTAAATCGTGCACGCGCAACAGGCGTTCCAGCTATTTTCTGGTTAGACGAAAACCGTGCACATGATGCGCAGCTAATCAAAAAAGTAAATAAATACCTACCAGATCACGATACAGCTGGCCTAGATATTCAAATTTTAGCACCGCTTGAAGCAACATTGTTCTCACTAGCGCGTATTAAAGAAGGTAAAGACACTATTTCTGTAACAGGTAACGTTTTACGTGATTACCTTACAGATTTATTCCCAATTTTAGAGTTGGGTACAAGTGCTAAAATGCTTTCAATTGTTCCACTTATGAACGGTGGTGGCTTATTTGAAACTGGCGCGGGTGGTTCTGCACCTAAGCATGTTCAACAATTCGAAAAAGAAAACCACTTACGTTGGGATTCTTTAGGTGAATTTTTAGCACTTGCTGCATCACTTGAGCACTTAAGCGTAACTGCTGGTAACAACAAGGCACAAGTACTTGCTGATACCCTAGATAAAGCAACAGGTACGTTCCTTGCTGAAAACAAATCGCCTTCACGTAAAGTGAAAGAAATTGATAACCGTGGTTCTCATTTCTTCCTATCTTTATTCTGGGCACAAGAACTTGCTAAGCAAGATGATGACAGTGAACTTAAAGCACAGTTTACTCAAATCGCTAGCGACCTTGAGTCTAATAAAGAGCAAATCGTAAGTGAACTTAACGATGCGCAAGGCCCTGCAGTTGATTTAGGCGGTTACTTCCAGCCTAACGATGATGCAGCCTTTAAAGCAATGCGTCCAAGCACTACATTTAACGATATTCTTGCTAAATTAGTATAAATATCGGTTTAAATTTAAAAGCCGCTTACTTGTAAAAGTAAGCGGCTTTTTTATTTCTAAACTTTAC